>DATFWO010000268.1:0-18502 GCA_035259205.1 Burkholderiales bacterium | reverse complement strand
GCCGTTCGCACCCCGCCGCGACCAGAGCGCATCCGTGAACGAGTCCTTCCCGGTCGCATCCTTGCGGAACGTCACCGGGTCGCACGCGAAGTCGCCTAGCCCAGGTTCGGGTTGCACGGAGGTTAACCCTGTAGCGCTCAGCGTGCCTTGGACGCCGAGACTGAGCCCGGTGTTCTTGTCCAGCCGGCGTATCGTAACGGTGCCGTCGCACGACATGAGCAGGACGCCCCCGCTGATCGCCAGGCCATTGGCCACGCACGGGAGGTTGGTAAAGTCCCCGAGGAGGCTCGTCGTCCCGTCCTTGAAGCGAACGACCCGGCCGATTTTGCCTCCGCCGCCGACGGCGAGGCCCAGGTAGATCATGTCCGCTTCGGCATCCCAGGCCAAGCCTGTACAGTTGGTCGCCACCGCCACCTGAGGGAGGAGAGTCGCAGTGCCGGCAAGGGTAATGGTGTAGAGAGCGCCGTTCGCCCCGCAGCCGAGGAGGTCGCCCTTGTCCGGGCGATAGACCAGGTGCACCCAGCCCCCTTGATTGCCTTGAGTCGGGGCGGTCGTCGTCGAAATCTGTTTGACGACCGCCCCGTCTGCAGGATTGATAAAGTTCAGCTGCGACTGGATCGTGGCGTTACTGCCGAGGCAACTCACGACCAGTACGATCGGCAACGGGACTTCCGGGGTCAGCTTCGAGCCCGGAACCTGGGCTAGCGAGGTTCCTCCGGCGGAACCGCAAGTAGGGTCGAGGAACCCGGTGGCTATCGTCGGCGTGATGGTCCTGAGAGCGCCTGCGACCTGGAATTGAGTGCCTGAGCTATTTACCCAGGTCGCGTGCGCGGGGGCGAGGAAGATCGACGAGAGCAACAGTAACAGGAAGGCCACTGACCGGGAAATCGATCCCGCGCATTTGAATCGTTCCCGCCGGCCGCTCCCGTTGCGCGCCGACTTAGGGTGTGCAGAACTCGCGGTTGCGGATAGCACGATGGGAAAATCGATCGGGCGCATTTTGAATGATTGGTAAGAATTCATAGAAGTGTAAAATCCTCGCAAAAGCCGTACCAGTTGGGAATAGCTCTATTTGTCAATGCCCTACGGACATGGCGTGCCGATTATCTTGGGATTTGTAAAAATTTCTGACAAACGCGCAGTCCAGGGGCAGTCCACTATTCGATCTTGGCGCCAGACCGCTTCACAATGTCTCCCCACTTTACCCGCTCCTTCCTGACGAACTGGGTGAATTGCTCGGACGAGCCCGGCGCGCAGGCCCCACCCTGCTCGGTAAGCGTCGCCAGCAGCCGTGGCGACGTGCAGGCCTTCTGGATTTCCGCGTTCAATCTCGCAACGACCGCCTTGGGCATACCCGCCGGTCCGATCATCGCCGCCCAGGTCGTGATTTCGTAGCCGCGCACACCAGCTTCCGACAGAGTCGGCAGATCAGTAAGGACGGGTGATCGCTTCGGTCCCGTAACCGCAAGCGGGCGAACTTTGCCGGCGCGGATGAAGGTCACGATCGACGACTGATTGTCGAAGATGAGATCGACCTGCCCGGCCATCAACTCGGTCAGGCCCTGCGTCACGGCCTTGTAAGGGACGTGCACGATGCGCGTGCCCGTCATCTGCTTGAAGAGCTCGCCGCTCAGGTGCAGCGTCGTACCATTGCCCGACGACGCAAAGGAGAGCTTGTCCGGATTGCTGCGCGCGTAGGCAATGAGGTCCTGCACCGATTTCACTGGCAGAGTCAATCGAACCGCGAGCACATTCTGGTTCGACGAGACCTGTCCAATCAGCTGCAAGTCCCGGTCGACATCGTACGGGAGGTCCGGCACCAGGCTCGGATTGATCGCGAGGTATGCCATGTTGCCGTAGCCGAGCGTATAGCCGTCCGGCCGCGAACCGGCCAGCAATTGCACGCCGATCAGCCCGCCCGCACTCGGTCGGTTGTCGATGATGAACTGCTGTTTCATCTGCACCGCAAGCTCCGCGGTCAGCTGACGCGCGGAGATGTCTGCGCCCCCACCCGGTGCTGAAGGGACAATGTAGCGGATAGGGCGAACAGGGTACTCTGCCGCGGCGCTGGTGGTCGGCAGTGCAGCGCAGATGACCACAGTCAGCGTGAGCACGTGCCACGACGAGTTACGCGGGAGACTGCACATTTCTGCGACCGCCAGTCGACTTGGGGAAATGCTGAAAACCTGCTTTTTCGTCATTCTATCGGAACTGCAAATTCAGGACACATCAGCCAACTGGCCTAGTCCGCTGTCGCGCCGCTCTGCTTCACCACTTTCGCCCACTTCGCGAGATCCGCGAGCATGAACCTGCGGAAGTCCTCCGGCGCGCTGCCCACCGGCTCCGCTCCTTCGGAAAGCACGCGCTGCTGCACGTCGGCCTGCTTGATGATGGCGACGAACTCGGTGTAAAGACGCGTGAGGATGGGCTTCGGCAATTTCGCGGGGGCGATCACGCCGTACCAGCCGACCACCTCGAAACCGGGCAGCCCGGATTCCGCCACGGTCGGAATGTTGTCGAGCCCCGGCGCACGCTTCGGGGCGGTTACCGCGATCGGGCGCAGCTTGCCGGACTTGATGAACGGCTGGGACGCGAGCATGCCCGCGAAGGTAAACTGGAAGTGCCCGCCCGCGAGATCGATCAGCGCCGGACCGGCTCCCTTGTACGGTATGTGCTGCGCCTTGACCCCGGTCATCATCTTGTAGAGCTCCCCCGCAAGGTGGCCGCCGCTGCCGTTGCCGGCCGAACCGAAATTGAGCGCGCCCTTGTAGTTCTTCGTCCATTCCAGGAACTCCCGGAAGTTGTGCACCGGCGCCGAAGGATGAACCAGCAGGATGACTCCGGCGGAAGTGAGCTGCGTGATCGGTGTGAAGTCGTTGACGGGATGGTAGGGCAGCCTCGGGTTCAAGGCCCAGTTGATCGTGTGCTGGTGATACGCCATGAAGATCGTGTAGCCGTCGGGCGGAGACTTCGCGGTGATCTCACCCGCGACCACGCCGTTCGCGCTCGCCCGGTTGTCCACGATCACCTGCTGCTTGAGGACCTCCGTGAGCTTGGCCCCCGTCAGCCGGGCCAAGATGTCCGTCGTCCCGCCCGGCTGGGCCGGCGTGATGAAGCGGATCGGCCGGTCGGGATAGTCCGCGGACATTACGAGCGCGGGCGCTGCCAGCACGATCGCCGCGATCCAGCGCAATTTCGAAGTCGTCATAATGTGGAGCTTCGTATACGTTACGGAGTCCGAATTTATCACGCTAGAATAGGGCTGCAAATCGATGGCATGGAAATCGACTGGAGGACCCGATGCCGACGTTGCGCATACCGCCCGACCTCGAAATGAACTACGTTGTGGACGACTACACGGATCCGTGGCGCAAGCCCGACACCGTGTTGATGCTCCACGGCAACGCCGAAAGCGGCACGTCGTGGTATGCGTGGGTGCCGCCTCTCGCGCGGCGCTATCGCGTCGTGCGCCCGGACATGCGCGGCTTCGGCGCTTCGACGCCGATGCCGAAGGACTTTTCCTGGACTCTTGATGTAATCATCGACGACTACTGCCGCCTGATGGACGCGCTGGGAGTCGAACGCTTCCATCTCGTCGGGGCAAAGATCGGCGGCACGATCGCGCGCGCGTTCGCTGCGCGCCGTCCCGCCCGGGTGCGTACCCTGACGGTGGTCGGGACGCCGGCCCCGTTTCGCGAAGGCGTGGAGGCGACGGTGCCCGCAACGCGCAAGGAAATGCAGGAGCACGGCGTCGAGCACTGGGCCCGCAAGAATATGGGACGCCGCCTCGGAGATCAGTTTCCGCCCGAGGGCGTCGAATGGTGGAGCAAGTTCATGGGCCGCACCGCGCTGTCGACCCAGCTCGGGTTCATGGGAACCATTGCTGTCGCCGACATCCGCGCCGACCTGCCGAAGATTGCATGTCCGACGCTGGTCATGACCACGGAAGAGAGCGCGTTGGGAACGGTGGAGCAATGCCGTGCCTGGCAAAAGACAATTCCGAACTCGGAGCTCATCGTGCTGCCGGGCAATTCCTATCACGTCGCGGCCACCCACGCCGAACCTTGCGTTCAGGCGACGCTCCAATTTCTCGAGCGCAGGGGTACTGCCTAGAAATGAGGAGGAAAGTAGTGGCTGTCCTCGGCAAATTCGCCGCAACTCTGGCGGTCTATTGGGTCGCCGGGCTCCTCGCCCAGCCCTTGCGCGCAGCGGCTCCCGAAGCTTCCGCAAACTATCCGACGAAGCCGATCCGGTTGATCGTGCCGTTTGTCGCGGGAGCGGGGACGGATACCACCGCGCGGGCGATCGCCGAAAAACTTTCGCAGGCCTGGGGCCAGCAGGTAGTGGCCGACAACCGGACCGGTGCGGCGGGCGCGATCGGAGTCGAGCTTACGTCGCAGGCGCCCCCTGACGGCTATACGATTTGCCTGATCTCGGCGTCGCACGCCGTAAATTCCGCGACCAACCCGACTCTCTCGTACGATCTTACGCGGGACCTGCAGGCAATATCGCAGGCGACGTCGCTGTTCTACGTACTGTCGGTCAATGCCCAGACTCCGGTGAAATCGGTCAAGGAGCTGATCGCGTACGCGAAGGCCAATCCCGGCAAGCTCAATTTCGGCTCGTCCGGCACCGGCGGCCTGCAGCACATGGCGGGCGAGATGTTCGCGCACCGCGCGGGCATCAAGTTGACGCACGTGCCGTACAAAGGAGCAGCCAACGTGGTCGTCGCACAGCTTGCGAACGACGTCCAGCTCGGGTTCACGACCATGTTCGGCGTGCGGCCGCACATGCTGACGGGGCGCCTGCGGGTGCTCGGGATCTCCGCGGCCAAGCGCTCGCCCGCGATGCCGGACCTGCCCACCATTGCGGAGGCCGGCGTGCCCGGCTACGAGGTCGATCAATGGTACGGCTTCATCACCGGCGTCAAGGTAGCTCCCGCCATCGTCAGGAAACTGGCGGCGGGGATCGCCGAGGCGTTGAAGGCACCCGACGTCGTGCAGCGCCTGAGCGCCGAGGGATCCACTCCGGTAGGATCGACCCCCGAGCAGTTCGGCGCCCACATCAAGTCCGAGATCGTCAAGTGGCGCAAAGTGGCAAAGGACGCGGGAGTGGTGCTGCACTAGGCTCGGACGGGTGGACTTCCCTTTGGCCCCCTTTGCGGCGATACTAGGGCCTCGTTTCGCCAAGGCATTCTGAGGGTCGGCGGAATTTTCCCTCGGCCCGCGCTGTTCACTGGGGAACGTGGCTCACTCGTTCGCAGGGCCCGCTCTGCTGGTGGCGTGAGAGTTGACGTAAGGATTGTTGATCCATGGAAGGAGGGTTCATGAAAGGTAGCGGCATCATCCCGGCAATCGTATTGTCTTGTTCGCTGCTTGCTTTCCCCGGCATGGCTGCAGCCGTGGAAGTCGGCGACAAGGCACCGGACTTCGAGCTGGCGAGCACGCAATCGGGCAAGTTCAAGCTCTCCGAAGCGACCGGCAAGAAGAACGTCATAGTCCAGTTCTACGTCCTCGATTTCACCCCTACGTGAATCAAGGAGCTGTCGTCCAGTAGGGACGACTATTCGAAGTTCACGGCAGCCGACACCGAGATCGTGGGCATCAGCATGAACGTCGCCTTTTCGCAGAAGGCGTTTGCCGATTTTCTGAAGCTCAACTTCCCGCTGCTCTCCGATTTCCCGGACGGGAAGACGACCCAGGCGTACGGAGTCTTCAACGCGGATCGCAAGCTCGCTCAGCGGTCCTACTTCATCATCGACAAGCAGGGCGTTGTCCGCTACAAGAAGGTGCTCAAGCAGGGCGAACCGCTGGTGGAAAACGACGAGCTCCTGGCCGAGGTGAAGAAGATCAAATAGGCTGAAAACGTGATCGTAAGCCTGTCTCGCTCGCGGCCGGCGATTATGCTGGCCGCAGTTTTTTTGTGCGGGTCCTTGCTCTACGCCCGCGCCCTCCACGCGGCGCCCGATTATAGTAGCGTCCCCAAGCTGCAGGAGATGAAGGACCATACTGCCGCCCCGGACTTTACGCTCGTCGACCCGGGCGGCAAGAAGATCGGCCTGAAGGATTTTCGGGGCAAGGTCGTGTTCCTGAACTTCTGGGCGACGTGGTGCGAGTCCTGCCGGGACGAGATGCCCTCCATGCAGCGTCTGTACCAGGAGTTCAAGGGCAAGGGCTTCGAGATCGTGGGAGTGAACGTCAAGGACAAGCGGCCGGACGCGCTGGCTTTCCTCAAGAAGCTGCAGGTCACCTACCCCATCGCGCTCGATCCCGAGGGCGAGGTCGGCCTGCTGTACGGCGCTTTCGGCATGCCCGTAAGCTATCTCATCGACCGCAAGGGCGTCGTTCTCGCTCGCATGTGGGGACCGACGGACTGGTACAGCCCGGCGGCAAGAAACCTGATCAAGGCGCTGCTGGAGCAGAAGAGCTGACCACGTCGATGACGCAGCAAGCGGTGAGCATCAGTAAACGATGAGAGTTGTCAAAAAAAGGCGGCGCCGGAGCGCCGCCCTTTTTCTTTCGTCCCGGTGCGCAGACCGGATCGGCCTGACTGCACGAGGCTATTTGCTCACGACAAGGTCGTTGCTCACCGCGTGCACGCCGTTCACTTTTCTTGCGATTTCCTCGGCCTTGCGCTTCTCCTCCCGGCTCTTGACCTCGCCGGACAGATTGACGGTGCCGTTAGTCGTTTTCACGTGCACGCTCGTGGCGCTTACTTCCCGGTCGGCGGCGAGCGCCGACTTGACCTTGGTCGTGATCGCAGTATCGTCGACCGCCGTGCCTACCTTTTCACCCGTGCCCGCACAGCCTGCGAGCGTTCCCAGGATCACGGCTGCGCCGAGCGCTGCAACTCTATTCCTGAACCTTGCCAGCATGATTTTCCTCCGTTCCTAAAATATCCGACATCGCCCGCTCCGCGTGGATGTGCAGGAGGGCACCGTTCGCATCGTTGCCGGAGGGCTTCTGAAGGGGGACTCCAGCCGCTTCCGGCTTTCCCCTGTAGACGGCAGCCGGATCAACTTGCTGCCGGTGCGAGTTGTGTAAAGCTGTATTCACATACGACGGCGACACGGCCGGAAAGTTCCGGTCTCGGCTCGGCGGCTCTGTGAAGACCGGTCACTATGTCGCTACTCGCCGTCACCGTTCGCGTGTCACTTGACGCTCAGGGCTGCGGCTGCATGCCCGCGGCCCGTGACTTTGCGCCACCGCCCGATGTCGGCGCGAATTGTGAAGCCGTCACCTCGACAGCGCCTTGATCAACCGGTAGAGAAATTCATGCCCGTCGTAGAACGATCTCACCCGGATGCGCTCGTTCAACCCATGCACACCGCTGCCGTCGGGGTCGCGGAACTGCCCGGTGATGCCGTACGTCGCTATGCCCGCATTGTTGAGGAAGCGGCCGTCGGTAGCCCCGGCGAGCATGGTGGGGATCACCGGCACTCCAGGCCACATCTGCGCGGTAACCTCCGTAACGGGCCCCATGATTTCCGCGAGCGGCGGCGCCGGCGAGAGAACC
Source organism: Burkholderiales bacterium (assembly GCA_035259205.1). Classification (GTDB taxonomy): domain Bacteria; phylum Pseudomonadota; class Gammaproteobacteria; order Burkholderiales; family SG8-41; genus SG8-41. The sequence goes on along the minus strand of DATFWO010000268.1, from coordinate 10,987 downwards.
GGCACACCGTCCGGCGCGATCTTGATCTCGGTGTCGACCATGACGCGAGCTAGAGTCTTCTGCACTTCCTCGACGGACTCGCCGGGCAGCACCCGGCAATTGACGACCGCCCGGGCGCGCTGGGGCAGCGCGTTGGTCGCGTGCCCGGCGTCGAGCATCGTGGCAACACAGGTGGTGCGTATCATCGAGTTGTACACCGGCATATTGGTGAGGCGCGCAAGCGCTTGCGGATCGGGGGTATCGCGCAGGATCGCTTTCATGTCCGCCGCGATCTCGCCGGTCTCGACCGCGGCGGTGCGCTCGAAGTAAGCGCGCGTCACCGGATTCAGCTTGAACGGGAAATCGAACCTGGCGAGCCGCGAGAGCCCGTCCGCAAGACGGTAGATCGCGTTGTCCTTCGCGGGGCGTGCGCTGTGCCCGCCCGGGTTCGTCACCTCCAGCCGGTACGTCTGGAACACTTTCTCGCCCGCCTGTATCCCGTGGTACATCTGCTTGCCGTTCCGGTCGAGCAGTCCCCCGCCGCCCTCGTTAAGCGCGAGCGCGGCATCGATCAGCTCGCGATGATTTTTCAGGAGATATTCGACGCCGCTGAACTTCGTCGGAATGATCTCCTCGTCGGCGGTCAGCGCGAGTATGAGATCGCGGTTGGGCGCATAGCCTTCCTGCTTCAGCTGGATCATGATCGCCACCAGCGCGGCGCCCATCGCCTTGTCGTCGGACGCACCACGCGCGTAGAAGTAGCCGTTTTCCTCCACGAGCTTGAACGGATCGCGCTCCCAGTCCTCGCGCTTGGCCTCCACGACGTCGAGGTGCGCGAGCAGCAGCAGGGGCTTCTTCGCGCCGGTGCCGCGCAGCCGCGCGACGAGATTTCCCTTCCTGGGCCCGCCCGGCGGCACGATCACCTGGATGTCGCCCGCCGGTATGCCGCCCGCGCGCAGGCGCGCAGCCATGGCCTCGGCGGCCCTCGTCGTGTCGCCGGCCGAGTCGGTGGTATTGATCTCGACCAGCTCCTGATAAATCTCGCGCAGCTGCTTCTGCGCGGGGGTCAGCGTCTGCGCAGCCGCAGCCCCGGCCAGCACGTACAATGACAACCAGAAGATGCCGAGCGTCGCGCGCTTAGACGTGAAATCCATGCCGCCCTCCCCCTTGTGAAACAACTCGCATTCTAAGGGCGTAGCCGGACATCGTCATTCCGTACTCATCATCCATAACCCATCACTTATCACCGGATTCGAGATGCTCGCCTATCGCCATCTCTTTCATGCCGGGGGCTTTACCGACGTGTTCAAGCACGCGCTCCTGGCGCAGCTCGTGCTGGAGCTGAGAAGGAAGATCAAGCCGTTTCTGTACCTCGACACCCATGCCGGCACCGGGCTCTACGACCTGGCCCATCCGTGGGCGCGGAAGAACAGCGAATACCGCGACGGTATCGCCCGCGTGTGGACGCGCAGCGACGCACCGTCTGCGCTCGCGCCGTACCTGGACATCGTGCGCGCGGAGAACCCAAGCGGCAGGCTCCAGCGCTACCCAGGCTCACCGCGTATCGCGCGCCGGCTCTTGCGCTCGCATGACCGCATGGTGCTCACGGAACTCAACGAGGCGGACTGCGCGGCGCTCACGGCGTCGTTCGCAGGCGACCGGCAGGTGAAGGTGCAGCTCGCGGACGGCTACCAGGCGCTCAAGGCCTTTCTGCCGCCGTCGGAGCGGCGCGGGCTCATCCTCGTCGATTCGTCGTTCGACCGCGCGCAGGAATTCAAGCGACTGACTCAGGGCCTCGCCACGGCGTATCGCAGGTTCGCCACCGGCGTCTATGCGCTCTGGTACCCCCTCATGGAGCCTCCGGCGATGCGCGCGTTCGAGCGCAGCGCCGCGGCAACGGGCATCCGGAAGATCCTCCAGCTGGAGCTTTCGGTGCGCGACGCGGGCTGGAGCGGAAACCTGCGCGGCTGCGGCATGCTCGTGGTAAATCCCCCGTTCGGGTTCGAGGCCACGGCTCGTGCGGCGCTCGACTGGCTGTGGCCGGCGTTGTCGCAGAGCGGCGAAGGCGGCCGGCGGGTCACCTGGCTCGCGCCGGAGTAAGAAGCTTCAACGCAAATAGCCGCTATGGAAAGGCAATGGTCGCAAAGGAGCTGCATACAGGGAAATCGATGATCGCCAATGCGTCTTGCGGTTCATTTACCACCCATCGCGTCCTTCGCCGTTCCGTCGCGCCCATCGCGTTGACGCTGTTGTGCAGGATCAAAACATGACGTAAAGCTTCAACGCTATGGTCGCTATGGAAAGGCAATGGTCGCAAAGGATCTGGATATCGGGAGATCGATCATCGCTAGTGCTTCCGGTTCATGTACCGCCCATTGCGTCCCTTGCCGTTCCGTCGCGCCCATCGCGTTGACGCTGTTGTGCAGGGTCAAGACATGACGTAAAGCTTCAACGCTATGGTCGCCATGGAAAGGCAATGGTCGCAAAGGATCTGCATGGCCACCTCACATTCGTGTAATCCGGAAGGATACCCGAGCGTTAATTATGGAAACCCGAACCTTGGACGACCATGAACGAGGAAGCAATCGCGAGGGAGATACTCGATTCCGCGATGCGTGTGCATACCGCACTGGGCCCAGGTCTGCTGGAAGGCGCCTACGAGGCGTGTCTTGAGCACGAACTGTCCAAGAGGAAGCGGTCTGTCCGCAGGCAATTGCCGATACCTCTACGTTATGATGGGGTGCTAATCGATGTCGGCTACCGCATTGACCTGCTCGTGGACTCCAGCATCGTCGTTGAAGTTAAGGCAATTGAGAAACTTCTCCCCGTGCATCGTGCGCAACTGCTGAGTTACTTGAGGTTTGGCGGCTATAAGCTAGGGTTGCTCCTCAACTTCAATACGGTTCACATGCGGGACGGCATTCGGCGAGTCGTAAACGGTCTCTGACTGTCAAACAAAAGGTACTAGACTCGGCTAGAAGCGCGGCGCGAAGGGTAAACGCCATCATCACATGGGAAAATACGCCCCACGCAATCTTACCTTCATTGCGTCCTTTGCCGTTCCATCGCGTCCGTCGCGTTGACGCTGTTCTGCAGTATCAGAAAGCGATGCAAAGCTTCAGCGCAATGCCGCTATGGAAAAGCAATGGTCGCAAAGGATCGCGTTGACGCTGTTGAGCCGCTCGGCCTCGAGGCTTACTCACTGTAAAGGCAACTTCGCCGCCGTTACCACTCCGCGCCACTTCGCGATTTCGTCGCGCAGATAGGCTGAATATTCCTGCGGCGTGCTGCCTCCGGCCTCCAGCCCCAGAGACTCGTAACGTTCCCGCAACTCGCTCATGGCCAGCGCTTTCTGGATAGCCGCATTGAGCTTCGCGATCACTTCCCGCGGCGTGGCGGCGGGAGCGAGCAGTCCGTAGCGCGAATCGACCTCGATTTTCGGAAAGCCGGCCTCGGCGAACGTCGGAGTCTCGGCCAGCGATAGAGCTCTCCGTGGGCTGGCTACTGCGAGTACCCGGACCCTGCCCGCCTTGATCTGCGGAATGGCGACGGGAGCGGCGACGAACATCGAGTCGATGTGGCCGCCCATCAGATCGGTGATCGCGGGAGCGGCGCCTTTGTACGGGACGTGCACCATGTGTATGCCGGAGGTGAGCGACAGCAGCTCGGCTGCGAGGTGCAGCGAGCCGCCGGTGCCGGAGGACGCGTAGGTCAGCTTACCCGGCCGGGTCCGCGCCAATGCAACGAACTCCTTCACCGTGCGCGCCGGCACGGTCGGATTCACCACGAAGATGATGTTGCTCGTCGCAAGAGCGCCTACTCCCGAGAAATCCCGGACGGGATCGAACGGCAGCTTCGCGGAAATGCTCGCATTGACCGGGAACGAAGAGGAAACCGCGAGCAGCGTGTAGCCGTCGGGAGCGGCCTTCGCCACATAATCCGAGCCGATCACGCCATTAGCGCCCGCCCGATAGTCGACCACGAACGGCTGGCCGAGAAACTCCTGCAGCTTTTGCGCGATGGGTCGCATGACCAGATCGTTAGGGCCGCCCGCCGCGAAAGGCACCATGAGGCGAACCGGCTTGCTGGGGTACTCCTGGGCGGGCACAGCGAGCGGGACCACCAGCGCCGCCCCCGCAAGTAAGGCGGAAGCCGAAAGGCGAACGGCATTGAAGAAGCCTGCAGAAACGGCGTTCACTCCTCCTCCTTTCGCCTGCATCCATTGCCTCATTCGCTACGTATCGTCACTGTAGCGAAGAAAATGGCGTGCGTCTCGCGCCCTGGAAGGCGTCCCGTCACTCATCGCCTATGACTTAGGTCCTATCACCTATCACCTATTACTTATCACCCCTTTGCAATTGCGTCACGGGCTCGTGCGGCGTAACGTACCTGCCGGATTGCGAATGACAACGGATTCTTGCGAAAGGAAAACAACATGTATCGTGCTCTGATGGCTGCTTCTTTGACTCTCTTCCTCGCGGCTTGCGCTGCCACTACCCCGACGGTGAGTGTGCCGGACAAGCTCAACCCTGGCGCGGGCCAGTCTCTGACGATGATCGTTCCTGCGAAGGGCGTGCAAATCTACGAATGCCGGGCGAAGAAGGATCAACCGGGCGCCTACGAATGGGCATTTATCGCGCCCGAGGCCGATCTGTTCGACGCCGGCGGAAAAAAGATCGGCAAGCACTATGCCGGCCCGCAGTGGGAATCGAACGACGGCAGCAAGATCGCGGGTACTGTCAAGGAACGCGCCGATGCACCAAGGGCGGACGCGATACCCTGGCTGCTGCTCGTCGCGAAGTCAGTGGGTCCGCAGGGCTCTTTCAGCAAGGTCGCGAGCGTACAACGCGTAAACACCGCAGGAGGTGTGGCGCCCGCAGCCGGTTGCGCCCAGTCGAGCGTCGGCAAGACCGAACGGATACCTTATACGGCGGACTATTACTTCCTGAGTGAGAAGTAAGGTTCTGGCGATTGGCGCGGATACGGTCGCCCGACACTGGACTTGAAGCGCGCTGCGGATCTTCCCATTCGACGCCCCACCTGGGGAGCGGTGGCCGTTGTCTTGCCGTTATTGTCCTTGCCGGCAAGCGGGCAGGAGTTCAAGCCCTACGCCACCCCCAGGATTACGCAGAACCAGTGGCAGCGCTATCTCGACCAAGTGAAAGGCAAGCACGCCGGCTCCGCGCGCGAAGTTCCTACCCAGCATCTGGTTCTCTTCGAAGATGCGAAGACCCGGACCAGTTATGCGTTCACGCAACCCGGACATCCGGCGCATCCCGCATGGATCGCGCGCAAGGTGGTTCAGTCGAGCACGGCCATCAACATCGATCAGGTCGGCTATTTCGCTGGAGACGAGCCCGCGTTCGAGGGATTGTTCCGCGCCTACCTCGACCTCAACGACCGGATCAGGGAAGACATCAGGAGCAAGGTCGAAAAAAGCGGCAAGTAATGAAGGATGAACCGGTTATCCCCGTCCGACCGGAGTGGTCAGCCGCCGCGAGCCACCCGTTTTTTGCTGGCCAAATCCCGCCATCCGGTAATAAACTTCACATGAAACCGGCACTCTTACCTCATCGGGATAATTGATAAGGGGAGAACGTCATGCGATCGCTATGTGTCATTCTGCTTACGAGTGCAATGCCCGTTGCGGGTCCGCTCTACGCCCAGGACTCGGGCGCTCGTGGCCATCCTGCAGACCGCAATCCGGCGTGCATGGACCGGCGAACGGACACCTCCGTCGGCGGGTGCATCACAAGGGAAGACGGCACGTCCCGGGAGCGTCCGCCCGTCGCGCTGCCGCCTGAATCGGACACGACCAGACAAAACCCGCCGGCCGCCGAGGCCACGCCGCGCGGGGAGCTTCCCATCGCCGCCGGAGAAAGTCGCTAACTTACGTTCGTTGCGGAGGGCCGATCGCTTCGATGCTGGCAGATCCGGCGCCGATCAGCTAGTAAACTGTCGTTGCGCCAGCGTCTTCCACGTCGCGACCGGCACGCTGGACGCAGAGTTGACCAGATGCACGCCGGTCGCCATGAAGGCGACATCGAGACCGCCGCCGGCTTCAGCCGCCAGCTCTGTCTTCAGAGACTCGTCGAGGTTTCCGTACAGGAGGCTTACGTGCGGCTCAAACGGGGGCGGAGGATTCATCTCGAACACGTCATACGCTTCGCGCCGCGCCGCGGCCAGCTCGTCGCTCAACGCTGCCGCGACGTACAGACAACGGAAGTACTCCTGGCGCCACTCGATGCGGCCCAGCCTGACCTCGAACGGCCGGATACGGGACGCGAGGTGCCTGAGCTTCAGGCCGGCATCCTCCTCGGTCGTCTCGAGACCGCTCAGCAGAGTCAAATGCGGCCTGAAGCGCGGGCCGCCGCCGCGCTTGTGCACCAGATTGGTCGCGTGCTCGATCCGGTCGAGGGCGTCACCGGCCGGAAGAATCCAGACTGAACCGCGGACGACGGGGCTGGTGTCTATATGGGACATGCTTCTTCAGCCCACTCCTTCGACGATGCGCATATCGCGCTCCACCGCGTCCTTCCCGAGGGCCTTCAGCGCCTCCTGGTAGCCGGTGCCGTCGTGCGCCGCGATCGCTTTCTCCACGCTCTCGAATTCGATCACGACCACGCGCTGGTTGAGTCCCGCTTCGTAGGTCTTCGCCGTTCCGCCGCGGGCGAGGAATTTTCCGCCGGCGGCTTGAATCGCCGGACCGGCGAGCTTGGCGTACGCCGCCAGAGCATCGGGATTCTTGATCGAGCGGTAAAACGCGATCCAGTAAGCTTTTGCCATTGTTCCTCCAGTGGTAGCGCGTCGAGGGGCGGAGCAGGGGGCCCCAACGGATCCTGTTGGGGATGCGACCCCCGGTGGCGCGCAAGCGGCCGACAGGATGATAACGATGCTTGCGATGTTCGGATAGAGGCCGCGCGTGACTGATAACGTGTAGTCCCTCCGTCCTAGTTCTTCTCTTTCTCCCACGTAACTATGATGCGCACTACCTTGCCGCCGAGGTTCGGGTGCGGTTGCGGCGGGCTCTCCAGGTGAAGCCGCTCGCCTTCGAAGCGGTAAGCGCGCACCTGCTCGGTGCCGACCCACGCCTCGTTCCACGCCGCCTCGACTCTGGTGATGACCTTGCCGTCTTCCAGGCGGTACCTGCCGGTATAGGAAATCATGGTCCGCAGCGCCGCGGCGCGCTCCTCGTCCGTCTGCGGCACTTTGCGGCCATCGGCCGTGACGAGGGCGAGCCATCGCCCCTCGGCTGTGGCGATCTGGTAGCCCTTGGGGTGAGCGCCCAGTACCGGCGTGCGCTCTTTGCTCTGCACGTCCTCGTAAACCACAGACACGAGCTTCCACGTGCCGACGATGCGATCCTTGTCGTCGGCCAGCGCAGCCGTAGCGGCCGAGGACAAGATGACGACGGGAATCGCGATCCGTAAAATTTCGGCCGCCATTAGAGGCGATCTCAAATCTCCCTCACCCTCGATCCCGCTCCCGATGGAAGAGGGAAGCGCCCCCTTCTCCTCCACTGCTCACCGATCACCGTTCAGTGATTTACTTGCGCGGCCAGAGCACTCCCTGGCTGCCGGCCGGAACGGTACCGATGCCCTTGTAGACAAACTTCTGCACCCGCTTTCCTTCGTAGGTCTCGGTGGTGTAGAGGTTCCCCTTGGAATCGGTGGCGATGCTGTGTACTCCGTAGAACTGGCCGGGCTGGCGCCCGCCGTCGCCGAAGTTGGTGAGCTCCTCCATGGTCTCGCGCAGGATGATCCGCACCTTCTCGTTCTGGCCGTCGGCGAGGAACATGAAGCGCTGCTGCGGATCCTTCGAAAACGCGATGTCCCACGTCGATCCCGACCCCAGCGTCTGCCGGGCGTACCACTGCTCCTTCACGAACTTGCCTTCCGCCGTGAACACCTGCACGCGATCGCCCTGGCGGTCGCACACGTAGACGAGGTCATCGTTCGCACGCTCGACGCAGTGCACCGGGTTGCGGAACTGCTGCGCCGCCACGCCGGGGTCGTAGTTGCCCTGGGGGGCATCGTCGGGCTTGTTGCCGTACGCGCCCCAGTAGCGCTTCATCTTGCCGGTGTCGGCGTCGATCACCGCCACACGCTTGTTCCCGTAGCCGTCGGCGATATAGGCCTCGTTGGTCTTGGGATCGACCCAGATCTTGGCCACGCGCCAGAAGTTCTCCAGGTCGTTGCTGCCGGCGTTCTTGCCCTGGCGGCCGACCTGCATCAGGAACTTCCCTTCCTTGGTGAACTTCAGGACGTGCGCATCGGACTTGCCGTTGCCGCCAATCCACACGTTGCCCTTGTAGTCGACGTGGATACCGTGGTTCGATTCCGGCCACTCGTAGCCCTGCCCCGGCCCCCCCCAGGACCGGATAAGATTCCCCGCCTGATCGAACACGAGTATCGGCGGCGCCGTCCGGCAGCATTCCGAGATCGGCGGATTCAACTCGAGGCCGCGCTCGTTGTTGTGCAGCCCGCCCGCGCCGCGGTGGATGACCCAGATGTGATCCTGGTCGTCGACCCACAGCCCGATCGTCCAGCCCAGCAGCCAGTGATTCGGCAGCGGCTTGGGCCACAGCGGGTCCACTTCGAACATCGGCGCCTGGACAGTGCGTCCCTGGGCGTCCGCCTTCCCTTGCAGCACTGCCTGGCCGATGGCAAGCGAGATCACAGCCACTGCCAGAGCGGCGCCCAGATAGAAGGCGCGAGTACGCCTGATGCCCGTCATGTCCTCCCCCTTTCCAGTTCGAATCTGCGTTAGGCCGCGCTGGGTCCACTCGATGGACGCGGAAATTTTCCGTCCCTCGCACGTTCTCCGGCTCTTTCGAGGATTATACGCGGCGCCGTTTCGGCTTGTCAGCGAGCGGGCCGTTCCATAAAGTCCGGGAGCGTGTCAGGTCGACGTCCGGCACGCTCCTGGGAGGTACGTCGTGCCAACAGCCAGTCCCGTAGTCGTTGCATTGCGCGCGCTGATGGTGTTGATGGCAGCACTTGCCTGCGGGCTGCCGTACGGCGCCGGAGCTCACGATCTCCCGAACGACGTGAAGGTCCAGATGTTCGTCAGGCCGTCGGGGGACAGGCTGCGGCTGCTGGTACGCGTTCCGCTCGCCGCGATGCGCGAAGTCGATGTGCCGCAGCGCGGTCCCGGCTACCTCGACCTCGCGCGCGCCGACTCGGCGCTGCGCAACGCGGCAAACCTGTGGATCGCGGACAACGTGGAGATCTACGAGGGCGAAACCCGGCTCGCTCAGCCCCAGCTCCTGGACGCGCGAATCACGCTGCCGTCCGACAAGTCCTTCGTCTCGTACGAAGAGGCCCTGGCGCACTTGAGAGGCCCGCGCGTGCCGAACAGCATGGATCTCTTCTGGAACCAGCAACTCCTCGATGTCTTGTTCGAGTATCCGATCCGGTCGGAGCGCTCCGATTTTTCGATACATCCGCGGCTGGCCCGCCTCGGGCTGCAGGTCGTTATCGCACTGCGGTTCCTGCCGGCTGGCGGCGTGGAGCGCGCGTTCGAGCTCCATGGCGATCCGGGCCTGGTACGGCTCGATCCGCGCTGGCATCAGGCCGCCCTGCGTTTCGTCGAGAACGGCTTCTGGCACATCCTGGACGGCATCGACCACCTGCTCTTCATCCTGTGCCTCGTCATCCCGTTTCGCAGGCTCGGAGCGCTCGTGCTGATCGTGACCGCATTCACCGTCGCGCACTCGATCACGCTGCTCTCCGCCGCCTTCGGCGTCGCGCCGTCCGCGTTGTGGTTCCCGCCGCTCATCGAAACCCTCATCGCGGTGTCGATCCTCTACATGGCGATCGAGAACATCCTCGGCAGCAACGTCCAGCGGCGATGGATCATCACTTTCGCGTTCGGGCTCGTTCACGGTTTCGGATTCTCGTTTGCGCTGAAGGAAACGCTGCAGTTTGCGGGATCCCACCTCGTAACCTCGCTCCTTGCATTTAACGTCGGTGTCGAGCTCGGGCAACTCCTAGTACTGGTCGTGCTCGTTCCGGCCCTGGGCCTGCTGTTCCGCTTCGTTCCGGAGCGCGCCGGCACGATCATCCTCTCCGCTTTCGTCGCGCACACCGCATGGCACTGGACGCTCGAGCGCGGAGAAACGCTGAAAAAGTTTCCGCTGCCCGCGCTCGATGCCGCGGCGCTGGCGAGCGTCATGCGCTGGCTGCTGGCGGCGCTTGTACTCGCTGGCCTTGTGTGGCTCGCTGCGACCATGCTGCGCCGCCTGCAACGCAGGAACGAAAGCGGAATGCGGAAGGCGGAGGGCCTCCTCGACCACCCAGCCGCCTTCGGCGGCACTCCTCCTCGCAGCAGGAGGCGAGATGAGTGAGGTCTGCTTGTGAGCCGCTCCGGCGCTGAATTGAGGATATTGACGTCCAACAGCTCGCTGACGGTGCTCGATGCGCTGAAGCCCGCATTCGAGCGCGCGAGCGGCCACCGCTATTCGGTCCAGGCCGATTCCGCAATCAGGATGCTCGCGCGCATCAAGTCGGGCGAGACTGCGGATATCGTGATCCTCGGCACATCCGTCGTCTGCGAGCTGACCACGTTGGGTATCGTCGCGCCCCGCGGTAACCGCTCTTTCTCCCGCTCCCGGGTGGGGGTCGCCGTGCGCACCGGCGCACCGAAGCCGGACATCTCCTCAGTCGAGGCATTCAGGCGAACGATGCTCGAAGCCCGGTCGATCGCGCATACCGTGCATGGCGCGAGCGGCATGTACGTCCCGGTGCTGCTGGAACGTCTTGGCATCGCCGAGCAGATGAAACCCAAGACCGTCACGCGCCCGGGCGGCTATATCGGCACTGTCGTGGCTGCAGGCGAAGCCGAGATCGCCGTACAGCAGATCGTGGAGCTGCTCGCAGTACCCGGCATCGAGGTCGTGGGGCCGCTGCCCGATGAAATCCAGAAGGTCATCGAAACGTCGGCGGGAATTTTCGCGGCTTCGAAGCATCCAGCCGCCGCGGAAGCCCTGCTCCGGTTTCTTCTTTCG
>DATFWO010000267.1:0-5778 GCA_035259205.1 Burkholderiales bacterium | reverse complement strand
TTGACGTCCTCGACCTGCCGCTCGCCCGCGCGTCCCGAAGCCTGCAGCGCGCCTTCGATGATATGCCACAGGCCATGGATGCGCCCGGTGGAGAGGCTGCCGCCGAAGGTGTTGAGCGGCAGCTCGCCGTCGAGCTCGATGCGGCCGTTCTGGATGAAGTCGAGCGCCTCGCCCTCCTTGCAGAAGCCGTAGGACTCGAGTCCGTAGAGCACCGACGCGGAAAAGCCGTCGTAGATCTGCGCGACGTCGACGTCCTTCGGGCCGAAGCCCGAACGCGCCCACGTGAGCTCCGCCGAGCTGCGACCGCCTTCCATGTAGCTCGCGAGGCTGCCGATGCGGCCGGCGACCTCGAAGCGCAGCCGCTCGCCATAACCCGCCAGGTACGCCGGGCGCGGCTTGAGATCGCGGGCGCGCTCCGCGGTCGTCAGGACGATGGCGACCGCGCCCTGCACGGGGATATCGCAGTCGTAGAGGCAGAACGGATACGCGACCATGCGCGAGCCGAAATAGTCCTCGGGCGTAAGCGGCACCTTGAAGTACGAGTGCGGGTTCTTGAGCCCGTGCTGGCGCTGCGTGACCGCGAGCGTCACCATCTTCTCGCGCTGCTGATTGTTCTTCTCGAGATAGCGCGTATACGCGACCGCCATGCCCTGGCCGGGACCCCCGAAGCCGTATGGCGCAGTGAACTGCAGCGCGCCCTGCGCGTACGTTCCGGGCAGATTCTGGTAAGTCCCTTTGGGGTTGTGCATGGCGCGCCAGACCACCGCGTACTTGCATACGCCCGCGAGCAGCGCGTTGACCGCCTGCTGCACGGCGCCGCCGATATTGACCGATCCCGTCTGGATGTGCCACGCGAGATGCGGGAGCTTCAGCATCGCCATCATACAGTTGACGGAGACGATGCTGATGCCGTCGACCTCGGCGTGTCCGGTCGCGGGAAGCTCCGGATACGTCGTGAGGCCGTCGATATCGGGCAGCTTGAGCCCGGAGTCTTCCACCGCCGCCTTGACCGCTTCCAGCGCGTGCGCGGCCAGCGGTCTCTCGGCCGTGCGCGTGGCCTTCGAGAATCCGACACCGCTCACGGCCACCTTGCACCGGTTTTCCCACATATCAAGTTACAAGTTTCGAGTTTGAAGTTTCGAGTTACCGGTTCCTAATCTCTGGCGAGACGGAACTGGGGCAGGGTGAAGTCGTCGTTCAGCGGCTGGAAAGTCACCTCCACGCGCCGCCCCACCTTGGCTTCCGTGTATGGCGCGTCGAGCAGATTGCCGGCCATGAGCGCGCCGGGTGCCGCGTCGAGCTCCACGATGATGCTCGCGTAAGGAACGACCGGGGCGAACCGCTTGTCGCCCGTGTGGTACATGATGGTGTAGGCGTAGATGACGCCGTTGCCGGAAACGGACTCGAACTTGAGGTCTGTCCCCATGCAGTTCACGCAGGTCGGGTACGGGGGATGCTGGAAGTGCCCGCAGCTCTGACAGCGCTGCAACGCGAGCACGCCTTGCTTGGCCGCGTCCCAGAAAGGCTTCGTCCACTCGTTCGGAACGGGAATCGGCCTGGTCACCTTGCTCCAGTCGCTCATCGTCTTGGTCTCGTGTATCGGATCCGCAGCGAGCGCGCGGCCCAAATCTTTCCAACCACGCCTTGCCGGGGGAATCTATTCCAACCGCAGGGACGCGGCAAGCATTCGATTCCGGATGTTGAACCGCTCGCTATGCCGGCTGTGAAGTGGTCACTGCGCCGATTTCAAGGCTCGCGCTCGGGCTTGCATTTGGCAAACGGCACCGCGGCGCCTTCTTCCAGCGTGGCCTCGCCGTCCTTGACCGTCAGGGTGGTCTTACCGTTGCTGTACTGCTCGCCGGACGCCGACGCGACGCGGTCCAGGCGAAATTCCCCCAGGGGATGGATGATCATCACGGATTTCGCGTCCGAAGCATGGCGCACCAGCAACCGCTTGCCGCCTTCGCAGCCATAAGCTTTGGCACCCGGGGGCGTGCCGGACACCTTTGATTCCTGGGGGCCGGACCATGGATTCCAATTGAAGCCGCCGCAGCCGCTCAGCGCGGCCACCACGGCAAATAGCGCCGCTGCCATAGTCTTCGAGCGTTTCATCTCATACTCTCGATTGCCGCCCTGTCTTGCCATGCGCGGCTCCGGATATCGATAATCGGACAGTGGGATAGCCGGAGAATTCTTGCACAAGGCGGGAGGGAATGTCTCGCGCGCTGCCCGGTGGCCACCGCGCGATTTCGAGCCGTCAACTCGACAGGAGCATCAAATGTCGGAGCAGAAGCCTACCGCAGGCATCCAGGACATCCTGCGTGGCGATTTTCCCAAGGGCGCCCCGATCACGGTCAGGGGCTGGGTGCGGACGCGCCGCGACTCGAAAGCGGGCGTCTCTTTCGTGCACGTGTCCGACGGCTCCGGCTTTCACCCGTTGCAGATCGTCGCGCCCAATACGCTGCCGAACTACGGAGCGGAGATTGCGCGCCTCACCGCGGGCTGCGCGATCGAGGCCGTCGGCCCGATCGTGCCGTCCGCCGGGAAGGGGCAGCAATTCGAGATGCAGGCCGAGGCGATCAGGATCGTCGGCTGGGTGGACGACCCGGATTCCTACCCGATCCAGCCCAAGCACCATTCGCTGGAGTTCCTGCGGGAGGTCGCGCACCTGCGGCCGCGCACGAACGTGATCGGCGCCACCTCGCGCGTGCGCCACACTGTTGCGCAGGCCGTCCACCGCTTCTTCAACGAGCGCAAGTTCTTCTGGGTCAACACGCCCATCATCACCGCCTCCGACGCCGAAGGCGCCGGCGCGCTGTTCCGCGTCTCGGTCCTCGATCTCATGAACCTGCCGCGCAACGAGAACGGCCGGATCGACTTCAGCAAGGACTTCTTCGGGCGGGAGGCGTTCCTGACGGTTTCCGGGCAGCTCAACATCGAGGCCTACTGCCTTGCGCTCACCAAGGTCTACACCTTCGGGCCGACCTTCCGCGCGGAAAATTCCAACACCAGCCGACACCTCGCGGAATTCTGGATGATAGAGCCGGAGATCGCCTTTGCCGATCTCTCCGACAACGCGACGCTCGCGGAAGACCTCACCAAGTACGTGTTCAAGGCGGTGCTGGACGAGCGGGGCGACGACATGGCGTTCTTCGACGAGCACATCGAGAAAGGCGTGATCGCGCGCCTCGAAGGCATCGTGCGCTCGGAATTCGCGCGCATGGAATACGCCGAGGCGATCCGCGTCCTCGAATCGGCGAAGCAGAAGTTGGAGTTTCCCGTAAAGTGGGGCATCGACCTGCAGTCAGAGCACGAGCGCTACCTGACGGAAACCTACGCCGGCAAGCCGGTCGTCGTCATGAACTATCCGAAAGAGATCAAGGCGTTCTACATGCGGCTCAACGACGACGGCCGCACCGTCGCCGCGATGGACGTGCTCGCGCCGGGGATCGGCGAGATCGTCGGCGGCAGCCAGCGCGAGGAGCGGCTCGAGGTGCTCGACGCGCGCATGGCGGAGCATGGGCTCGACCGGGAGGGGTATGGCTGGTACCGGGACCTGCGCCGCTACGGAACCGTGCCGCACGCGGGCTTCGGGCTCGGCTTCGAGCGCACCGTGGCCTACGTCACCGGCTTGAGCAACATACGCGATGCGATCCCGTTCCCGCGCACGCCCGGGAACGCGAAGTTCTAGTCCAATTTCGCGCCGGAGTCCCTGATCACCTTTGCCCACTTCGGGATGTCGGCCTTGATGATCGCAGCGAGCTGCTGCGGCGAACTTCCCACCGGTTCCATGCCGAGCTCGCCGAACTTTGCGCGCAGGTCGGGCTGCGCGAGCGCCTTGACGGTTTCGAGATGCAGCTTGCGCACGACGGCCACCGGAGTCCCCGCCGGCGCGAGCAGGGCGAACCAGGATGTAGCTTCGAAGCCCGGATAGCCGGACTCGGCCATGGTCGGCAACTCGGGAGCGGACGCCGAGCGCTCCAGCGATGTTACAGCGAGCGCCCGCAGCTTGTCGGCCCGCGCTAGTGGCAATATCACTGACGTGATACCGAACATGGTGGACAGTCGCCCGCCGAGCAGATCGAGCACTCCCGCCGGCGATCCCTTGTAGGGGACGTGCACGATGCGGATGCCCGCCATGGTATTGAGCAGCTCGCCGGCCATGTGCTGCGGCGTGCCGCTGCCGGCGGAGCCGAAGGTCAACTTGCCGGGCTGCGCCCTGGCGAGAGCGACCAGCTCCTGAACGCTTTTCGCCGGCGACGAGTTGGAAACGGCGAGTATGCTTGCCGACAGGCAGACCTGCGAGACCGGCGCGAAATCCTTCACCGGGTCGAACGGAAGCTTGTCGTAAAGGCTGGGGTTGATCACCATGGGAGCGTTACCGGCGAGCACCAGCGTGTAGCCGTCCGGCGTCGCCTTCGCCACGCGCTCCGCTCCGATGTTGCCGCTCGCCCCGACAATGTTCTCGATCACGACGGGCCTGCCCCACGCATCGGTGTATTTCTGGCCGAGCAGCCGCGCCGCGATGTCCGACGGCGTCCCGACGAGGTACGGGCTGACGATGCGGATCGGCTTCTCGGGATAGCCCGATTGAGCGGCTGCGCCGTTCGCCGTCAGCGCCGCGAACAGCCCGAGCACCACACCCGATCCGCGATCCATGGACTTCCTCAGACGGTGAAGGGCTGCTCCTTCAGGAACTTCGTCGCGGTGCCGAGGGTGAACAGGTTAGGCGTCTGCGACGACGGGAGTCCAGCCTTGATCTGGGCGTGAAACCTGACGTAGTCGCCCTTGTATGCACCGGAGTTCCACACGTGCAGCAACTGCTCTGTAAACGCGCCGTTGTGCGCGCCGTCCATCGAGGTCTGGTTGTCCTGGCATCCCGAGATGAGTAGGACCGTCGGCTTGAAGGACTTCACGATACGGGTCAAGCGCGGGTTGGTCGCGACGTGCGCCAGCATGGTGTCGGGATCGGCCAGCTTTCCCTTGCCGGCTGCTTTGGCGACCGATTTCTGGAGGTTGTCGTAAAACGCCTGGTGCGCACGATACGTTGCGTCCGCGACGTCCGGCGGCATCATCTTGGAGCGTGCTTCCTCGCCGCTCGGTTCCGAGCTGGGCCGCGCGCGCGTGACCGTGCCGCTGTGGCAGCTGTCCGAAAAGACGAGGATCCGCACGCCGGCGCCAAAGCCGCTGAGTTCCAGATAGAGCTCGTCATCGATCAGCTCTCCGTCATAGAGGCACCAGGTCTCGTCTTTCTTGTCGTCTTCCTCGCCGGTGATGTCGGGCACCTGCCCGCCGTGTCCGGAATAGGTGAGCAGAAAGAGGTCGCCGCTCTTCAACTGCTTCGCTGCCGCCCGGATCGCGGCCAGCACCTTTGCACGGTTCCCGTCCCTGGTGAGCAAGACCGTCGACTGCATGCCCTTGCTCTTGGCGATTTTGGCCATGTCGGAGGCGTCCGCCTCGCATGCTTTCAGCGGGCCGCTCCAGCCGGCATAGTGCGCGGGGTCGACTCCATTGAGACCGATGTGTACCGAGAGTCCCGAGGGCTTGGTGGTGGTTGCCCGGCGCCCCGACGAGGACGCCTTCTTTTTCCTGGTCGCCATATTCGTCTCCTTGTCGAAAGCCCTCCCAAGCCTAGTATAGAACCTATCTCAATAATAGGCGCGTGATGCGTTGTGGCCAGGACGGACCGTATGCGAGGCGCACGGCGCAGGCCATATGTCGATATGGTCAAGCCGGGCAACGATGCAGACGACCGTCCTGGCCGCAACCCGAGTGGGA
>DATFWO010000266.1:0-10685 GCA_035259205.1 Burkholderiales bacterium | reverse complement strand
GCCCGCTTCGCTCCCGGGGCAACGGACTCATGCGACTCTAGCCGGCGACAGAGGCAACGCGCGCCTTCCCGTCTACGGTATCGTCGGCGCTGGCTACCCGGTTACGCCCGGCGGACTTCGCCGCGTAGAGCGCCGTGTCCGCGCGCCGCAGCAGCGCGTCAGCCGATTCGGCGGACGATTTCCAGCAAGCCACACCGAAGCTTACGGTCATCGGAATCTGGGCGTTCTCGTATTGCGCTGGAGTCGTCTCGACGGCGCGGCGGATGCGCTCGGCCGCCGCGGCTGCACTCGCCTGCCCGGTCTCGGGCAGCAATACGGCGAACTCCTCCCCACCCATGCGGCCGAGCTCGTCCTGATTCCGTAGCTGCTGGCGGATGATCCGTACCAGATGGCGCAGCGCCTCGTCGCCTGCGGCGTGGCCGTGCCGGTCGTTGATCTCCTTGAAATGATCGATGTCGCCGATCAACAGGCTGAATTCGCGGCCATAGCGGATGCCGCGCGCAATCTCGGCCTCGAGACACGCCTGGAAATGCCGCCGGTTGGAGCAATCGGTGAGCGGGTCCATCCTGGCGAGGTGGTTGAGGTTCTGGTTCAGCTCGTTCAGCGACGCATTGGTCGCCTCCATGCTCTCGCGGTGCTGTCGCACCCGCGACAAATAGGCGCGCACCCCGAAAGCCAGCGCGGTCATCATGATTCCGGAGAACGCAAGCAACAGGAAAGCGGCGAATGCGTCCCGGCGCATGCTGTCGATGCCCTCGATCGGCGCGAGTATGTGGACGGCGATGCCGTGCTGCGGCCGGTCGCTGCGCGCGGCAATGTACGGATACGGGGAATCGGCTACGCGCACCAGCCCGCCCGGTCCGGCGCCGACTCCTATCCTCAGGGTCTCAAACGCCTCTCGCTTGTAGCGTTCCATCCGCTGCGCGACCGGCAGCTGATAGACCGTAGCGCCCGGCAGGGCGCGCATTTCCATGGCCTGGTCCGCGGCGAGAATGACGACGCCGTACTCGTCCGTGACAAAAGCGTTCTGATGATTGAACCATGGCGCGAGCCGCGGCAGATCGATCTTGATCGCCACCGCCCCCAGGAACTGGCCTTGCGCCGTGACTGGAGCCGAGAAGAACAGGCCCGGGACATTGGTAACCCGACCCAAGGCGTACTGTCGGCCGCGTTTGCCGGCCTGCGCCGATTTGAAGTAACTGCGATCGGCGTAGTTGGTGGCGATGAGGCTGGTGGTTTCGCCGAAGTTGCTTGCCGCCACACAATCTCCGCTCGCGTTCAATACCCAAATGACGTCGACGTCCATTTCCCCCGCGACCCCAAGCAATTGCCTGTCCAGCGCGAGCAGGTCCGCGCGCTGGGTCCACGCGGCCCTCACTGCATCGCGCGATTGCGAGGACGGGGCGACGGTGGGTCCGAATGAA
This sequence comes from Burkholderiales bacterium, assembly GCA_035259205.1. Classification (GTDB taxonomy): domain Bacteria; phylum Pseudomonadota; class Gammaproteobacteria; order Burkholderiales; family SG8-41; genus SG8-41. The sequence continues at coordinate 9,261 of DATFWO010000266.1, read as the reverse complement.
GCGAGGACGTCGGCGACATCGCGCCCGGTCGCGAGCACAGCCGGCAGCCCCTGCAGCCGGCTCAGCACGCGCTCGAAATTCTCGCTGAGCTGGGACAAGTCCTGGCGGACTGCCTTCGTCTCGTGCTCCACTAGCGCCGTAATCCGCGTTTGAAGCAGCCAGTTGAAAACGAACCACGCCAGCACGATCCACGACACGGCGATCACCCCGAACAGCGCGAGCGAACGCCTGCTCACGGGCCGCCGGTCAACGGCTCGCACAGTATCTGTCGCACCGTCGGTCATGTTGTCGGAATAGCGATCAAGGTAAGCGTCCTGATCTACTCTAGCAAAGCTGCCTGATGTGTGCCATGCATCAGGGCATGTTCAAGCGCGCCCCGGCGACCGCGTTTCCCCGCAACAGCTGGCTTGCCGACCATAGGCCCGACGCCGGAGCTTGAGCAGGCTCGGACTCGGGACTAGCATGCTGCATCTTGGATACGCTGACTCACGCCCTTTCCGGCGCGTTGCTGGCGCGGGCAACGGCGCCGCAGCAGTCTCCGGACGGGCTTTCGCATGGACGACGCGTCCTCGTGGGAGCGATGGCTGCCGCGTTTCCGGACATCGATTTCGTTGCCGGCTACGTTTCTTCCGTCTTCTATCTCCAGCATCACCGTGGCATCACCCACTCTTTGATGCTCTTGCCGCTGTGGGCGCTTCTGATGTCCTGGCTCTCCGTCCTGATCTGGAGGAGGGACAGGAGCTGGCGCGCCTATTTCGGCGTCGCGGCAATGGGAGTGGGCATCCACATTCTCGGCGATCTCATAACTTCGTACGGCACCATGATCTTTGCGCCGTTCTCGGACGCCCGGTTCGCATGGGATACCACGTTCATCATCGACCCGTGGTTCACCGGCATCATCGTTGCGGGACTCCTGTTTTCGTGGCTTTGGCACGGGTCGCGCGTGCCGGCCGTGGCGGGTCTGGTGGTTCTTGCGACGTACGTGGGATGGGAGGCGGTGCTCCAGCACGCGGCCGTCCAGTTCGGCCGGGATTTCGCATACGGGATGAAATTTCAGGTGGCACGCATCTCCGCCCAGCCCCGTCCCGCCTCGCCACTGCACTGGGTCGTATTCGTGGAGAAGGATGACCGGATACACTACGCGCTGGTGCGATTGACACAGGGCGAAGCGCCCGCCCCGTTGCCCGCCGATGCGGGCTTTCTGGCGCGCATATCAGCTCCCTATCTGCCGTTGAATCATGCGATATGGGTGAGTACTCCGCGCTATGGAGAGAACCCGCAGGACTCGGGCCTGGCGCGAACGGTGTGGGAACATCCCGATTTCGCGTTTTTCCGCTGGTTCGCTCGCTATCCCGTGCTCTACCGGGTCGATCATGAGGCCTCGGTCTGTGTCTGGTTTCAGGATTTGAGATTTTTCACGCCGGGACGGCCGAATTTCCCGTTCCGCTACGGAATGTGCCGCGAGGACGCAGGGCGCTGGCGAACCTACCGGCTGCTGGGGGAAAATGCGAGGGTAGAAGTCCCCTGACTGCCAATGGGAGATATGCCGATGAGCCGCAAAGCGCTTGCCGCCGCTGCATTCGCCGCATTCGTCGCAATCGGCCAGGTTCCGGCCCAGGCCCAGACGACCTTCAAGCAGTTGCCGATATCCAACGAGGCGTTCGTAAAGCCGTTCCCGCCCCTGCGCATAGTCGGCAACCTGTATTACGTCGGCACCTACGATCTCGCGGTGTACCTGATCGTCACGAACGCCGGCAACATCCTCATCAACACCGGGGTCAACAATTCGGTCGCCGGGATCCGGTCCAACATCGAGGCGCTCGGCTTCAAGTTCTCGGACATCAAGCTGCTCCTCGCCACTCACGGCCATTGGGATCACGTTGCAGGGATGGCGGAAATCAAGCGCCTGACAGGAGCCACGATGGCCATGCACGAGGATGACGCGGCGATGCTGGAGGACGGGGGCAATTCGGATTATCGTTTTCCGCAGGGACGAGGCGCTGTCTATGAGCCCGTCAGGGTCGATCGCCGACTCAGGGACGGCGACAAGGTCAGGCTGGGAAGCACCGAGCTCACGGTAATGCATCATCCGGGTCATACCAAGGGAGCGACCAGCTTTTCCTACACAGTCCAGGACGCCGGGCGCAACTACCGTGTGCTCATCGTGAACATGGGCTCCATCAATCCCGGGGTGAAGGTCAGCGGCATGGCCGGCTTCCCGAACATTACCGAAGCCTACGCTCAGACGTTCGCGAGGCAGAAGCGATTGACGCCCGACATCTTCGTGTCGTCACACGCGGGCCAGTTCAACCTGCACGAGAAATACAAGCCAGGCGACAAATACGACCCCAACCGGTTCGTCGATCCAGAGGGGTACAAGGCCAAGATCGAGCTCTACGAAAAACTGTATCTCGACCAGTTGCAGAAGGAGCGGGCAGAATAATTCAGGCGAAGAAGCCGCATCCGAGTGGCGCGTGGAACCGCGCTACGCCTCGCCGGTCAACGTCATGTGCATTAAGGTTTTGATTTCCGTGGAATGAAAGCGATCACGAAACGGCTGCTCGCCGCTGCGGTGCTGCTCCTCGTGACTGCCTGCGAGACCACGCAAACCACCCAACCCGGAGTGGTTGGGGTCGATCGCAAGCAGCACTTCCTGCTGTCCGCCGATGACGTCAACAAGGCCTCCTCCCTTGCTTACCAGGATGTGGTCAAGCAGGCAGCGTCGAAGAACGCGCTCGACCGCGATCCAGCCCAGGTCGCGCGTGTGCGCGGCATCGCCCAGCGGCTGGCTGCGGCGAGCGGCGCGCTCAGGGCCGACGCGCCGCAGTGGGCATGGGAGTATCACGTGATCGATTCCAGCGAGGTGAACGCGTGGTGCATGCCCGGCGGCAAGATCGCCGTTTACACGGGGCTGCTCGCGCAGATCAAGCCGACCGACGACGAGCTGGCCGCCGTGCTGGGGCATGAGATCGCGCACGCGCTGCGCGAGCACGGGCGGGAACGTGCTTCGGAGGCGGCGGTGCAGCAGGGGCTGTTGTCGGCGGGCGGTGCCCTCCTTGGTATCGGGGATGCGGGTCTGCAGCTTGCGAATATCGTGGCCAACGTGACTTTCGGGCTTCCCCATTCGCGCTCGCAGGAGGTCGAAGCCGACCGCATCGGCGTCGAGCTGGCGGCGCGCGCGGGTTTCGATCCTCGCGCCGCGGTCACGCTGTGGCAGAAGATGGCCAAGGCGGGCGGTGCCGGTCCCCCGCAATTCCTTTCCACCCATCCCTCTCCGGAAAACCGTATCGCCGACCTGCAGAACTATTCGGCGAAAGTCATGCCTCTTTATCAGAAACGGTGAGCGGTAAGCAGTGCGGTCGGGGCGTTCGCGCGTTTCTACTACACCGACTGTTTTGTTATGCTTTACGGCGCTCCTGCGTGCTCACTGCTCACCGCTTACTGCTCATAGGCTTTAAAGTGATCGTAGTGCCAGACGACTTTCCCTCGGTGTTCGAGGGCTCGGCCGCTCACGAGCGTGCGAGAGCGCTGGGGGAGCTGCGCGTGTACACCGAGCGCGGCGCTGACGACGAAGCCGAGCTCGCTCGCCGTATAGGCAATGCGCGTGTAGCCGTCAACATCCGCGCCCACGCGCGCTTCACCGAAGGCGTGTTCCGCACCTGCCCGGAGCTCGAGCTGATCTCGATCTGGGGCGTCGGAACGGACAATATCGATCTCGCGGCCGCCGCCGGTCACGGCGTCACCGTGTGCAACACACCTGGCGCGAATGCGCATGCGGTTGCGGAGCACGCCATCGCACTGATGCTTGCCGTCGCGCGCAAGATCCCGCAGATCGACCGCGAAATGAGGGGCGGGGCGTGGCCGCGCGAAATGCTGACGCAGGCTTACGGCAAGACGCTCTGTGTATTCGGCACCGGCAGCATAGGCACGCGGGTAGCCGAGCTGGGGCGTGGGCTGGGAATGGAGGTGCTGACGTGGAGCGCGCGCGGCGATAGCGCCGCGGCCAGGGACGATATGCTGCGCCGCGCCGATGTCGTGACCTTGCACGTGCGCCTCACCCCCGAGACCCGCGGATTCATAGCCGAGCGGGAATTCGCGCTTATGAAGCCCGGCGCGATCCTGATCAACACCGGACGAGGCGCTCTCGTCGACCGCGACGCACTCCTTTCCGCGCTGACTGCCGGGAAAATCGCGGGAGCGGGGCTCGACGTCTTTCACGACGAGCCGCTCGGCACGGGCGACGCGCTGCTCAGCTGCCCCAACACCGTGCTCTCACCGCACAACGCGGGTCAGACGCCCGAGGTGAGGCGCGACGGCCTGCTGCGGGCGATAGAGAACGTCGAGAACTTTCTCGCCGGCCGGCCCACCAACGTCGTCGGCTGAGGCGGGCAGTCAGTCCAGCACGTGCGACACGAGTCCGTCGGCGAGCTTGGGCTCGAACCAGGTGGATTTCGTGGGCATGACCTTGGCCGCTTCGGCTACCGCCATCAGGTCGTCCATGCTCGTCGCGTGCAGGGCGATGGCCGCGGCCATCTCGCCGCTGTCCACGCGTTTTTCCAGCTCCGCGAGGCCGCGGATGCCGCCGATGTAGTCGATGCGCTTGTCCTTGCGCAGGTCCTTGATGCCCAGGATGGGTCCCAACAGGTGATCGGACAGCAGCGTCGCGTCGTGACGTGCCACCGGATCGCTGGCGGGAATGAGCCGTGGATGGATCGCCAGGCGGTGCCACCGGCCCGCGAGATACAGCCCGAACTCGCCGGCTCTCGCCGGCTTCACCGGCGCAGCGCTCGGCTCCACCGAGAAGCTTTCGCGCAGCCGCGTGAGGAGCGTGCCGGCGTCCATGCCGTTCAGGCTGGCGACGACGCGGTTGTAGTCGAGGATCTGCATCTGGTGGTGCGGGAAGATCACGGTCAGAAAATAGTTGTAATCCTCCTCGCCGGTGTGCCGCGGATTGGCGGCGCGCCGCTGAGCGGCTACGCGCGACGCCGCCGCCGACCGGTGATGACCGTCGGCAATGTAGATCGCGGGCATCGCGTCGAAGGCTCGGGTCAGCTTCGCCTGGATGCCGGCGTCGCGCACCACCCACAGCGTGTGGCGGACGCCGCCATCGGCGATCGCGTCGGCATCGGGGGTGCCCGCCGAGGAGCCGGCAAGGATGTCGTCGACTTCACGCGCTTCCGGATAGGCGACCATCACCGGCCCGGTCTGGGCATTGAGCGCGTCGATCTGGCGCACCCGGTCGGTTTCCTTGTCGGTCTGCGTGTGCTCGTGCTTGCGGATGCGGTTGACGTTGTATTCCGCCACCGAGGCCGCCGCCACCAGGCCGATCTGCGTGTGCCCGCCCATGATCAGCCGGTAGACGTAGTAGCAGCGCGCCGCGTCGCGCGCGAGAACGCCTTCTCGTAGCATGCGATCCAGATTTTCCTTCGCCTTGGCGTAGACCTGGGGCGCGTACGGGTCGGTGCCTGCCGGCAAGTCGATCTCGGGCTTGGAGATGTGCAGGAAGCTCCAGGGCTTGCCGGCAGCGCGCGCGCGCGCCTCGTCGCTCGACAGGACATCGTACGGCGGCGCTATGACTTCGGCGGCGCGGCCGACGGCGGGGCGCAGGCCGGCGAAAGGGCGGATCAAGGGCATGGCGACTCCTCTATCGGCGCTGCGCGCCGGAATCATCCGGCACGAAGGTCCAGTCGAGCTTTTGCTGCGCGCACAGCTCGGCAATGCCGGTGGCGGGGGAAGCGTTGGTCAGCCGGAATACGTTGGGAGCGATCTGCTCGATGCCGGACGCGCCGGAGAGCCTGGCCAGCGCCTTCAGCGCGGTGGTCTCGACGTCGGCTCCCCGGATCACGAGATGCATCCGGGGATATTACTTCATCTTCTTGTCCTCCTGCTTCGCCTGCTGCATCGCCTCTGGCTCGAGCTCCTCCGCGCTGCGATTGAGACGGACGAATATGCCCCACGCGGCGAGCAGCGCGGCGGCCGCAACGCCGATGGACGCCGCATACGGCAGGTGCTCGGGGGCTTCCTGGGTGAACTTGAAGACGACGACGAGCGTTTCGATCGACATCGCCACCACCAGCACGACCATGAAGCGGGACAGGAAGCGGCGCACGCGCGTAGGCGCGCTCATATGCGCCTCGCGCTGCACTTCTTCCTCGAGTATGGTCTGGCCGAGCTCCAGCGCCGCGACGGCCACCGTCAGGATGGCGATGCTTTGCAGGACCGATTGCAGGCGATTGTGCGATGACAGATCGCCGCCCGGCTGCAGTCCGTCCCACAGTTGGGCGGCCGCGAAGCCCAACAGGGCTAGTGCGCTCGCGATGAACAGCAGGCTGATGACGAAATGCCCGACGGGAAAAATCTTGTGTACTGCCCTGATCGTGAGTTCCTGGCCGGCGGCTGCGTCGTTCTTCGTGTCCGTCATCTGGAGTCCTTCGGCGTGCCGTCCCGAATTTCCTTGCGCGCCTGACGGGCGAGCTCCTCGTAGCGGTTGCGCATCTTGTCGAGCTCGGCCTCGTCCAGGCGTTCCAGATCGAGGAGCGTGTTCTGCGCCCCTTTTGCGGACCGGATCAGCTCATCGAGCTTGATCTGCATCGCCTCGGTGTCGCGATTCTGCGTGTTCTGGATCAGGAACACCATCAGGAAGGTGATGATGGTGGTGCCGGTATTGATGACGAGCTGCCAGGTGTCGCTGAATCCGAAGAGCGGCCCCGACAGAGCCCACGCTAGAACGACGCCCAAGGCCAGAAGGAACGTGACCGGCCTGCCCGAAAGCCGCGCGGCTGCGCCGGCGAAACTGGTGAATCTCCATCGCGTAGTCGGTGCGCTCATCTGTGCAATCCGGCGAGAGGCGCCGGCGGACTTCAGGAGGTCTCCCCGCTATGCCGTTTGAGAATGGGCTGCCCGCGAAGTTCCATGCCGAATTCCGGATCCGGAGGAAGGACGGCAGCGAGCGCACGCCCTGCCCGGGGGCAGGGGCGTAGCGGAACCTATATCGACATATTGCCTCTCGTCCTCGCCTCCGTCGCAAACGTGCCTGGATATCAAATAGGTTCTAAAATACAAGCGTTCCCGCCGGGAGCCGCCGCGGTGGCAGGAGGGTGAATTGAGCAGGGGGATGGATTGGAGCAGCAGACGGACCTCGAAGGAGAAGTAGCGACACTCATCGCCGAGGCGGTGAATCTCGAAAAACCCGTAGCGGAACTCGATCCCGACCTTCCCTTGTTCGGCGAGGGGCTGGGACTGGATTCCATCGATGTGCTGGAGATCGCGCTGGCCGTTTCAAAGAAGTACGGGTTTCAGTTACGCTCCGACGATCCGGGCAACCGGCGCATTTTCGCTTCCTTGCGCTCGCTCACCGCGCATATCGCGAAGCACCGTACGCGCTAGGAATCCAGCTCCCGGCGATGATCATCGCGACCTTCCTGCCGAAATCGGGTCCACGGGCACGTGGCACTCGCCGTCGTAACGAAGGGGCGGAGCCCCTTCGTTACGGAATTGGATAGCAGACCCCCATGGCCGGATGGGTACGCCCCCTCGCCGTCGTCGGGGTGTGCGCGTACCCGCTGCTCAACCACACCGCGGCCGTGTCAGGTGAACCGCGTTGGGCGGCTCTCGCGGTCGCGCTCGTGGTGTGCGGCCTTGCAGCGGGGTGGTTGGGCGGCATTGCCACAGTGCTGCTCACGACTGCCGCGCTCGTGCTCTCGTTGTGGCTGGCCGGGCGCTTCCCGGGCTTGCTGCTGTATACGCCGCCGATCGTGATCAATCTCGTGTTGTGCGTATTCTTCGCGCGCACGCTGCTCCCGGGCCGGGAACCGCTGGTGAGACGCTTCGCGCGCATCGAGCGCGGCGGTCAGCTCGCGCCCGATCTCGCGCGTTACACGCGTAACCTGACCTGGTCGTGGGCCGGATTTTTCGCGCTGATGGCCGCTATATCCGCGACGCTGGCGGTGACCGGCCCGCTTGCGGCATGGTCGCTCTTCACCAACATCCTGAACTACCTGCTGGTGGCGCTGTTCTTCATGCTGGAATACCTCTACCGGCGCATACGCTACCGCCACCATCCGCATGCGTCTCCCTGGCAGCTGATCTGCCGCTTGCGCAACTACAGGGTCGTTCCGCGCCCGCCCGGGGAGGCGCTCAAGTGAGCTCCTTCCGTCCATTGTACGGATTCGAAGCCGGCAGTCTCATCGGCCGGCATCAGGGCCAGCCGGTGACTGCCGCGCGCTTCTGCACCGCAGCGATGGAGCTGGCGGCGTGTCTCCCCAGGAAGCGCTACGTGCTCAACTTGTGCGAGGACCGCCTGAACTTCATGCTCGGTTTCGTCGCAACGCTCATCGCCGGCCAGGCGAATCTGCTGCCGCCCAGCCGCGCTGCCGGCGCCGTGCGCGAGATCTTTGCGAGCTACCCGGAGGCCTGCTGTCTCGCGGATCACAACGAGCTGCCTTCCGGACTCCCCGCGATGATTGTCCCGCCATGGACTGCCGGGCGTGCGGATACCTTCGAAGTGCCCTGCATTGCTGCCGATCAGCTCGCGACGATCGTCTTTACCTCGGGCAGCACGGGCCGGCCACAGGCGCATCCCAAGTCCTGGAGATCGCTGGTCACGGGAGCGCGCACCCTGGCGCGTCGTCTGGAAATCGCCGCGGGCACGAACTGGACGATGCTCGGCACGGTGCCGCCGCAGCACATGTACGGCCTCGAGACCACGATCATGCTGCCGCTGCAAAGCGGAATGGCGGTACATCCGGGCCGTCCGCTGCTGCCCGCGGACGTCCGCGCCGCTCTTTCCGAGATGCCGCCAACGCGCTGGCTCGCCACTACACCCCTGCACTTGCGAGCCTGCCTCGCCGAGGACATGGATGTGCCCGAGCTGTCGGGCGTGCTCGCCTCAACGATGCCCATGTCCGAGGAGCTGGCACAGGCTGTGGAGCGGCGGTGGCATGTGCCAGTCCATGAAATCTACGGCTGCACCGAAGCCGGCACGGTGGCATTGCGCCGTCCCGCCCGGACCGGGCAGTGGCGATTCTGCGATGGGATACATGCGTGGCAGAGCGCCGAGGAAACCTGGATTGCGGGTGGCCATCTGGATAACGCGTTGAGATTGCCCGATTGTCTCAGCCTGCTCGACGGGGAGCAGTTCATGCTGCACGGCCGCCCCGGCGACATGGTCAAGATCGGCGGGAAACGGGCGTCGCTCCAGGCCCTCAACTCGGAATTGCTCCGGATTCAAGGCGTGCGCGACGGAGTCTTCTTCCTGCCGGA
>DATFWO010000265.1:0-16062 GCA_035259205.1 Burkholderiales bacterium | reverse complement strand
CCCGCGTCGCGCCCGCCGTAGCCGTTTGCGACGGCACAGCCGAAAACGCGCCCGATGAGCTCACGCTGCTCTGGGTAGAGCCGCTCGGAGGTTACGAAGGCGACGCGCACGCCCAGATCGTCGAGCGCCTGCTTCTTACTCATCGCATGGCGGGCGATATGCGCGAGCGCCGATGGATATCCGAACAGCATGGCAGGCCGTTTCAGGCGGATCTGCGCGATGAACTCGTCGAGTTTCGCCTCCGACATCTCGAACGCCGGAAGTAGAGTGGTGCGCAGCACCAAGTCGCGAATGGACCGCACCCAATCCTGAGCGCCCAGCTCGATGGGCGAACCCCATACGACGATCTCCGGGTCGCCGATATCCACGCCCCACCAGCGCGTCGCGCGCCATTTCGCGGCCACGTCATGGCTCACGCGCTCCCGGCCCATGAAGAAAACCAGGGGCTCGCCGCTCGATCCTCCGGTGTTGTAGCGGATGAGCCCAGTCGCTCCCCGCGCCTTGAGCCGCTCCGTATTGGATCGGATCACTTGCTTGGTAAGAAAGGGGATCGCGGCAAGATCCGTCACCGCGCGGATTCCACGAGGATCAAATTGCAGGTCCCGGAACAGCTCCGCGTAATGGGGCACCGTAGCGCCGACCGCGCTGAGGAACTCACGCAAGCGCTCCACGCGATACTGCTCGAGGCGTTCGGCCGGCCACCACTGGGATATCTCGAGCGCCTGGCGCCGTTCCGTCGAGTCGTGCCGCTTGGCGCGCTCGTGTAATGGGAACAAAAGTGCCGAACACAATGCCGTGTAACGGCTCCTTCTCCGGCGCCTGCTCCTGTGCCGCGCCCGACTCATTTGATTCCCGTTGCCGCAGTAGAACGAGAGCACGCCATGAGGCCGAGGTACACGTCGATCAGCAGCGGGCATACATGCGACCAGGCATACTTCTGCACTGCCTCTTTTCCCGCACGCGCCAGCCGTAGCGCCAAACCCGGGTCGTCGAGAAGCTCGAGCACTGCGCTGGCCATTGCTTCCGGGTTTCCTGGAGGCACCAGGAGCGCGGTTTTCCGGTGCTCGACGACATAGGGTATACCGCCGACGCTGGTGCTCACGACGGGCACGCCGCTCGCCAGAGATTCGAGTATTGAGATCGGGGTGTTGTCCACCAGGCTGGGATTGACGAATATGTCGGCGCGTTGGTACAGCCCGCCAATGAAGTCATTGTCGAGTCTGCCGATAAATGTGACGTGAGCTGCCAGGCCGAGCTCCTGAGCCAGGCCCTCGAGCCTTGCCTGCTCCGGGCCGCTGCCGGCGACAGTCATGCTCACGTGCGCGCCAGGCCGGGCATCGCGAACGATCGCGAAAGCACGCAGTGCCGTGCCGATGTCGTACAAAGGCTCGAGATTGCGCGTGACTATGATATGAGTGATCGCCGAGGGGGGGGCGGCGGCCACCGCTGGACGAGGGGTGAAGCGGCCAAGATCGACCACGTTCGGCACCACTCCGGCCACGAGGCCGTAGCGCTCGAATACCTTCAGCAGGAATCCGGAAGGCACGATCAGCCGGTTCGCGAGCCGCATGGTCGGTCTCACCCAGAAGGACGATCTCGCTAGAAACTCGTCGGCGCCGCCTCCCCGGTAGTTCACAACGACGGGAACGCCGCGCAACCTTGCGATCCAGACCGCGGGCGCCGCGAACAAATGCCATGCCCATCCGGAATTGGCCATGACGTGAAATATCTGAACACGGCCCGCAGCACGCCATAGGCGTACCAGGTACGGAACCAGCCGGAACAGCGCCCGCACCCCGCGTGCGTGTTGAATCCACTGCGGCCGGTATGCCGGGTTGGTTTGGACGATTTCAACGTCCACGGCCTCCTGGCTCAGCAGCCGGGCCAGTTGCCGCGTCTGGTTCGCCATACCGCCCGAGGGAGGCGGCAGCGGTCCCACCAGGGCGATCCTCAGCCCCCTCGCACTCACGCCTCACCCTCCTTTATCAATCCGGCGTACACGCTCCGATAGCGGGAAACCGAACTGCGCCAGTTACGCTCGTTCTCCACGAAGGCGCGCGCGTTCGCCTTGAGCGCCGGCCAGCGCTCGGGGCGTTGCAGCAGCTCGATTACTGCGGCGGCGAGCGCCTGCGGGTCGCCCGCCTTGAATAGCATACCCGTTTCGCCGTGGCGGATGAGCTCGCGGTGTCCGCCGACGTCGGAAGCGATCAGCAGGCGTCCCTGCGCCATCGCTTCGAGCGGCTTCAGCGGCGTGACGAGCTCGGTCAGGCGCATCGAAAGGCGCGGATACACCAGCAAGTCTACGAGATCGTAGTAGCGCTGGATCTGGCCGTGAGGCACGCGGCCTGCGAAAACGACTTGTCCTGCCACGCCGAGGGTGGCTGCCAGTTGCTTCAATTCCGCCTCCTGGCGCCCACCGCCCACCAGCAGCACGCGCACGGTGGGATCTTGCGCCAGCAGCGGACGCAGTGCGTGCAGCAGCACCGCCAGGCCTTCGTAGGCGTAGAACGAGCCGATGAAGCCCAGCACCCGCGCGCCGTCCAATCCCAGGCTCGCCTTCAGAGCGGGATCCGAAGCGGCACCGGTCTGGAATTCCTCCACGTCCACCGCATTGGGCACGACCGTAATCTTTCCGGCGGGGATATTACGGGCAAGAATGTCGCCGCGCAGCCCTTCGCAAATGGTGGTAATCGCGTCGACCCGTCTCAATACCCAGCTCTCCAGTCCACGGCTCAGCCGGTAACGCAGGCCGCCTTCCCGGACGGTGCCGTGGTTCACCGCCGCGTCTTCCCAGAGCGCGCGCAACTCGTAGACGACGGGGATGCCGAGTCTGCGCCCGACGCGCAGAGCCGGTATGGCGTTCAGTATGGGCGAGTGCGCATGGAGCAGGTGGGGGCGCACGCGCCGCGCCACCTGCTCGATGCGGTAGCTGATTTCACCCATGAGCTCGATCTCCCCCAGACCCGGCACGCCTTCGAGGATCCCGCCGGGTGGAGGCGTACGATAAAAATGCCACCCGTTCACCTGCTCTTCCGGGGCGTGCACCGGACCCTGTTTGGGGCCGGTGAGGTGAAAGGTCTCCCAGCCCAGGGCGCGCTGCTCCTTGAGGATGGCAAGCGTGCGAAAGGCATATCCGCTCTGCAGCGGAACCGAGTGATCCAGTATGTGTATGACGCGCATACAGCTCAATGCCCAGCCACGCGTGATTCCGTGGCCGATGTTTTTCGGCTCAATCGCCGACCGCGCGCGCTTGCGGGACGGGTCGCGCGCCCATCACGTTGCGCAGAAACGACTCGAACATGAGCACCGTCCACAAGGTCGCGCTGTAGTCGCGCAGTCCCGACTGGTGGTCTTCCACGAGCCGGCGCAGGTAAGCTGGGTTGAACCAGCCCGTATCGGCCAGCACCGGGCCGAGCACCGCGTTTCTCACCGACTGCCGCAGCGGCCCGCGGAACCACCGCGCAAGCGGAACCGCAAACCCCATCTTGGGACGGTAGAGTATCTCGGAGGACAGGTAGGGCTCGAGCGACTTCTTCAGCAGGTACTTGCCCTCGCCGTTGTGCAGCTTGAAATCCGGAGGAAGGCCCGACAGCCACTCAACGAGCGGATGATCCATCAGGGGCTCGCGCACTTCGAGGGAATGCGCCATGCTGGCGCGGTCCACTTTGGTGTTGATGTCGCCGACCAGGTAAGTTTTCAAATCCAGATACTGGATGAGCGACAGCGGGTGATCCGAAGGGGCGCGCGCGGCGTGACCCTTGAGCACCTCGATTGCGGCGTATCCCTGCAGCTCGGCGCGGAAGCGCTCGCTGAACAGCTCGCGGCGCATGCCATCGTGCAGGATGGACACGCTGTGGAAATAGCCCTCCACCGAGTTCCGCGCCAGCGCCTGCAAGGTCGCTTTGGCTCGAAATACGCGCGGCGCCCAGTCCGCCTTCGGATAGAGCTGACCGAGAAGGCCGAAGACCGGCCGGCGCACGGTGATCGGCAGCAGCGAGCGCACCCGCTCCTCGTTGAGGTGCCAGCGGTAGCGCCGATAACCGCCGAAGTTCTCGTCGCCGCCGTCGCCCGAGAGCGCAACCGTCACTGTCTTGCGCGCCAGCTCGCAGACGCGGAATGTCGGGATTGCCGAGCTGTCGGCGTAGGGTTCGTCGTAGAGCGACGCGAGCCGGTCCACCAGGCTGAAATCGTCGGGATCAACCTGTTCCACGTGATGCCGCGTGCGGTAACGCTGCGCGACCGCCTCCGCATATGCGGATTCGTTGAACGCGCGATCGCCGAACGAAATCGAACAGGTAACGACCGGAGCGGCGGAAATGCCTGCCATGGTCGCCACGACCGCGCTCGAATCGACCCCGCCCGACAGGAACGCGCCGAGCGGCACGTCCGAGATCATCCGAAGCTCCACCGATTCCCGCAGGCGGCGGATCAGCTCCTCGCTTGCCTCCGCTTCGGTAATCGGGCCGGCAGATTTGAACGGTACGTCCCAGTACTGGGCAGGCGCCGCTGAGGAGGCACCGCGCTTGACGGCCAGGGTGCAGCCTGGAGGAAGCTTGAGCACGCCCTTGAAAATGGTGCGCGGCTCGGGCACGTAACCGTAGGCGAAGTATTCCTCGACCGCCAGGGAATCGATCGCGCGCGCGAGACGCGGATGAACGAGCAATGCCTTCAACTCCGAGCCGAAGAGCCATACGCCTTCGGGCAGCTGCGCGTAGTACAGGGGCTTGACGCCGAGCCGGTCGCGGGCCAGGAACAGAGTTTCCCGATTCCGGTCCCACAGCGCAAAGGCGAACATCCCACGAAATCGCGTTACGCACGACTCGCCCCACTGCTCCCAGCCATGGACGATGACCTCGGTATCGGAGTGGGTGCGGAACGTGTGCCCGCAGGCCTCGAGCTCCTTCACCAGCTCGTGGAAGTTATAGATCTCGCCGTTGAATACGACGACAACCGATTCATCTTCGTTGTAAAGCGGCTGCTGGCCAGTCGAGAGGTCGATGATCGAAAGACGCCGGTGCGCGAGCGCAAGCCCCGGCTCCACGTGCACGCCGTGCTCGTCGGGACCGCGGTGGAACTGCACTTCGTTCATGCGGTCGAGCAGGTTGCGGTCCAGATCGCGCCGCCCCGCGCCGTCAAACAATCCCGAGATTCCGCACACGATCCATCACCTCGAATTGAACACAAGATCTGCTCTTGATCCAGCCAGCAGCCAATTCTGTCACCGGCCGATCCCGAAATACTCGAAACCAAGGCTGCGTAGCTCGACGGGGTCGTACAGATTGCGTCCGTCGAAGATGACCGGTTGCTTCAAGCGCTTTTTCACCACGCCAAAGTCGGGATAGCGGAACGGCTTCCATTCGGTCACGAGGACCAGCGCCGCGACGTCGTCCAGGACGTCGTATTGGTGCTCCGCGAGTGTGAGGCACCCGCTCTCGAACCACCGCGCCGGCAGCGCCCGGCGCGCGGCGCTCATCGCGACCGGGTCGTACGCCTTCACGCGCGCGCCCGCGGCTATCAGCTGCTCGAGCAGTATCACCGAAGGCGCTTCCCGCATATCATCGGTCCCGGGCTTGAACGCCAGGCCCCAGACTCCGAACGCGAGACCGTCCAGCTTGGGGCCGAAGCGCGCCGCAATTCGCTCGAAGAGCCGTCTCTTCTGCGCCTCGTTGCGCTCCTCCACCGCGGTGAGGATCATCGGCTGCACGCCATGCTCGCGGGCCGTATGCATCAGCGCCCGTACGTCCTTCGGGAAACACGAGCCGCCGTAGCCGCAGCCGGGATAAATGAACGAAAAGCCGATACGTCCGTCGGAGCCGACGCCCTTACGCACGCTTTCCACGTCGACGCCTACGCGCTCGCACAGGTTCGCGATCTCGTTCATCAAGGATATGCGGGTTGCCAGCATGGCGTTCGCGGCG
The DNA here is from genome assembly GCA_035259205.1 of Burkholderiales bacterium. GTDB lineage: Bacteria > Pseudomonadota > Gammaproteobacteria > Burkholderiales > SG8-41 > SG8-41. The sequence goes on along the minus strand of DATFWO010000265.1, from coordinate 10,144 downwards.
TACTTGGTCATCTCCGCATCGCGCACTCCCATGATCAGCATGCGCTCGTGGCTGCGCGTGTAGGGCGCGTAGAGCCGGCGCATGAGGTCGGCTGCGCGCTCGCTGTCGGTGCCGACTATGACGCGGTCGGGACGCATGAAGTCGTTCACCGCATCGCCCTCCTTCAGAAACTCCGGATTGCTGACCACGTCGACTTCCGCTGCCACGCCGCGACGTTCGAGCTCGGCGCATATCGCAGCCTTGATCAGGTCCGCGGTACCGACGGGTACGGTGGATTTGCCGATCACGGTACAGTCCCCGGAGATGTGCCGGCCCAGCTCGCGCCCGACGTCCAGCACGTTGCTCAGGTCGGCCGATCCGTCCTGCTGCGGAGGAGTGCCTACCGCGATGAAGTAAACGTTGGAGCCCGACACCGCCTCGGCGAAAGAGGTCGTGAAGCCGAGCCTCCCATCACGCACATTGCTCGCGACCATCGCATCGAGTCCGGGCTCATGGATCGGCAGCCGGCCCTGCTTCAACCCGGCGACTTTCGCGGCATCGGTATCCACGCAGGTCACGTTATTGCCCATCTCGGCGAAGCACGTCCCCGTTACGAGCCCCACGTAGCCGGTGCCGAAAATGCTGAGGTTCACGTGGCGGCCCTCTCCGCCGAGCGCGCCACATCGCCGCCTGCCTTGTAATAGTCGACATACCACGCGACAAAGCGCGCCACCCCCTCTTCGACCGGCGTGTGCGGCCGGAACCCCACCGCCTGCTCGAGATCGCGGACGCTCGCGGTTGTCGCCTGCACGTCGCCAGGCTGCATCGGCAGCATCTCGATCACCGCCTTGCGGCCGAGACACTGCTCCAGGACCTCGATGTAGCGCATGAGATTCACGGGCTGGTTGTTGCCGATATTGAATATCCGGTACGGCGCGTGGCTTGTGGCGGGATCCGGACGCGCGCTGCTCCACGCGGGGTCCGGCATCGCGGGCCGGTCGATCACCCGCAACACTCCCTCGACGATATCATCGACATACGTGAAATCGCGCACCATGTTGCCACCGTTGTAGACAGGAATCGCGACGCCGCGAAGGATCCCGGCGGTGAACTTGAAGAGAGCCATGTCCGGCCGGCCCCACGGTCCGTATACCGTAAAAAATCTCAGCCCGGTGCACGGTATCCCGTAAAGGTGAGCATAGCTGTGCGCCATCAGCTCGTTGGCTTTCTTGGTCGCGGCATAGAGCGAGATCGGGTGATCGACGTTGTCGTGCTCGGAAAACGGCAGCCGCGTGCTGGCGCCGTAAACGGAGCTCGACGATGCGAAAACGAGGTGGCGCACGCCGCTGCGGCGCACGCCTTCCAGTACGTTGCCGAATCCGACCAGGTTCGAATCGATATACGCGGAGGGGTTTTCCACCGAGTAGCGCACCCCGGCCTGGGCGGCAAGGTGCACCACCGTATCGAACCGCCCGTCCGCGAAAAGGCGCGCCATCGCAGCACGATCGGCCACGTTAACCTTGTCGAAGCGGAACTGCGGGTACTTGCGCAGGCGCACGAGACGGGCTTCCTTGAGGCTCACGTCATAGTAATCGTTCAGATTGTCCGCGCCGGACACGGAATCACCGCGCTCCAGCAGACGGATGGCAACCATGGACCCAATAAATCCGGCGGCGCCGGTGACCAGAATATTCAATTGAGTGCCCTTTCAGTGCAAGCGCCGCCCGCGGCTCGCGAGCAGTGCGTCGTAGATTTCGGTGTATGCGTCGACCATGCCCTGCATGCAGAACCGGCATTCCACGGCCCGCAGGGCCTGCCGTCCCTGCTGCTTGCAGAGCTCCGCATTCTCGGCGTACGTGCGCAGCGCGCGCGCCATGCTTTCCACATCGCCCGAACGAACCAGCGTTCCCGTTACGCCCGGCTCGATCAGCTCCGGATTGCCGCCGACCGCGGTGGCGAGCACCGGCAACCCGCTTGCCATCGCCTCGAGGATCGTATTCGAAATGCCCTCCGCGAGTGACGGCAGCACGAAGAGGTCGAAGCCCCGCATGATGCGCGGAACGTCGTTGCGCCCGCCCGGCAACCAGGCAAAGCGGGCCACGCCTGCCTCCTCCAGCAATGCACCGACCCGCTCCCGCAACGGTCCATCGCCGACCATCACCAGGCGCAACCGCTGCTCGGCCCGCGGCATCTCACGCATGAGCAGCACGAACGCCCGCGCGAGCGTCAACTGATCCTTGACCTCCTGCATCCGTCCGACGTGACCGATGACGAACGCGCCTTCGTCCCGGCATCCGGGCCAGTCGAGCGGTTCGCGGCCATTGCGCGCCGGGTAAAACAGCTCCGTGTTCACGCCGTTGTAGATCTGTGCGATGCGCGAAGCGGGCACGCCTATCTTTTGCCGCAGATATGAGCCCAGATCCCGGGACACGGCGACATACTGGTGCACGAACGGCTTGAAGACGCGGCGCACTCTTTGACGGCCGGCGTTGCTGCCGTCGAGATCTTCGACGTCGCGTCCATGCTCGCCGTGAATTCGCACTGGCACCCCCGCCAGCGCGGCAGGGAGCACACCTTCGAGCGCCGCCAGATTACGCGTATGAACGATATCCGGGCCGAGCTGCTTCAGCAGCCACCACAGCTTGAACAGCGTACGCGGACTGTTGCCCGGCGGCTTGTCGAGGCTGAATATGGGAACGTCGCTGCGCTCTATGCGGCGGTGGAATTCCGAATAGCCCGTCAGGCAGATGATGGCATGCCGGAATCGCTCCGCCGGAATGCGGTTGATCAGGTTGACGAGCCCGTTCTCCAGCCCCCCAACGTCCAGGCGGTAGATGACATGGGCAATCAACGGCACGCTGCGCGCCGCAGCGGGATCACGAAACGGGTCGGCCCCGGCGCGCATTTTCGAGACTCGCGGTAATGGCGGGCAGCATGGCGCTTGCAAATTCCTGCAGTGCCCGCTCGGTGGACGAAGGGCGATCGTCGTACGGCATGTAGACGATGACGATCGCGCCGTCGTCGCCGCGACCGAGCAGTCTCGACTTCGCCTGAAGCCACTTCGCCCAATATGGATTCACGACATACTCGCCGTCGACCCAATACCAGCGCCAGGCGAGCAGGCGCGCGGACGGGCCGCGCAGCGTAGCCTCGATCGCAGGAACCTGCCGGTCGCCGAGGACCAGAAGACGGGCAGTTTCGCCTGTGTTTCGCCATACTTGATCGGTGTTGGAAATCAGCGAGTTTTGCGAGGTTACGAGTTGCGCGCCCGGACGCTGGTTCCGGTAATACCCGATGTACAGTCCGGCGGGCTGCGCATCCTTCCTATAAACGTGGTGGATGAAGGCTTGAGGATTCCGGAAACCCGGCGACCAGTCGTTCAGACGGCCGGGGGCCTCCTGCCATCCGCCCGCCAGCGCCGGCGCCGCCAGCGCCGGCGGCGCGCTGTTGCCGTCCTCGAGGCGTTCGGCCGCTGCGGGCCACACCGCCGCCAGGCCGGCTGCTGCAAGAGCAGCGATCATCACAGATGCGAGCGACCTCGGCCCCGGGGGGGCAGTCTGCGGCAGATCCGGTGCAGCCGGCTCTGGATCAAGATCCTCGCGCCAGAACGAGCCGATCCAGAACAGGATCAGCATGACCACGCCGAAGAAGACCCATCCGTAAATCAGGTGGTCGACGCCGACCGCGAGCTTCATGCCGCTCAGGTGACCTAACATCACCACCATATAGGCCCGCAGCCAGTTGGCGACGATAGGCACGACAATTGAGGCGGCGACAAAAAGCGCGCGCCGCACGAGGCTTCGATACGTGAGGTAGGCGTAGAGGACGCCCACAGTCAGGGAGGCGATCAGGTACCGCAGCCCGCTGCACGCTTCGACTACCGACCAGCTTCCGCTCGGGATGGTGAACAACTGGCCTTCACGAAAAACGGGGATGCCGCTCAACCTCAGGGTGGTCACCACGAAGTCTGCGGTGTGCTTCATCAGTACGGGCTCAAGAAATTCACCGAAAGGAACGGCGAACAGCAAGAACAACAGCGGAAAAGCCAGCGCCCGGACCACTTGACTCCCCAGGACGGACCAGACTATCAGCGGGATCATGATGATCAGGCAGAACTGTTGCATCACCCCTACGCCGGCAGAGCGCGCAAGGAACCAGGCGCCGCCGACCACGCCCATCAGAAGCAGTGCGAAGAAATTGGGCCGGAATTCGAGCGCCGCGACGGCCCGGCGTCGGCGCCAGATCATCCATCCGCTGATCGGGGCGATCAGGAAACCGTGAGCGAACGTTTCCGAACGCTGCCAGATAGCGACCATGGACTGCGCGGTGTCCCAGTAGCATCCAAGCATCCAGAAGACCGCACTCACGGCCAGAGCCACCGCGAGTGTGCGATGGTTGAGCACCCCGGATCGCTGCTCCGGCCCCGCCAGTTCAGGAAGAGTTACCCGCTCGAGCTTCATGGCGATATGGCGCGGCGAACGGCAAGCGCTGCGGCGCACGTATCCGAGCATTCAACGGCGTTGCGGTCGGGAAAGAGCAGGTACTGCATGAAAGCCCTCCCTAACCCAGGTTCTTTACGACGTGCGGGCCGATCAGGTTAGCGAGCGGAAGCGGCAATCGCCGCCACAGATTGATGAGCAGACGATACTTGGGGTTGAGCGGGTTCACGTCGGGCACGCGCTTGCTCCTGACCAGCAGGTACTCATAGTGCAGGGGCTGAGGCTCGAAACCCCAGTTCTTCTTGAAGTCGAACGAGCCGGTACCGCGCTTGCTGCGGCCATAGTCGAACGTCCGCAGCCCGCGTTCGCAGGCGCGGCGCATGACTTCCCAGTACATGAAATCGTTGCCCGCCACCTCTCTTGCTCGCACCACGCCACCACCGTAGTAGGGCAGCACCTCATCCCGGAAGTAGAAGGAAAGCACGCTCGCCACGAGCTGGCCGTCCTGCGTGATGGTCAGGACCTCGCAATCGGGACCGAAAACTTCCTTGAGGATCCGAAAGTAGCGCTTCGAAAAGACCGGCGTGCCCAACCGGTGCACGCTGTCGGAGTAGGCCGTGAAAAAGCGCTCCACGCCCTCGTCGACCTCGCCCGTCAGGCCCGCCTTGATTCCCTTGCGCACCATGGCGCGCTGCTTGCGCGGAATCTCGAGCATGTTGCGCTCGAGGTCGGGATCGATCGCTTTCCTGAAAGTGACATACAGATCCGACCGCTCCCAGTCGGGATGCTGCGGCGTGCGGTTGCGGAATTCGAGGTGATCGACGCCGCGGCTCTCCGCCAGATCGCGCGCCGCCGCCTCGAGCGCGCACCGCGCCCGCTCGCTCTCGGCCGCAACGCCGCCGTAGACGCAGAACGGCAGCCCGACGAGCGTGTGCCCGAACAGCAGACTCTCCACCTCGGCGAGCGGCAGCACGCCTTCGATCCGACCGCCGGCTTCGGCGTAGAGGAAATGAGTTTGGTGCCCGAACTCCCGCTCGATTACGGTCTTCCATCCGGCCCGGTGGAAGAAGGTTGCCTCGCCGCAGCCCGAGACGAACTTGTCCCAGCGGTCAACGTCGTCCGGCTGCAGCGTTCGTACTTGCACGGTATCGGTCGCGGCAGCAGTGGAGGTTCGACCACCCGGCAGGGCTTCAAACGTGAGCTGGCTCATGCTTTCCCTCGAGGAACAGGCGGTCAACCCGGTCCCACTGAAAATCCCTGAAGAGTGCCCGGATGCGCCGCTCCATTGAGGACAGATTGACGTAATGCCGAAAGCGGGTCCTCAGCCCGACGCCGCGCTGGCGTGGCTGTCCGGGATCGATCTCCCAGGGATGGAAATAGAATATGCAGGACTGCCGGTCGACTTGGTTCACGCGCTTGAGACACCAGCGGGACATGCTGTACGGCAGCAACCGGAAGTAGCCGCCACCGCCCGCAGGAAGATTGCGGTTGAAAAGCCGCACGGTAGTCAGCGGCAGCTCCAGCAGGCCGCTGCCTCCTTCCGGATAAAACGCAAAACGCGGCGCCTCGGGCATGCCGTAGTGATCGTGCCGGATAGGATAGATGCTCGAGCTGTAGCGATAGCCCGCTTCGCTCAAGCATGCGAGCGCCCACTGGTTTTCGCGGCCGATGGAGAAGCTGGGAGCCCGGTAGCCCTTTATCTCGACGCCTCCGATGTCCTCCAGCAGCTGCTTGGCCTTCTTGATATCGCGCGAGAACTGCTTGCGGTCCTGATCGGTCGCCCGCTGATGGGCGTAACCATGGCTCGCCAGTTCGTGGCCCTGATCGACGATCCGCCGCACCAGGCCGGGATAGCGTTCCGCTACCCAGCCCAGCATGAAATACGTCGCGTGGGCGTTGTGCTCCTCGAGCAGCGCCAGTATCGCATCCACGTTGCGCTCGACGCGGCACGGCAGCCGGTCCCAGGTGTCCCTGGGAATATGCGCAGCAAAAGCCGAGACATGGAAATAGTCCTCCACGTCTATAGTCAACGCGTTGCGGATAGCCGCTGCGTCGCCCGGCCGGCCGTGCTCGGTGGCGATCGGCGATTCATGCGGATGCGGAATTTCGCGGGCGCCCATTGGCGGCTCGTCCTTGGCTGCGTAGGCTTACGCTACCAGCCGTTCGCCCGCGCGCTCGAGCCAGTCGCGCAGGAACGACGCGATTCGCTGCGACGCCCGCCCGTCCCAGAGCTCAGGGATCCTGCCCGTTTTTCCTCCGGTACGCAGAATGTCGTCTACCACCGCCAGGATGCGTACTGGATCCTGCCCCACTACAGTGTTGGTGCCTTCTTCGACGGTAATCGGCCGTTCGGTGTTATCCCGCAGCGTGACGCACGGAACGCCGAGTGCGGTGGTTTCCTCCTGAATGCCGCCCGAATCGGTGAGCACGAGTTTCGCCGCCTGCATCAGGCCCAGCATCTCCAGATACCCCACGGGAGGGAGCACGGCGAACGACCGCTCCTCGAGGAGCGATCCCATCCCGTGCTGCTCGATTTTCGCGCGAGTCCGAGGATGCATCGGAAATGCCACGGGGATGCGGCGGCCCACGTCGCGCATGGCCCCCAGTACGGCACGCAGCGCATTAGGATCGTCGACGTTCGAGGGGCGGTGCAGGGTTAGCGCGGCAAAGCCCCGCTGCAGCCACTCCGCGGGAATCCCATGCCGCCCCAGTGTCTGCGCCGCCGGCACGGCCTGCTTGAGGTTTTGTCGCAAGGTGTCGATCATCACGTTGCCGACGAAGTGGATGCCCGTCTCGGCGATCCCCTCGCGCAGGAGGTTGTCGCGCGCGCTTTTCTCGGTGGTGAACAGCAGATCCGAGATCTGATCGGTCAGCACGCGGTTGATCTCCTCGGGCATCGTGCGGTCGTAGCTGCGCAGGCCTGCCTCCACGTGTATCACCGGGACGCCCTTCTTGACCGCGACCAGGGCGCACGCCAAGGTCGAGTTCACATCTCCCACCACCAGCACGGCGGCCGGCCGCTCGCTGTCGATGACCGGCTCGAAACGCCGCATGATCTCGGCGGTTTGCACCGCGTGAGTAGCCGAACCGACCTCGAGATTGATGTCCGGGTCGGGGATTCCGAGGGCCTGGAAGTACTGGCTGTTCATCTCCGGATCGTAATGCTGCCCCGTATGCACGAGCCGCGCCGGCACCGGCGGGCTGGCGCTGCGCATCGCCCGGATCACCGGAGCGATCTTCATGAAGTTGGGACGCGCGCCGACCACGCAGAGTATAGGAGCGCCCGCAAGGGAAGATGGCAGCGGCATTGCCTTCCTTCAGTCGGCCCGCAGCGGCGCGGGCGCGAATTCCTGGTGCAGCTCGGCTATCACCTCGGCGACTTCCGCGCCGGTGAATGCGTGCTTATCGTCCATGTAGCCCATGAGCAGCACGCGGTCGCACAGGACATTGATCTTTCGCGGAATGCCGCCGGTATGCTGATAGATGGCGGCGAAAGCGTCGGGACTGAACGACGGATCGCCTTTCCAGCCGACTGTCTGGAGCCGGTGCGTGATGTAGGACTCGGTCTCGGCACTGTCCATCGGACCCAGATGGCAGGAGGCGATGACCCGCTGGCGCAGCTGCTCCATGGCCGGGCTCTGGAGTATTCTGCGGAATTCGGGTTGTCCCAGCATGAAACTTTGCAGGAGGGGCTTCTCGGCGCTTACGAAATTCGACAGCATGCGCAGCTCCTCCACGGATGCCGGCGGCAGGTTCTGCGCCTCGTCCACCATCAGGATGCAGCGCTTCCCCTGCCGATGGCACGACAACAGGAACTGCTCGATCCGCGTGAGCAGGACCGCCTTGCTCGATTCCTGCGGCACGCCGAATCCCGCGGCAACCATGCGAACGAGATCGTCGGCCTCGAGCTGCGTGCTCACGACCTGGGCTATGACCACGTTCTGCGACTCGAGCTGACGGGCGATCGTGCGGACGAGCATGGTCTTGCCCGCGCCGATTTCTCCCGTGATCACCATGAACCCTTCGCCCTGATGCACGCCGTACACCAGGTAGGCCATGGCGCGCCGATGCCCCTTGCTCGAGAAGAAGAAGCGCGGATCAGGGCTCAGCTGAAACGGCTTGGCGCGGAATTGATAGAAATCTTCGTACATTGCGCCTCAAAAACTCACTCCGACCTGCGCCTGCACCTGATTTTCCGTGTACGAGGACCCCGCCTGGTTGGAATCGCTGTTCAGCCTCTGATAGGACAACGAGCCGGTCATCCTGGGACTGAACTGATGGCTCAGGCTGAGGCGCAGGTACTTCAAGTGGTCGTCGCGGCCGCTGGTGGGAAATTCGTTGCGGCTGTAACCGATGCTCGCGTTGGCGGAGTCGAACGGCGAGACACGCCAGTTCCAGATGAGGCTCGTGCCGGCCTGCTTGACCGTGTTGTTGGCGTTGAAGTCGCCCGCTCCGCCAGGAAGACCGGGCGTCTGCGTTTCGCTGGTGGTCGAATAGAGGTTCGCGAACACCGAGTGCCTTGGATACTGAATACCGACCGAGCCCTGCCACGTCTTGGCGAGGAACACCTGGTTGGTGACAAAATTGACCGGAACGATCAGGGTTGACGGCAGCCCCTGCTGAGCGATGAAATCACGAACTGCCTGCTGGCGCAGGACAGGATCAGGAATTGTCGGCAGGAACAGCGCGTCCAGTATGGTCGCCGTGTTTCCCTGTGTCGGAACCAGGAATTGCGCGTTCGTGGTGGTGACGGTTTCCGAATAGCTGGCGTTCCACACCGTATACCCGGTGCGATGGTTGAACTGTAAATAACCCGAGGGACCGTAGTATTTTCTGCCGTAAGTGGCGGTCAAATTGGTGCGCGGCGTCGGTGTCCAGTTGATGCCTGCGCTCCAGGACGCGCCCTTGGTGTCTACCCCTCTTATGGCCTGATACGAATTGTTGTCGTAGCCCACGCTTCCGACTAACGCCAGATTGTAGGTGATGAGCCGCTTTACGTTAAAGGTTACGTTCTCGAACGTATTGTCCGGAATGAAGTCTTCCGTTTTCTCCGTACGCCTGGTGTATTGGAGGCCCCACGTCGTAAGCCTCCAGGCGGGACCGCTCGTGAGCCGCACATCCACGGCAGGCGTGGTGGAGTCTATAGATCCTGGCGCGTCCGAGCTCACGAAGCTGTAGCTGAACCGCGCCAGAAGCTCAGCTTCGAGACCGAAGTTGTCGCGTATATACGGGCTTATCGTGGTAGTCCGGACGGTGTTGCGGTTTCCGGTCGTATTGATGTTGTTTGTCGCGAGCGGCCCGCTGAGCGAATTATTGTACTGTGAAACGTTGCTGTTGGTATCCAGAAACAGGATTTGGGGCACGAGTTCCATGCTACCTAACGTGCCCCCGCTGAATATGTTGTTGATCGTCAAGTCCTGCGAGTCCGAGTGATAAAGGAACTCGGCCGCATAGCTTGCAGAGAACTTAAAATTGTTTCCGTTGTAGGTCAGGGTGATCTGCGGACGCACCTGCGTCACCCAGGAGCTGGTCGCCGCACCGGCCGGAGCAAGCGACACGTTGTCGGTATAGAACTCGGAGAACGATATAGAAGGGTGCGCCTGCCATTCGGCCGCCCGGACCGGTGATATGAACAATACCGGCAGCACGGTAGCCGCAGGCACCATACGCATCAGACGGCCGGCGCGTCTGCCGCATGAGCGTAGCTTCGATCGTCGTTGGGCCTC
>DATFWO010000264.1:0-2825 GCA_035259205.1 Burkholderiales bacterium | reverse complement strand
ATCGCTCTCGATCATGATGGGTGCGTGATCGGCGAAAAGTACCTGCCGCAGATCCTCACTTCCTGGGATCGGCTGCAGCGGCTCCTGCGCGAGACCACCGATGAGGCGCGCTACCACCTTGGCCACGCCTTTGAGCACGTGCAGCAGGACGGCTCAGGCGTGGTCGTGCATTTGCTGGCGGCCGCAGCGAGCGCGCCGACATCCTAGTCGGCGGCGATGGCATCCGTTCCAGCGTGCGCGCGCAGATGACACCCGAGACACAGCCGATCTACGCTGGGTATTACATCTGGCGCGCCGCGCCTAATGAAGCCGACCTCAAGCCCGAGACCCGAGCGAGCATTTTCCCCTACTTCATCTTCTTTGTTGCCGCTCGGCAGCACGTCTTTGGCTATCCGATCGCCGGACTGAACAACGACCTGCGCGTCGGCCATCGCCGCTATAACGTCGGCTGGTATCGGGTCGGTGATGCGCAAGAACTGCGCGAGATATGCGTCGACGAGAAGGGGCACCAGCACGAGTACTCCGTGCCGCCGCCGCTCATTCGCAAGGACCTCATCGCACGGATGCTCGCGGATGCGGAAAAGACGCTCCCGCCGCAGGTTCTCGACTGCTTCAACAATGCGCGGCCTTTCTTCACGCCGATCTACGATTTTGTGAGGCCGCAATTTGTGTTCGGGCGTGTCGCGCTGGTCGGCGATGCCGCGTCCTCCGCGCGCCCGCATATGGGCTTCGGCATGGCGAAGGCCGCTGGCGATGCCCAGGCGCTAGCTGACGCGCTTGGGAACCATGACGATATCTATAAAGCGCTTGCCGACTACAATCGAATCCGACAGCCTCTTAGTGAGCGCATCATGCTTCATGGACGCAAGCTCGGCACTCAGCTCGGCGTGAATTTGCAGACGGACGAAGACCGCGGAATGTGGAAGCTATTGCAAGATCATCGCGCCATGATGAACTGGATTGCGGTACCGAATTTCTTGGAACGTGCGCCTTAACTGACAGTCGCGGTCCCTTCGGCAGAGCTGGAGGTCACGCCGAGAGGAGAGCCCCGGCTGCGACTGATCGGGGGACCGGGGCGGGGTTTCAGCATGAGGTCGATGCCGAACCAGCCTTTGCAGCGGACGTGCCGCAAGCGGCGCACCGCTGAAGGGCGGCGTTCCGCTGCAAAAGGAGGCATGCGAGGGCTTGTGACTTCCATGCCACCTGTAGAAGTCTGATATATTTCCTGTCACTATGGAAAACCCGGAAATCTCCGTCACAAGAAGTGGAGATGCCTATGGCTAGAGCAATCGTGATGCGTGCCCCCGGCGGCCCTGAAGTGTTGCAGGCAGAGCAAGTAAGCGTCGGTGAACCGCGGGCGGGCGAGGTGCGCGTACGGCAGACGGTGGTAGGCGTGAATTTTCACGATATCTATGTGCGCACCGGATTATATCAGACACTGCCTTTGCCGGGTATTCCCGGTCTGGAGGCCGTGGGGGTAGTCGAAGCGCTGGCGCCGGAAATCACGCATGTGAAGATCGGGGACCGCGTGGGGTACGTCGCCCCCTCCTACGGTGCGTATGCGGATGAACGTCTTGTGGATGCGGACCTGCTGATCCGGTTGCCCGACTGGCTCGATGATCGCACCGCTGCGGCGACGCTCCTGCGCGGTCTCACCGCGCAGATGCTCGTATACCAAGTGCACAAGGTCGAGCCCGGCAATCTCGTGCTGGTGCACGCGGCGTCCGGTGGCGTGGGACGGCTGCTGTGCCAATGGGCGCACCGGCTTGGCGCCACCGTGATCGGCACCGTTGGTAGTGACGAGAAAGCCCACATCGCGCGCGAGAACGGGTGTGATCACATTATCCTGTACCGCCGCGAAAATTTCGTCGAGCGTGTCCAGGCTATTACCAAAGGACGCGGCGTTGACGTTGCCTATGATGCGGTGGGTAAGGACACCTTCCTGGGCTCGCTGCACTCACTCGTTCGCCGCGGTCATCTGGTGAACTTCGGCCAGGCGTCGGGGCCTGTCGAGCCGATCAGCATGGCGCTGCTCGCGCAGCGATCGACGACCATATCGCGCCCCATCTTGTTCCACTATATGGAAGAGCACTCCAGACGCGAGGTGATGACCGCGTCAGTGTTCACAGCGCTGCGCGACGGAACCATCACTGCAGGTGCCTATCACGTATATCGCTTGGAAGATGTGGGGCAGGCTCAGCGGGACATGGAGGAGCGCAAGACAGCAGGGTCAGTACTGCTCCTTCCCTAAGATTATTTTTACTCCGGCACACGCAGTGTCCAGGGACACAGGGCGGACAGGGAAACAGCTAGCGCTTTTTCCCCGCTGCTCACCGCCGGCGTTAAACGCCAGGATTGGACTGATTTCTCCTACGACTCAACTCCGCGAGACTTGGCTGAGGCGTTGTACAGTCCATCCCTGGATAGCCGGCCTTGGCCGGCTCAGCGGCAAGACCATGAAGGATACGACTCAGCGAACGCCGATTTCTGAAGCGAACAGTCAGAACCAACAAAGGAGGACTGAGAAATGGCTTCGACGAAAGACGTTCTAGACAACCACTTAAAGTGTTTTGGCGAGGGTGACCTCAAGGGTATTCTATCTGACTATGCGCCGGGCGCTGTCCTGTTCACGTCGGACGGACCGCTCAGGGGAGCCGAGGCGATTAGGCCGTTGTTCCAGGCGTTGATTGCGGAGTTTGGAAAACCTGGCGCAACGTTCAGCATGAAGCAGCAGTCCATCGAGGGCGACTATGCTTACATTCTGTGGACCGCAGAGACTGCCGACAACGTGTACGAGATGGCCACGGACACGTTCGTAGTGCGGG
>DATFWO010000263.1:0-19817 GCA_035259205.1 Burkholderiales bacterium | reverse complement strand
GGGGGGGGGGGGGGGGCAGGTAAACAGAATTTGTAACTGACGATTGGTATGCGCCATCCGGATTCGGCGCTCGCCATCCGGAAGAATGCGTCAGGGCACGAGCTTCACCTTGATCCACCCCGGCTCGCGGAACGAAGGCGGTTCAGTATGTTCTTACGGGTTCGAGCGCGGCACACAAGCCTACGCAGGCTCGCCAACCCCGTCCCGCAGCGGATAATTCCGTACCGGCGTACCCGATCGAGGCCCTCTCGTGGCTTTGGAGATCTACCGCAAGAAGCGCAACTTCAGGACGACGCCCGAGCCCAGGGGGCGCATCGGGACACGCAAGTCGCGCGCGCTGCGCTTCGTGATTCAGAAGCACGCCGCGCGGCAGCTCCACTACGACTTCAGGCTCGAGTTGAACGGCGTGCTGCTCTCCTGGGCGGTCCCCAAGGGACCCAGCCTCGATCCGCACGTGCGGCGGCTCGCGCTGCACGTCGAGGACCATCCGATCGAGTACGGCGACTTCGAGGGCATCATCCCGCCAAAGCAATACGGCTCGGGCACGGTGATGCTGTGGGATCTCGGCACCTGGGAGCCCGTGGAGGACGCCGAGTCTGGCTACCACAAGGGCAAGCTCAAGTTCGTGCTCCACGGCGAGAAGCTCGGGGGCGGGTGGACGCTCGTGCGCACGCGCAGCGGCAAGTACGGCGGCGACAAGGCCTGGCTCCTCATCAAGGAAAACGACGAGCACGCGCGACCGGGCGAGGACAGCGCCGTCGTCGAGGGGGAGCCCGACAGCGTTGCGAGCGGCCGCAGCATGGACGAGATCGCGGCGAGCGCCGACCGCGTGTGGCGCTCCGACAAGTCGGTCGCGGAGAACGTCAAGAGCGGCGCGGTGGCGCGGCGCAAGCCGGCGCGCGCCGGATCAAAAAAAACGGCCACCGGTGACGGCGCTGCGCCCGGGGGCACGCCAGCCCCGCGCCGGGACGCCCCGGAAGCGGTCTCTGGAATAGGGGGCGCGAGACCGGCCGCCCTGCCGGATTTTGTCGAGCCGGAGCTGGCGACGCTCGTGAAGGAGGCGCCCGGGGGCCCCGATTGGCTGCACGAGATGAAGCTCGACGGCTATCGCATGCTCGCCCGCATCGAGCGCGGCAAGGTCCGGCTATACACGAGAAACCGCAACGACTGGACGGCGAAATTTCCCGCCATCGCGAAAGCCGTCGCCGCGCTGCCGGTCGATACCGCATGGCTGGACGGCGAGATCGTGGTGATGCAAGCGAGCGGATTGAGCAGCTTCCAGTCTTTGCAGAACGCGCTGTCGGGCGACCGCGCGGATAGCCTCCTCTATTACGTGTTCGACCTGCCCTATCTCGACGGCTACGACTTGAGGAATGCAGCGCTCCTCGAGCGCAAGCGCCTCCTCGAAGCCGTGCTGCCCGCGGCGACCGGCGCCCTGCGCTATAGCAGCCATGTGCTCGGTCAGGGCGAGAACTTCTTCGCCCAGGCCTGCCAAATGAAGCTCGAAGGCGTCATCGCCAAGCGGGCGGCATCCCCTTACCGGGCGGATCGCGGGCGCGACTGGCTCAAGATCAAATGCTTTCAACGTCAGGAAATGGTCATCGGCGGCTTTACCGACCCCGAAGGCTCGCGCAAGGGCTTCGGGGCGCTGCTGCTGGGTGTGTACGAGCGCGATGGCAAACTCCGCTATTCCGGGAAGGTCGGCACGGGATTCAACGACGCCGTGCTGGCGGGGCTGCGCAGGAAGCTCGATGCGCTCGCGCAGGACGAGCCCGCTTTCGCGAATCCTCCCCGCGGCGCCGAGGCGCGACGCTCGCACTGGGTGAAGCCGGAGCTCGTTGCGGAAATCGCATTCACCGAATGGACGGAGGACGGCACCTTGCGCCATCCGTCGTTTCAGGGATTGCGCGAGGACAAGAAGGCGCGCGACGTGGTGCGCGAACACCCGCTGAGTGACAGCTCCGGCGCCAAAGCGTCCGAGCGCAGTCGGCACGCTGCGGAAGCGGCTCGCCCGAGGCGCCCCGCCGCCTTACGGGTCCCTCGTCGCAAGAAAACCAGCGCGACCACGGCGACGCGAAATGTGATCGCAGGCGTCACCCTCAGCCATCCCGACAAGCAGATGTACTCTGAGGCCGGCATCACCAAGCGCGACCTGGCGCTGTACTACGAAGCCATCGCCGAGCGCATCCTCCCGCATTTGCGCGACCGGCCGTTGACCCTGGTGCGCTGCCCGAACGGCTGGCAGAAACAATGCTTCTATCAGAAGCACGCGAAGGACGGCGCCTCCGACGTCATCGATCGCGTCACCGTGCCCGAAGGCCGGGGCAAGGCCTTCTACATGATGGCCAATTCGCTGAGCGCCGTCGTCGCGTTCGTGCAGATGGGCGTGCTCGAATTCCATCCGTGGGGCGCCTCGGCGCAGAAGCTCGGCTCGCCCGACCGCATCATCTTCGACATCGATCCCGACGACGATCTGCCCTGGCGCAGGATCGTGGAGGCCGTGCGGCTGGTGCAATCGCTGCTGGATGAAATCGGCCTCCGCGGATTCCTCAAGACGACGGGCGGCAAAGGCCTGCACGTCGTCGTGCCGATCAGGCCGACGCACTCCTGGGGCACGATCAAGGGATTCGCCAAGGCGGTGGCCGAGCTCTTTGCCGCGACCTTCCCGGACCGCTTCATCTCCACGATGTCGAAAGCACAGAGACGCGGCAAGATCTTCATCGACTACCTGCGCAACGCCGAAGGCGCGACGGCGATCGCCGCCTATTCGATCCGCGCCCGCTCCCACGCCCCCGTCAGCACACCCATCGGGTGGGACGAGCTGGACGGGGACGTGAGGTTCGATCGCTTCAACCTGCGCAACGTCCCGGAGCGCCTCGAACGGACCGCCAGGGACCCGTGGGCTGATTTTTTCCGGACTTCGCAGACGGTGACTGCCGCAATGCTAAAAAAGGTCGGGGGCGCGGACGCCTGAGCCCTGCCCGGCGGGCCGTATCACCGCCCCGAGAAAAAGCGCTGCAGCGGTCTCGTTCGCGGCAGGACGAAGCAGGACCCGCGCACCCGGCAGCCGTTCATCGGGCGCGCGCGCGCCAGAACCTCCCCCTGTTGCTGCCGGACTAACGACATACGCACACCGGGGCCCCCATGCAACTCGCTGATCTATTGGATCGTTACAGCCACCCCTGGCTGGTGGTGCTGTTCGCCGGGGCGGCGGCGGTCGCCGTGGCGCTGGTGGTGCATTTGATCGCATTTGCCGTGCTGCGCCGGCTGACGAAGTTCAGCGTGATGGCGAATACGATGGTCGAGTTCACCGCCGCCCCCGCCGCGATGGTCCTCCCCCTGCTGGCGTTGCAATTCGTCATGACCGCCGCTCCCGACGACCTGCCGTTCGCGCGCCTTGCCGAGCACGCGATTTCCGTATTGCTCATCGGCTCTCTCACCTGGCTCGGCGCGCAAGCGGCAGGCGGCGTGGGCGAAGCCGTGATTCGGCTGCATCCGGCCAACGCGGGTGACGACAACCTTCGCGCGCGGAGCATCCAGACCCAGACGCGTGTACTGACCCGCACCGTGATGCTGTTCGTGTTGTTGATAGGCATCGCCTGTGCGTTGATGACCTTCCCGGGCATGCGCCAGATCGGCGCCAGCCTGCTCGCCTCTGCCGGCGTGGCGGGACTGGTTGCAGGCATTGCCGCGCGCCCGGTGCTCGGCAATCTCATAGCCGGGCTGCAGATCGCGCTCTCTCAGCCGATCCGGCTTGACGACGTGGTCATCATCGAAAACGAGTGGGGGCGCATAGAGGAGATCACTTCGACGTACGTGGTGGTGAAGATCTGGGACGAGCGGCGGCTGGTGGTCCCGCTGCAATGGGTCATCGAGCACCCGTTCCAGAACTGGACGCGTACCGAATCGCAGCTCCTGGGAACCGTTTTCCTGTGGGTCGATTACCGTGTGCCGCTTGCCCCGCTGCGCGCCGAGCTCGAGCGCGTGTGCAACGCGGCCCCGGAGTGGGACCGGCGCGTCGCCATGATCCAGGTGGTCGAAGCGAACGAGCGTGCCATCCAGTTACGCGCGCTGGTGAGCGCCCCGGACGCTTCGAAGGCCTGGGACCTGCGCTGCCGGGTCCGCGAAGCGCTGCTCGATTTCCTGCAGCGCGAATACCCTGACGCGCTGCCGAGGCTGCGCGCCGAGATCGACGATGCGGACGGTCGCAGAGCTGCGCCGTTGCCGGCGCCGCCGCCAGCGCGCGCGGGCAAGGGCCAGTCTTCCGCCATCAAGGAACCGACGAACCCCGAGGTACAGGCTGCGGGCGATGCCCGTGCGTCGGCGGACGCACAGGAGCGCACGGCCGGAAAGGACGGGTAACGGGGAAACCGGAGCCGGGCGGCGCGCGTGTCGCCGCACGGTCGCCCGGCTGGCGCGTGGATTCGCAGAAGCTGCAGCGATTTGACTACCGCCTGCAACGGCGTAGGATTTCTTCCCTCCTCGCAATGGGGCCCTCGCCAATGCCGACCTGCCCAGCGAAACCAGTTCATTGGGAATTCGTGTTGAGCCAGGACGAACCCCGCCAGTGGAGCTGGCGCTGCATTGCCGTGGACGGCTCCATCGATCGCCACTCCGAGGCGTACCCCACTTATGGATCGGCCGTCGACAACGCGATCAAGAACGGCTTCCGCCCGGCCGAGCAACACTGGCTCGTGACCACCGATAAGTGGACTACCCATTTCCAGAAGGGCAAGCCGCCCATGTCCATCGGACAGGACGGCGGCGTGGCCCCGGTGTCGAGGAGAGCGGACCTTGCGCGATTACACGCCGAAATCCGCAGGCGGCGACAGGCCGCAGCGGCGCCGGTCGCAGAGCCGGTCGCGGCGATCATGCTTCACGTTTCCGGATCGCCCAATTCACCGGCGAGCAGATGCCTGCTGAAGCTGGCGACGCAAGTCATGCGGTGGAGCGACACGCTGGACGAGAGCGAAGTCTGGTCGCTCGATGAAGAGGCGCTCGGCCTGCTCGACGCGCTGATCGAGAGAGCCATCAGCTAGCGGGGCTTCCCTCCGGCCTTCGTGCTTCACCGCGATTGCGCGGAAAGAGGCCCGGTGCGATACATGAAGTCGCGCGTGAGCGGAAGGGGCCACGCGCCGTCTTGCGGGGGCCGCGCGGCGAGCATTTGAAAGATCGAGATCCAGCCGCGCTCGAAGGCGTGCGCCGACCCCGCCATGTAGATGCTCCACACACGAAACGCCTTCTCACCGACTGCGGCAACGGCAGCCTCGCGCTTCGCCACCAGGCGATCCACCCAATGCCACAGGGTCTTCGGGTAATGGGGCCGCAGATTCTCGACATCGCAGCACTCGAGACCCGCCCGGCCGACTTCCTCGTCTACTTTGGAGATGTGAACCAACTCGCCGCCGGGGAACACATAGTCATCCACGAACTCCCCGATCCCCCTGCCAAGCTCCATCTGATCGACCGCTCCGGCGGTGATGCCATGATTCAGCACCAGTCCCCCGGGTCGCAGCAGGCGGAAGATCTTGGCGAAATAGGCCGGCAGGTTTTTCCGCCCCACATGCTCGAACATGCCGACGCTCGCGATCTTGTCGTACGGCTGCGTTTCCGGCGCGTCCCGATAGTCGACGAGCTGAACATCGCAGGTTCCCCGCAGGCCGGCGTCTTCGATCCGCTTTCGCGCGAGATCGCACTGCTCCTGGCTCAACGTGATTCCGGTGGCGCGCACCTTGTAGTGCCGCGCCGCCCACATCACCAGCGCGCCCCAGCCGCAGCCGATGTCGAGGAATCGCTCTCCCGGCTTGAGCCGCAGCTTGCGGCAGATGTGATCGAGCTTCTGTTCCTGGGCCAGATCGAGCGCGTCGCTCGGGTCGCGGAAGTACGCGCACGAGTACACCATCCGCCGGTCGAGCCACAAGGCGAAGAAATCGTTGCTGACATCGTAGTGAAAGCGGATTGCACTGCGGTCGGCCGAGCGCGTATGCCAATTCCAGTTGCCGAGCCGGAAGCGCCTGCACTTCAGTATTGGTCCCGAACTCAGCGCTTCGCACAAGCGCATCGCCTCGCGCAGGTCGCCGTCGATATCGAGCTCCTGCTCGACGTAATGTCTTGCCAGCTGGCCTGCCGTGGGATTGAGAAGCGAGGTCAGCACGCGCGGCGAGCGCACCGAGATCGTCACGCGCGGGCGCTCGCGCGGCATCACCGATTCGCCCGTCCATAAGCGCAGCCCGAGGGGAAGATTGAGCTCGCGCAGGCGCTCCACGGAAAGACCCAGTACCTGTGTCGCCAGCATATGTGGCGCTTCAAGCGACAATCGCGCGCACTATCGCTTACCCCTCTTCCGGGGCACCTTGGCCCCCGCGCGGCGCGCTTCGGACAATCCGATCGCGATCGCCTGCTTGCGACTGGTGACCTTCTTGCCGGAACGTCCGCTTCTCAAGGTGCCGCGCTTGCGCTCGCGCATGGCTCGCTTCACTTTTTGCGCCGCCTTTTTGCCGTACTTCGCCATACGTATGCTCCTTCCATAGAGCTGGAATCAAAAGTGACACCTCTCTGAATCGTTTGTTCACTGCGTGATCCGCCCGGCGGGACGCGCGCCAAGTCCGATCCGTTCTGCACCGACGGGGTCGTAGTAACGACGCTACGGGTGTTGTAGTTGCGCGCTGGGCGGGCTTGGAACGGCCCGGCGATCGCATCGAGGCCGGTGTCCCCGGGTCACAGGGCCGAGAGAGGCTTTGCCACTTCCTCCAGCGGCTTGCGCTCCGCATCGACGCCGAGGAAGACCATGACCAACGCCGCTGCGCACATCAGCGCGGCCGCGCCGGCATATCCGGCAAACAGCGCCTCGCGGCTGCCGGTCTCGATCAGCATCCCGAACAGCGCCGGCCCGATGAAGCCTCCTATGCCCGTTCCCGCCGCGTAGAACAGCGAGATCGCGAGCGCGCGCATCTCGATCGGAAAAATCTCGCTCACCGTGAGATAGGCCGAGCTCGCGGCGGCCGAGGCAACGAACAGGATCGCTGTCAGGCTCAGCACCTGGTCCGTTGCGCTCAGCGAGTCCTGCATGAACGCGTAGCCCATCAGCAGCAGCCCGACACCGGAAACGGCGTAGGTGGCCGAGATCATCTTGCGGCGCCCGACCGAGTCGAACAGCCATCCGAGGACTAGAGGGCCGAGAAAATTTCCGAGCGCGAACGGGAAAATGTAGTAGCCCACACGATCGTCGGCAACGCCGTAAAAACGCGTCATTACCAGTGCGTAGGTGAAGAAGATCGCGTTGTAGAAGAATGCCTGCGCGGCCATCAACGACAGCCCGACTATGGCGCGGCTGCGCAGGCTCGAAACGATCAGCCGCAGTACTTCCCCAAACGACACCGGTGGGCGCGTCACCATCGCGAGCATGGCCGGGGCTTTCCCGCAATATCCGGGCACGGCGCCCGCCTTCGCCTCGATTTCTTCGACCACCATCTCGGCCTGGTCGCAATGGCCGTGAGTCAGCAGCCAGCGCGGGCTCTCCGGCACGTTTCTTCGCACCAGGAGGATGGCGATGCTCAGAAGCGCTCCGAATCCGAACGCGAGCCGCCATCCCAGCGCGGGTCCAACGAAATCGGGATCGAGCAGGATGATGCTCAGGCCGGCCCCCACCGCCGCGCCGATCCAGAATGTGCCATTGATCGCGAGATCGACCACGCCGCGCACGCGCGCCGGGATCAGCTCGTCTATGGCCGAATTGATGGCGGCGTATTCGCCGCCTATGCCGAATCCGGTAAGGAACCGGCAGCCCGCGAAGGTTGCGAGGTCGAACGAGAACGCGGTAAGGACAGTTGCGACGAGGTATACGGCCAATGTGATCAGGAACAGGCGCTTACGGCCGAGCCGGTCGGCCAGCCGTCCGAAATAGAGCGCTCCGAGGACGGCGCCGCCGATGTAGGCAGAGCCCGTCCATCCCACCGCTCCCGCTGTCAGCCCCAGGGTGTCCGGCCGCTGCAATGCGGGCCCCAGCGAGCCGACGAGCGTGACCTCGAGGCCATCGAGCAGCCAGGTGATCCCCAGCGCAAGCACGACGCGCGTGTGCCAGGCCGACCACGGTAGAGCGTCGAGGCGCGCTGGAATAGTGCTCCGTATGACGGCCCGCTCGTCCATGGTGCGTCCGCTATTGCTCTGATCCACGCATTGGACCGGGGGTTCCACCGCAAGACCGTGCGGCCGCATCCGGGCGCGAACGAATCCGCGGGAAACCGGTCTGCTGCTGTTAGTTAAGAATATTCGGCTGGTCCCGCTTCATCCAACGCGGTGATTTTTACGGCTTTGTTTCATCCCGGTTGTCTCCGACACGCGGCCCCGGCTCTCGCGGTCGCGCTGCTTTGCCTGCTGCTCCCCGCGCCGGCGCCGGCTTTCGACTTCAACGACGTTGCCCAACGCGCCCGCGAGCTCGCGGCCTCCCCTTTCAAGAAGGGCGGCAATCTGCCGAGGGAGCTCCAGAACCTCACTTACGACCAGTTCCGCGACATCCGTTTCAGGCCGGAGAAGGCCCACTGGAGCGGCGCCCACCTCAACTTCGAGCTCGCGTTCTTTCACCAGGGCTGGTTCTATCAGGAACCGGTAAAGATCAACGAGGTCTCACCCAGCGGCGTGCGCGAGATCAGGTTCGACCCGGACGCCTTCGACTACGGCGCGAGCCGGATCGATCCCAGGAAGATGCAGGGCCTGGGTTTCGCCGGGTTTCGTGTGCACTACCCGATCAACACTCAGAAATACAAGGACGAGGTGCTGGTGTTCCTCGGTGCGAGTTACTTCCGCGGGCTCGGCAAGGGTCAGGTCTACGGGCTTTCCGCGCGCGGGCTCGCCGTCGACACCGGTCTCCCCTCGGGCGAAGAATTTCCGCGCTTCGTCGAATTCTGGATCGAGCGCCCCTCGGCTTCGGCGCGTGAGCTCACCATCTACGGCCTGCTCGATTCGCGGCGGGCGACCGGGGCTTACCGGTTCGTCCTCAAGCCCGGTGTCGAGACGGCGCTCGATATCCAGGCGCGACTCTATCTGCGCGACAAGGTAGGCAAGCTGGCAATCGCACCGCTCACCAGCATGTTCTCTTTCGGCACCAGCCAGCAGCGGCCCGGTGACGACTATCGGCCCGAGGTGCACGATTCGGACGGGCTTTCGATTCGCTTTCAAAACGGCGAGTGGATCTGGCGCCCGCTTACCAATCCAAAGCGCCTGCTGGTGACTTCGTTCGCCACCATCGACCCGGTCGGGTTCGGCCTGATGCAGCGCGACCGTAGATTTTCCAGCTTTGAGGACCTGGAGGCCCGCTACGAGCTGCGTCCCAGCGCGTGGGTGGAGCCCAAGGGGCGATGGGGAGCCGGACGGATCGAGCTGGTGCAGATTCCGGCCCCCGACGAAACCAACGACAACATCGTCGCCTACTG
The DNA here is from genome assembly GCA_035259205.1 of Burkholderiales bacterium. Taxonomy (GTDB): domain Bacteria; phylum Pseudomonadota; class Gammaproteobacteria; order Burkholderiales; family SG8-41; genus SG8-41. The sequence continues at coordinate 10,389 of DATFWO010000263.1, read as the reverse complement.
GCTGCCCGACAATGTTCCGTCGCCGAAGGAAGCGATCGACTTCGAGTACCGCCTGCTGTGGCAGCGCGAGACGGAAATCCGTCCGACGACGTCCTGGGTGACGCAGACCCGGCGCGGCCGCGGTTACGTGCAGAAGTCGGATAACAGCATAGGTTACATCATCGATTTCGACGGTCCGGCGCTCAGGAAGCTCAAGCCCGACGCCAAGGTGGAAGCCGTCGTGTCCGTCGATGCCAATGGCCAACTGCTGGAGCGCATCGCCCATCGCAACGACGTGACCGGCGGCTGGCGCGTGATGCTGCGGCTGCGCCGCACGGACGAGAGCAAGCCCGTCGAGCTGCGCGCGCACTTGCGCAGCGAGAACAACGTACTGTCCGAAACATGGAGCCATATCCTGCCTCCGAACTGAGCCGGACGCGCTCCGCAGCCACTTCCTGCGAGCGCTATCTGGACCGTCTGCGGCTGGCGCCGTCAGAGCGCCGCGATCTGCTGCTGCTCGCCGATGATCGCGACGACGGCGATCGACGCGCGGCCATGGTCCGACTGCATCGTACGCTCGCAGGCTATCCTGCCGATCCGGTCAATCCGGTATACGCCTCGGTTCGCAGGCGGCTCGACCTCGCATACGGAACGGACGCGCTCGACGATGGGCAGCTCGTCGTCCAAGGCGCCGGGGGACGAACGCGACTCGCTGCTGCGCCTCCCGTCAACAGGACGACCATGGCCCCCGGCTCGTGGCCGCCGAGCCCGGTATTTCGACAACTCCTGTCGGCACGAGCACGCGGCAAGCAGGGGCGCGAGCGCGACGAGCGGCAGGCCTGCCCGGATGCCCCAAAGCCGGTCGGCCGCTGGCACCGCGCCGGCGCCTTTCGTCGGTGGCTGCTGCTCGCGCTGGTGCTGTCCCAGACTACCGTGGCGATCCATTTCATGTCGGCGGTGCTGCCCTATCACGGCCAGCAGCCGCTGGAAATGGCCATCCTGGTCCTCTTCGGAATACTGTTCTGCTGGGTCTCCGCGGGTTTCTGGACTGCGATCATGGGGTTCATTGCGCTGGCGCGCGCAGGCGATCGCTACGCCATTTCCCGCACCGCCACCGGCGATGGCCCGCTCACAGCGCAGGCGCGTACCGCCGTCGTCATGCCGATCTGCAACGAGAACGTCCAGCGCGCCTTCGCCGGCCTGCGCGCCACTTACGAGTCGCTGCGGCGTACGGGAGAGCTCGCGCATTTCGATTTTTTCGTGTTGAGCGACACCAGCGATCCGGACGCCCGCGTTGCCGAGATCCACGCATGGCTCGAGATGCGCCGCACCATCGGCGGGACGGGGCAGGTGTTCTACCGCAGGCGCAAGCACCGGCTCAAGCGCAAGAGCGGCAACGTCGCGGATTTCTGCCGGCGCTGGGGAGCGAACTACCGGTACATGGTCGTGCTCGACGCCGACAGCGTGATGACCGGCGAATGCCTGACGAAGCTCGCGCGGCTGATGGAAGCCAATCCCGGCGCCGGGATCATACAAACCGCGCCCCGCGCAGCGGGACGCGATACGCTCCACGCGCGGATCCAGCAATTCGCGAGCCGCGTCTATGGACCGTTGTTTACCGCGGGCCTGCATTATTGGCAGCTCGGCGAGTCGCACTACTGGGGGCACAACGCCATCATTCGGGTCGCCCCTTTCATCCGCCACTGCGCGCTCGGGCGCCTGCCGGGGCGCGGAGCGCTTTCCGGCGATATCCTGTCCCATGACTTCGTCGAGGCGGCGCTGATGCGCCGAGCCGGCTGGGCGGTATGGATCGCCTACGATCTGCCCGGAAGTTACGAAGAAATGCCGCCCAATCTGGTCGACGAGGTGCAGCGCGACCGGCGGTGGTGCCGCGGCAATCTGATGAACTCGCGGCTCTTCCTCGCCGAGGGCCTGCATCCTGCGCATCGGGCGGTATTCATGACGGGCCTCATGGCCTACCTGTCGGCCCCGTTATGGTTCCTGTTTCTGATGCTGGCCACGGCGCTGCTGGCGGTGCATACCCTGGTGCCGCCCAAGTACTTCGTGCAGCCGTATCAGCTCTTTCCGCTCTGGCCGGAATGGCGCCCGGAGTGGGCGATCGGCCTTTTCACCGCCACCTCCAGCCTGCTCTTCGTGCCGAAGATCCTGAGCGTGCTGCTGGTCTGGGCCGGCGATGCCCGCCGCTTCGGAGGGCGGATGCGCGTCGCGGCGGGAATGGTTGCGGAGCTGATCGTCTCGGCTCTGCTCGCACCCATCCGCATGCTGTTCCACACCCAGTTCGTGGTCTCGGCGCTGGTCGGCTGGTCAGGTCTGCACTGGAAGTCACCGCCGCGCGAGAACGCGGAGACGTCCTGGAGGGATGCGCTGCGCCGTCATGGTTTGCATACCCTTTTCGGGATCGCCTGGGCGTGCGGCGTATACAGCCTAAATCCGACGTTCCTCTGGTGGCTGGCCCCGGTCGTCGGCGCCCTCGTCCTGTCCATTCCGATCTCCGTCTACACGAGCCGCGTCGGCCTCGGGGATCGGCTGCGCAAGGCAAGCCTCTTTCTCGTTCCCGAAGAATCCCAGCCACCGCAAGAGCTGGTCTGGGTGTATCAGGGCACGGACAACCGCGCCGCGACTGCGCCGGGTTTTGTCGAAGCCGTGGTCGAGCCGGGGACCAACGCATTAGCCTGCGCGGCCGCTGTTGCCCGTCCCGGCCAGTTGCAAGCAGTGCGTACGCGTCACGACCGTCTGGCGCGCGAAGCGCTGGTACATGGCCCCGACTCGCTCACCGATGCCCGCAAGGCCGCTTTGCTCGCCGACCCCGTCGTCCTCTCCGAGCTGCACCTGGCGGTCTGGACGTCGGCCCAGGCGCATCCCGACTGGCTCAAAAGCATCGCGGCCGAAGACAAGCGCGGCTGAACGCGGAGGATTTAAAAAGGGCATGCCGGTGATTCAGCCGGTTTGCGACACGCCGGCGTTGACTATCCGCGTGCACCGGCGTTTATCTGCTGCTCATACCCCGGCGAGCATGTTGGCATCGCGCACGATGACCCAGGCGCCCTCCCGCTTTTGCAGGATCGACAGCGTATTGCCGGCGCGCCGCACCGGGGCGCCGCCGTTTCTGGGCGTGACAACGACGGTGAGCGTCGTCCAGAGATAGGCCCAGTCGCCGAGGACCTTGATCTCCTGAATCTCGCTCGTCGCGGCGATCTCGAAATTGCCGAGCGCAGACAGGCTCGCCGCAAACGCCGACTTGCCGCGCATCGGCGGCTGACCGGGCGTGAGAAAAACGACGTCGTCCGCCATGAGACTCAGGACCTTGGCCGTGTCGCCTGCTTTCGAGGCATCCAGCCAGGTCGCGACCACTTGCCTGATCGCCTGCTCGTCTTCCTGCACCGAACCTCCGGGCCCGCCGTCTCGTTGATATCCGCAGGGCATGCTCAGCCGTGGCTCTTGAAATACTGCACTGCGCGCTCGTGCTTCCGGGCGGCAGTGCGGCTCTTGAAGGTTCCCAGATTGCGCCGCTTGCCCGTCTTCGGGTTCTTCTTGCGCGAATAAAGCCGATATCCGCCCGATCGCAATTTTCTTATCACGGCCCTACTCCATAAGCGTCCGCACCTGCGAACCCATCCCTAGGTCTCGACAAAAGGCGCAGCGAGCTTCAGGTCCTTCACGAACTGGCGGTATGCGCCGGCCTTGTACTCCTGCGGCAGACGCAGCAGCATGGAGGGATGCACGGTGATCAGGAGCGATGTATGGGGCAAGTGCTTCATTAGTTTGCCGCGGTTCCGCTCGATGGGCGTGGGGTGTCCGACCACCGCGCGTGCCGCGGTCGTGCCGAGCGCAACGATCAGCTTCGGGCCCACGACGGCGATCTCGCGCGCGAGCCATTGCTCGCACGCTTCGATCTCTCTCTCGGACGGCTTCTTGTGGATGCGGCGCTTGCCGCGCGGCTCGTTCTTGAAATGCTTGACCGCGTTCGTCACGTAGACCTTGCGCCGATCGATTCCGGCGTCGGCGAGTGCGCGGTCGAGCATCTGTCCCGCGGGGCCCACGAAAGGCCGCCCGGCGCGATCCTCCTGGTCGCCGGGCTGCTCGCCGACCAGCATTAGCGCCGCGCTCTGCGCGCCCTCGCCAAACACCGTCTGCGTAGCATTCTTCCACAACGCGCAGGCCCTGCAAGCGGCTGCGCTGCGGCGCACGCCGTCGAGCGCTCCCGCGGAGTACTCGCTTGACGGACATGCATGCTGGACAGCGCGCATCGATACTTGCTCCGGACCGCGGCAAGCGCCGACGCGGTCGCGACAAACTAGCTGTGCTGCGAGATCCCCTTCAATGCCTCGCCGGCAGGCTTCGTCTTCTCGAGCGCGAGGTCGCCCAGGGATATGATGCCGACCAGGCGCTTCTTGCGGTCCAGCACGGGCAGGCGGCGGACCTGCAGCTTGCTCATGTTGCGGGCCGCCTGTTCGATCGATTCGTCTTCGTAGACATACTTGACGTCAGCCGACATGACCTCCCGCACCTTGCATTGCTGCGGCGACAAGCCTTTGGCGACCGCGCGTACCGCGATGTCGCGGTCGGTCAACATGCCGACCAGCCGGTCGTTTTCGCCTATCGGCAGCATGCCAAAATCGTTCTGCTCCATCAGTTGCGCGGCTCTTTGCAGTGCGTCGTCGGGCGATCCTATCTTGACATCGCGAGTCATCACTTCGCTCACCACCATGGCGTCACCTCCTGGTGAAAAATGCGACAACAGTTTGTTGACGCATATAACCTTGCGACCGCGCCCTAAAAATCGAGTTCCCGTGCAAGTCGGTATCCCCGTTAGGCGCATGGGCTTTCATACTGATCGACGAGCGGGCGTTGAGGCGCTCGTGTGGCGCTCCGACTACAAGGCCGAAGTCCCTTGCTCCCGTGAGGCTTATCAGCCGCTGGATCGGCCGGAGATACAGCGACACTCCCTGCGGGATACAATCGAGCTTCGGCGGTTCAGCCGTTCACACCAAGGGAGCTGCAGATGAGTAAATTGCGCCACATAGCCATGGCCGTGCCGAACGCCGATGAGACGGCAAGATTCTACGAGCAGGCGTTCGGACTCAAGCGGGTGCGGGAGTCCGTGAGCGCGATCCTGCTGTCGGATGGCGTAATCAGCCTGGCGATACTCAACAACCAGACGAGCCACGAGGCGCTCGGCCACAACGGCTTGCACCACGTCGGCTTCATCGCCGACGACGTGGACGAGGCTGCGGCAAAAGCCGAGAAGAGCGGCGCGGTCTACGCAGACAAGGCGGAAAACGTCGCCAAGCGCTTTGCGAACCGGGGGCAGGTGCGGGACGGCAAGCTCACGGCGGAGGCCCAGCAGCAGGATCAGCGCAAGTACGTCGATCCGAACGGCGTGAAGTTCGACATCGTCAACGACATGCACGCGCGGAATTCCTGGCGCTTGCCGGTATGACCCGCGACAGGTGATGACCGCCGGTCACTCGTCGCCGGCGTAGCCATAAAGTTCGCGCGCCGCCTGCTCCGTGATCTTGCCTTCGAGCAGGTCGCGCCTGACCGCAGCGCGATCGCGGGTCTTCGGGTCGCCATAGCCGCCGCCGCCCGGAGTCATCACGCGCAGCAGGTCCCCGTTCGCAAGCGGCGTCCCCGACGTGGTCAGCCCGAGCCGAGACATGGTCCCCGTTCCGGGGTTGCGGATGAACGCGCCGAGCCCGCCGGGCCGGCCGCCGGCGAGCCCGGGTGCCGGAAATCGCTGGCGGGCGCTGCGCAGGGAAACGCTCGCATGGTCGGCGAGCACCCGCATGTCGCGCAGCACCCCGAGGCCACCGCGATATTGCCCCGCGCCGCCCGAATCGGGAATCAGCTCGTAGCGCTCGATCCGCACCGGAAACTCGACCTCCATCGCCTCGATCGGCAGGTTCGAGGTGTTGGTCATGTTGATCATCACGACATCCATGCCGTCGGCGCTGCAACGCGCGCCCTGTCCGCCGGCCAGGTTTTCGTAGTTGATGAAGTAACGGCCGCTCGCCGGATCGCAGCCGGCGCTGATGCACCCCTGTCCCGGCCCGCCCGCGGCGACGGCGCGCGAGGGCGCCGCCTGGCCCAGCGCGTTGTTGATCGCCTCTGCCAGTATCATCGAGGTCATGTTCCGCGAGCTGACCGCCGCCGGCGCCACGGGATTGACGACAAGTCCCTCGGGCGCGGTGACCGAGACCGTGCGATACAGTCCCTCGTTGGTCGGCACGAAAGGGTCTACCACCGACTTGAGACAGAAGTAGGCGGTCGCGTAGGAGTGCGTGAGGGGCACGTTCTTGCCGCTGCCCAGTTGCGGGGAGGACTCCGAGAGGTCGAGCGACAGATGGCCGTCCTTGACCGTGAGGGTGACGGCGAGCTTGACCCGCGCCTCGCTCACGCCGTCCTCGTCCAGCCAGTCCACGGCGGAGTACGTGCCTTCCTTGAGCTCGCTCCGGATGCGGCTGCGCACGCGCCGCTCGGTCGCATCGAGCATCTCGGCTATGCGCGCCAGCATCGTCTCGTAGCCATATCTCGAGAACAGCTCCTGCACCCGGACCGTGCCGCGCGCGCAGGACGCCATCTGCGCCATCAAGTCGCCCTCGCTATAGTGCGGCATGCGCGAGTTGAGCAGGAACAGCTCCACGATGTCGGCGCGCCGCCTGCCCCCGACGTAAATCTGCACGGGCGGCACGCGTATGCCTTCCTGGAAGATGCTCACGCTGTCGCCCGCTTCGCTGCCAGGCACGCGGCCGCCGACGTCCGAGTGGTGGGCCACCGCCGCGGCGAACGCAACGAGACGCCCATCGTGGAAGACCGGGGCGGCGACCGTGCAATCGTTCAGGTGCGTGACGCCGACGATGTACGGATCGTTCGCGAGGAACGCATCGCCGGGCTGCAATGTCGCGCGCGGGAACCGCTTGAGTATCGAAGGCACCAGGCGCAAGGTCGATCCGAGGTGGGCCGGGGCGTTGGTCATCAACGACAAGGCGCGCCCGTCGGCGTCGCAAATGGCCGTAGAGCAGTCGGCGCGCTCCTTAATATTCGGCGAAAAGGCGGTGCGCACGAGACTCGCAGCCATTTCGTGCGTCGCCGCCTCGAATGCCGCCGCGATCACTTCGAGTTGTGCGTGTCCCATTGCCGCAAGGACGTGATCACTTGTCACTTCCCCATTTGCGTCAGTAAGAGGTTCGAAAACGCATCGACGGTGCCTTTGAAATCCGGCGGTATGACCGTCGTGCAGTCCATCTGCTCCACGATGGCCGGCCCGGTCAATGCGTCGCCCGGGCGCAAGCCGTCGCGCTCGTAAACCGGGCAGTCGATGTATCCGCCCGCTTCGGTGAAATAGGCCTTGCGGCCGGACACCGGCGCAGGACCGCCGGTGCGTTGGGGCAGGCCGTCGCGGGCGAATTCGCGGCGGGCGCGAGCGAGGCGCGATCGCACGCGGAAGGTCACCAGCTCGAGCTGCCGCTCCGGCGAAGCGTAGCCGAACAGCTCGCGATGCGCCGCGTGAAAGTTGTCCTTCACGATCGCGAGCGTCGTCTCGTCGATCGCGCCTGCGGGCACTTCGACAGTCAGCTCGTGGTTCTGCCCGATGTAGCGCACGTCCGCGGTGCGGGACAGCTCGACGCGCGCTCCGTCACGCTGCTCCCGCGCAAATACCGATCGCGCTCGATCCTCGAGCTCGCGATAGGCCGCGTCGACGATGGCGCGACAATCTGCGGCACCCTCGCTCGTGATACGCGTGCGGCTGACGTCGGTCTGCAGGTCGTTGACCAGCACGCCCATGGCGCACAGCACGCCGGGTCCCGGCGGGATCAGCACGCCCGCCACGCCAAGCTGCTGTGCGACCGAGGCCGCGTGCACCGGTCCGGCGCCGCCGAACGCGGTCAGCATGAAATCGGCGGGGTCGAGGCCGCGCTCCACGGACACGAAGCGCACGGCGTGAGCCATGTTGGCATCGGCCACCGCGATGATGGAAGCCGCCGCGTCCACGACGTCGATGCTGCGGGGCTGCGCGATGTGCGCCTCGATCGCGGCACGCGAGCGCCCCGCATCGATCTTGAGCGCCCCGCCCAGCAGGAATCGCGGATTCAGCCGTCCCAGCACGACGTTGGCGTCGGTCACCGTCGGGCGCGTGCCGCCATGCCCGTAGCACGCCGGTCCCGGCCGCGCGCCCGCGCTCGCCGGCCCCACCCGCAGCATACCCCCGGCGTCGAGCGCCGCGATGCTGCTGCCTCCCGCCCCGACGGTATGAACGTCGAGCGCAGCCGCCTTGAGCGGGCAGCCGTTGATCATCCGGGTATGGCTCAACTGCGCCCTGCCGTCCTGCACCAGGCAGACATCGGTGCTGGTGCCGCCCATGTCGAAGGTGATGATATTGCGGTAGCCGGCGCGAACGGCGACGTGCACCGCTCCGCTCACGCCTCCGCTCGGGCCCGAGAAAAGGGTGTCGATGGGGCGCTGTCCCGCCCGATCCGGCGTCATGATGCCGCCGCCGGAATTCATGATGAACGGGGGCTCGGGTATGCCGAGGCGCGCGACCTCGGCTTCGAAGTTGCGGAAATAGTCGCGCGTCGCCGGCATGAGGTAGGCGTTGACCACCGTCGACGAGAGCCGCTCGTACTCGCGGAACTCCGGGAGCACGTCGGAGGACATCGAGACGTGGCTGCCGGGCCAGCGCTCGCGCAACGCCTGGGCTATCTCCCGCTCGTGGGCCGGATTGGCGTACGCGTTGAGCAGGCATACGGCGACGGACTCGACGCCGGCTTCGCGCATGCGGTCGATCGCCGCGATGACGCTGTCGTGGTCGAGCGCAATGAGCACCGAACCGTCGGCCGCCATGCGCTCGACGACCTCCGCCCGCAACTGCCGCGGCACCAGCGGTTCGGGCTTGGAGACGAAGGGATCGAACGTGTGCGGGCGCTTCTGGCGGGCAATCTCCAGAAGGTCGCGAAAGCCCATCGTGGTAATGAGTCCCGTGGCCGCGCCCTTGCGCTCGAGGAGCGCATTGGTCATCACCGTCGTGCCGAGACCGACAAACGCGACCTGCGGGCCGGAGGCCGCTACCTGCGCGAGAATCTCGCGGATGCCGACGAGCGGGGCAAGATGCGGTTCGCCCGGCGTCGAAAGCAGCTTGTGGCGCGCTACCGCGCCGCTCGCTTCATCGAGCAGATAGAGATCGGTAAAGGTGCCGCCGACGTCGATGCCGATCCGGTAGCGGGTAGCCGACACAGCTCTCCTGGAATTTCACGAGCCCATGTCGACCGAAGACATGCGCCCGATGTGAAGCGGCATCGGGGAAGCGCGACAGCGAGGGCAATCCCCTCGTTTCGTTGTGCGCTCCGACGATGGTCCGCCATCATCATACAGAACCCTTCACTTCCTGCGTGTGCGCATCCGGCGTCCCGCGCGACGTCGGGAGCGCGGCAGTCGTGTCGTCGCTGGTCACCGGCGATCCCAGCGAATACCATGCATGGACAACGTACGGAATGAAGACCACACAATGGAACTCAAAGGTTGTGCAGCCATTGTCACCGGCGGCAGCGGCGGACTGGGACAGCGCATCTGCCGGGCGCTGGCGCTGAACGGCGTAAACGTAGCGGTGAACTACGCGGAGTCGGAGGCCAAGGCGAAGGGCGTGGCGGAGGAGCTGTCCAAGCTGGGGGTGGGGGCGATAGCGGTGCGGGCCGATGTGACCGATCGGGCTGCCGTCGCGCGGATGGTAGAGCAGTCGAAGGCCGCGTTCGGCAGGGTCGATATCCTGGTGAATGACGCCGCCTTCAACAAGACGGTTGCGTTTTCCGACCTGGACGGCCTCACGCACGAGCTCTGGAATCACATCCTCACGACCAATCTCACCGGCCCATTCAATTGCATCAAGGCAGTGGCGCCGTTGATGAAGGCCCAGGGCCAGGGCCGCATCGTCAACATCTCCTCGGGGGCGGGTGTCGCCCCTCGCGGGAGCAGCATCGCCTACGCCGTATCCAAGGCCGGGATGATCCACCTTACCAAGTGCATGGCCGTGGCCCTGGCCCCGGCCGTTACCGTGAACTGCGTCGCCCCCGGCTTCATGGAAGGCACGCGCATGAGCGCCAACCGGCCGGCCGAATACGTCGCCACCGTTCCCGACATCACGCTGTTGCGCCATGCGGTGAACAAGGACGACGTGGCCGAGCAGCTCGTCACCTTCTGCCGCAGCGACAGCGTCACCGGCCAGACTGTAGTGATGGACTGCGGGCGCTTTTAGAACCTATCTCAATGATAGGCGCGTGATGCGTTGTGGCCAGGACGGACCGTATGCGAGGCGCACGGCGCAGGCCATATGTCGATATGGTCAAGCCGGGCAACGATGCAGACGACCGTCCTGGCCGCAACCCGAGTGGGACGGGG
>DATFWO010000262.1:0-19677 GCA_035259205.1 Burkholderiales bacterium | reverse complement strand
CCGAGCCGCAAATCCAGCGCGGCGTCGAAAAATTTTCAGCATGAGTCTAACATATCGACCTCCGACACCGTTTCGAAAGCATGGCGAAAAAGCCGAGTCCGGATAAGGTCAAGGGACCGGGCACGCCGCACGGGCGTGCGGGGCAAGGCTACCAGCGGAATCAGGCGGCGGGTAAGCAGCACAACAAGCTCGCGCAGCCGCAGAACCGCTGGCAGCGGGCCGCACGCTACGTGTGGGACAAGAGCCGTGGCCGCGGTTGACTAGAACCTAGATGTCATCCGCATCGCGTTGCGTCCATTCCCGCGCCGGATCTAGCCGCTCTTTGGCGTCCCGTCCGGCGGGGAAGGCGCGGGGGGCTTGTCGAGTTGCTTCACGAGCCGCCATGCCATCACACCCAGAATCAGAACCCCCAAACCGAGCGCGCCCCACAGGCTCCAGCGCTTCCAGTCAACGGCTTCCCGGCGCTGCGTTTCGCCACCGAGCTCCGTCTCCACAAGAGCTTGCGCGCTCTGCACGTTCACTTTTTGCTGTGTCCCCGCTTTCGCGGCGCGTATCCGCTCGCCCGATTCTTCACGGTAGCCGGGAATAAGGGTCTCGATCGAGTAGGCCGCCGGCTGCGCATCGCGCCTTCCATAAGCGAGCTGGAAGGGCGGCGAGCCGCGCGCCGCGAATACCAGCCGGTGCGGCACCCATCCTATTTCCAGTTTCGGCGCTCCTGCGCCGATTCCGCCCCCGCGCTGGTCGACGCGCAGGAGCCAGTACCGGTCCGTTACGGCACCGACCGCGAGGTCCGGGCTGGTGATTTCGCTGTCACCATGCCGCAATCGATAAGCGACTGCGCGCGCGACCTGACGCCATGGCTGGTCGGTCCTCGTGCGCGCGAGAACCTCCATCTGCACGACGGTGTTCTGCTCCGGCAGCTTGATGCGTATGCGGTCGACCGGAAAATAGCCCCGCAGATCGAAGACATATTCTCCTTGCTTCTCGCCCTTGCCGGACTCGACCACAGCCCACTCCCGCGGCGCATCCACAGTTTTTTCCACGAGCTCCGCCCTGGCAGACGTGAGCTCCGGCGCCGCCGTGCCCGGCTGTACCCAGGACAGGCGCAGATACTTCACTTGTTGTTGCGGCAGCTCCACGCGCTTCTGGTGCAGACGCTGGCCCGCAACCTCCAGGTCGACCAGAGGCGCTTCCCCCGCAAGGGTGCGCCAGGAACCAAGATCGTCGCTCCCGTCCACCCGGAGCTTTCCAGCAAAGCCGTCTGCGCCGGTCTTCCAGTCGAGCTCGATTGCGCGCAGTGCGCGCTCGAGCCCCGTGAGATCGACGAGATAGCCCACCGTTCGTTTCTCGGCGCCGCCGTTCGGCCCGGTCGACGTGACCTGAACCGTGGTCGCGCCGCTGGCAGCCCGGCTCACCGTGACTGCAAGTCCGTCGACGGCAACGCCGGGCGCTGCCTTGAGCGGGAACAGCGTAAGCGCAACCGTCGCAGCCGGTTCTACGCTCCCGGTCCGCCGGCTGCGCCAGGCGTAGGGCACGACTTCGCCGCCGCCGTTGAACACCCTGACGTCGCGCAAGTCGGGCTGCGCCACAGACCGATAGACCATCGCCGGCAGCACAAGCTCATACAGCGCTTCCCTTCCGTCCGCCTCGAGTTGAGCGCCATACGCGAAATCACCCGGTCGCTCTGCAGCCGCCGCTGCGCCTGCCGCGAGCAACCACAAACACGAAATCAGCCGATTCATGCTGTCTTCTCCTCCGACCTGGGTGGCACCGGCGCGAAGTATCCGATCACGATGACGAGTATGCCTACGCCGATGAACGAAACGACGCGCTCCACGGTGCCGGAGTTCGACAGGTCGATCAGGAACAGCTTCACGACGACCACGCCGAGCAGCGCGGCGCCGACGACCCACAACGCGCGCATGGCGCGCCGCGTGGCGATCACCATGGCCGCGAGCGCGAGCAGGCTCCAGAACAACGAGAAAGCAGACTGAACAAGCACCGAGCGCAGCATCGCATCAAGTTGAAACGGCACGCCGGCGTAGTGATGCAGCGTGCGCAGCAGAATGCCATTCAACGCGATGAACAGCACGGCACCGAGCAGCCCGATCGCCGTCGCGGGCGCGGGCAGTCGCGCTCCGGGCAACTCGAGTCGTTTAACGCCCACATACCACACGGCGACCGCCAACAGCGCTCCAGCTTGCGCCACGTCGAGTGGATTGAGCAGGGGCACATAGGGCAGCGGATCGGGACTGCCGTCGCTCGTGAGGTTGGCGAAGACGACCCATGCCAGCAGAAATACCGCGAGCGGCAATGCCCCTGCGTAAAGATAGGCATGGCGGTGGGCACTCACCGGCCAGCCGAGGCGATCGCCGCGGCCTGCAAACAACGCGATCAAAAAGCCGGGGACGATCGCCCACGCGACGAGAGGCCAGACGTGCCGACCGGCGACGTAGCGATCGATCTGCCAGCCGACTTCCCACGAGAGGACCACCGCGAGCAACCAGAATCCAGCCGCATGCAGCCAGTCCGGCCACGGCTCGTCACGTCCTTCGTGTGTGCGCAGGATCCACAGATGAACGCCAAAACCCAGCGCCCAGCCGAGATAGGCGTGACTTACAAAGGGATGCACCGACGTAGACGGGCCATGGGCGAGGCCCATTTCGGGCAAAGTGAGGACCATCAGAGGCAGGAGCGCGAGCGCGGCAAACCGCGCGATATTCCACTCCAGCCGGACCCACGACAAATGGAACGCAGCGCACGAGCCGGCGAAAAAGAGCAGCTGTGCAAGCCACGTCCACGCGGCGGAGACGTGGCGATGGATTTCGAACAGCCCGCCCCCGAACCACCAGAGCGCGCCCCAGACAAACAACAGCTGTCCCGCCAGGATCTCGTTTTCGCGCACCCGTTCCCGGCTGCGCTCGATATAGTAGCTGCAGAACAAGCCGGCGATGCTGATCATCACGCAGCCGAGATACAGGCTGTTCAGAACGGGCATCGCGCCGGCCGGCTTTTCCGCCGCGGCCAGAAACGAAAATCCGGCGGCGAGCTGCAGAAGCATCCCGAAGGCCCGCGGGAGTATGCGGTTCTGCCGCACCCCGGCCCACAGGGCGGCCGCACCCTCCACCGCCCATGCCGCGGAAGTCCAGCGGCCATCGAAGGCCAGCGGCACGGCGAGGGTCGCAAAGCCCACGCCCAGCGCGAGAAACGACTCGACCAGGAGCCGCAACGTGTCGCGCTTGCGTGCGTGGAGGATGGTTGCGAGACCGAGGTAGAAGGCCGCCAGCGCGAAAGCGCTCCAGGCGGAGCCGAACTCCAGATCGCGAACCAGTGCGGCCTGCAATCCGAAGGCGACGAGCGGCGTGCCGAATACGAGCGTGCCATCCACGTAGTGCACGAGCTGCGGAGCCCGGCGCAGGGCGAACAGCACTGCAATTGCGACGTAGAACGCGAAAAACAGCACCAGAAACGGCTCCGTGCTCCCGAACAGCTCGGGGCGGTAAAAATTCACGCCCCACAGCAGGCCGATCACGAACGTGAACGCGAATCCGACCAGGTTGAGCTCGCGCCACGCCTTGAAATAGGCGATGCCGAGGATGCCGGCGTTCAACACCGCATAGAAACTGAACAGCGCCACGTGGCTGCCGCCGCCGGTGGAAGCGAGGATGGGCGCCAGGAATCCACCGGCCGCTCCGGTGATGGCCAGCGAGCGCGAATCCTGGACAACCGCGAGTACCGCCGAGAACACCGCGATCCCGGCGAGCAGCGCAAACGCAAGCTCCGTCGGCAGCATCTTGTAGAGTCGCAAGGCCGCGAACACGGTGAGGTACAGAATGCCGACGCCGCCGCCCTGCAGCATCAACGCATAGCCCGGGCGCGCCAAGCGCAACCGCCAGCCCACTACGAGCAGCGCCACGCCTCCGAGGGCCACCGCCGCAAGCCGCAGCTCGATCGGCAGCAACTCGCGTTCGGCCGCATACTTGAGCAGGAACGCGACGCCGATGAAAAGCACCACGATGCCGACACGGACCAGAGTGTTGCCGCCGAAGAGCCACCGCGAGACGATGTCCTGCGGAAATCCCCACGGCTTCCCCGGTACAGGGGGCGACGGTAGATCCGAAACCGGTGCCTCAGGCTCGTCCATGGCAGGCGCGCCGGACGCTCCCGCCGTTACCTCTGTTGGGGCTGGTCCGGGCGCAGCATGGGAATCCGCCACCTCGTACGCGGCGGCCGTCGCTGGTAATGGAGCGGGCGGCTCGGCAGCGTCGACGGTGGCGGACGGCGCCTCCGCAGGAGGACCGCTTTTCACGGCGGGCGCTTCGCCTGGAGCAGAAACGTCCGTTCGGGATATGCCGCCCTCCAAGGCCAGGACCCGCTGCTGGAGCTGCGCGAGGGCATCCTCGACAGCCTTCAACCGCTCGCCACCCCCTGTCTTGCGCTGACTGGAGATCATCGCTCCCACGATGGCGCCGACGACGGCTCCCACGAGCACCCCTTCCGTGTCGCCGATGGCGCCGATGATCGCCCCGACGATCATTCCGATAAACCACATGGCATCCCCCCTCTATCTCTCCGGCCGCTACCTCCAGTCGCCCCGTAACGTCAGCACCTGCGCCTGAAGGCGTTCGGGCGTCACCTGGTGGGCCGGCACCGCGGAGCCCACGGCAAGCGCGATCTTCGAGAACACGCCGCGGCCGAATGGCCGCGTCATCGCCGCCCCGCCCTTCCGGCTGAAGAAGCTGCCCCACAGCCCGCGCAGGGCCATCGGCACCACCGGCACAGGACTCCGCTCGACGATGCGCTTCACCCCGGCCCGGAACGGGTACATTTCACCGCTATCGGTGATCCTTCCTTCCGGAAAAATCGCAACCAGATCGCCGCGCTCGAGCGCATTCGCGATTTCGTCGTACGCCTTTTCGAGGAGCGCCGGGTTGTCTCTGGCGGATGCAATCGGAATCGCCCGCCCGGTCCGGAAGACGAAGTTAAGCACGGGCACCCGGAAGATGTTGTGATCCATCACGAAGCGGATCGGGCGGCGGCAGGCCGCGGCGATGATCAGGGCATCGACGAAGCTTACGTGGTTGCACACGAGGACCGCAGAGCCCTCTTCCGGAATGTTGTCGAGCCCGCTCTTCTCGAGCCGATATACCGTATGGACCAGCAGCCACACCAGGAACCGCATGAGGAATTCCGGCACCAGCGTGTAGATATAGACCGCGACCGCCGCATTGAAGAGCGCGGTGGCCAGGAACAGCTGCGGAATCGTGAGTCCCGCCTGGAGCAGGCCGATCGCCAGCATCGCGGAGCCGACCATGAACAGCGCGTTGAGGATGTTGTTGCCGGCGATCACGCGCGAGCGGTGTCCGGGCTCGCTGCGGATCTGTATCAACGCGTAAAGCGGAACGATGTAGAAGCCCCCGAAGACGCCGATCAGCAAGAGGTCCGTCAGCACGCGCCAGTGAGCGGGCGCCAGCAGGAATTGCGCGGCCCCCACGGAGGCGCCGGGGGTGAGCGCCGGCGTCGCGAAATAGAGATCGACCGCAAAGAGCGTGAGACCGATCGAACCGAACGGCACCAGCCCGATCTCGACCTTGTGGCCGGAGAGCCGCTCGCAGAGCAGCGACCCGATGCCGATGCCGATCGAAAAGACGGCCAGGAGCAAGGTCACGACGTGCTCGTTGCCGCCCAGGACGTCCTTGGTGTAATTCGGAAACTGGGACAGAAAAGTCGCCCCGTAGAACCAGAACCAGGAGATCCCCAGTATCGACAGGAAGACGGTGCGGTTCCCGCGCAGGAACCCGAGGTTGCGCCATGTTTCCGTAACGGGATTCCAGTTGATCCGGAGCTCCGGAGACGGCGCCGGAGAAAGCGGCACCTGACGGCTCGCCAGATAGCCGAGGACGGCGATCACGATCGTCGTCACCGACACCCACACCACGCCGCCGCTCCGCACGGCGATCAGCACGCCCCCGAGTATGGTGCCCAGCAGTATCGCCACGAAGGTCCCCATCTCGATGAGCCCGTTGCCGCCAACCAGCTCTTCCGGCTTCAGCTGCTGCGGCAGGATCGCGTACTTCACTGGTCCGAACATCGTCGAATGGGCCCCCATCCCGAACAACGCGAGCAGCAGCAAAGCAAGGTGTTGCGTGACGAAACCGATCGCGCCCACGATCATGATGCCGATCTCGAACAGTTTGACCAGCCGGATGATGCGCGACTTCTCGTACTTGTCCGCGAGCTGACCCGCAGTCGCGGAGAAGAGGAAGAACGGGAGGATGAACAACCCGGCGCAAGCATTGACCAGCGTGCCCGAGCTGATCGTGGTGAGGCTCGCCGCGTGAAACGCCAGCAGGATCACGAGCGCGTTCTTGTAGACGTTGTCGTTGAACGCGCCGAGGAACTGCGTCATGAAGAACGGGAAAAACCGGCGCTCGCCCAGAAGCGCGAACTGGTTGGGCTCAGTCATGTCATCCCCTCCCGATCCCCGCGGCCTTGCTGCGTATGATAAACGCAAGCTCGTCGGCGCGGATGCCCAAGGTTGCTTGCCGGTCGAGCAAAAACGTGAAGCGCTCGATTCGGTCGAGCCCAGACTGCTCTTATTTGGCTGCGACAGCCGGGGCCTTCAGCCCCGTCTTCAGCAGCGCCATGCCCCACGCCACGCCAAAACCGGTGACCTCGGTCCCCACCGCCCCGAGACCACCCTTACAGCTCGAGGCCGACAGATCCATGTGGATCCAGGGGCGCTTCTCGGTAAAACGCTGCAGCAGCCTCGCCGCAAGTATGTGGTCGGCTCCGCCTTCCAGGGTGCACTGCTTGACGTCTGCAATCCCGCTTTCGAGCGCCGCATCGTAGTCTTCATCCTGGGGGAACAGGCACACGCGCTCGCCGCTCGCCTGCCCTGCTGCGATTGCCGCACGCGCCAAACCATCGCTCGTCGCGAAGATGCCGCTGTAGCGATCGCCGAGGGCGACGTGCATGCTGCCGGTGAGCGTCGCGAAGTCGACGATCAGATCGGGCTTGCCGCGTGCGGCGAGCGTCAGCGCATCGGCCAGCACCATGCGCCCTTCGGCGTCGGTATGAACCACCTCGATGGTCGTTCCGTTGAGGGCGGTGACGATCTCGTTTTGCCTGTAGGCGCGCGGGCTGATGCTGTTCTGCGCGATCGCCATCCAGCAATCGAGATTCACCGGCACTTTCGCCTGCGTCGCGGCAAGCAGGATGCCGAGCGCGACCGCCGAACCGTTCATGTCCTCGTGCATGCCCTGCATGTAGCGCGCGGGCTTCAGATTGTGCCCTCCGGTGTCGAAGCAGATTCCCTTTCCCACCAGCGCCACGGTCTTGCGCGCTTTCGGATGCCGATAGCGAAGATGCACGATCGCCGCATCTTCCTCGGCGCTGCCCCGGGCCACGGCAACGAACGCGCCCGCCTGCAGCTTGCGCAGGCGCTTCATGTCGTACTCCTCCAATCGCCATCGCCATTTCCTCGCGACCTCCCGGATACGCTGCCGGTAGGTGGCGGGCGTCAACTCGTTCGGCGGCAGCACGGTGAGCTCGCGGCACAGGATGTTCCCCTGTGCGGTTGCGCGCTCCGCCGCAAAACCGTCGGGCGAGCTGTAGCCGAAAAGCCGAATCGTCCCCAGCTCGGCACCATCGGGCTCCTTCTTCCGCTCGGGCAGGCGTGCTCCGTTCACCCAGGCGGCAAAGATCGCCACTCCGGCGGCCTTGCGGCGCTCGGCCGTCGTGCCGAATACGGCGATATCCAGGGTCCGGGGTTTCTCCGCGTTCAGCAGCGCCAGAGCCTTGCGCACGAGTGTTTGCTGCTCGAATGCGGATTTCGCCGAGTCGAGCACTATCCAGGCGGCGAGCCCGCCCTGCGGCAAATCGGTCGCTACCGGAGACTTGGCGAGCTCTTCCGGCTTCTTCTTGCGCCGGGCGAGCGCAGCGACCAGTGTCTCCTTGAACGGCACGCGTCCCGTCGTCTGCAGGGTGGACGCTCCGGACAACACCATCAACACGTGACTCGCGCCTTCGAGCTGCAAGGCTCCGGCAGGCGCCGCGGACTGCTCGAGATTCGCTAGCATCAGACTTTGTCGCTTATTGTCGACAGGCCGGCTATTATAGCGACGCGCTCATCGGCGCGAGGACGCATGAGGTCTCTACTGCTCGCCGCGCTCGGCATCATCGTTCCCGTAGTGCACGCCCAGGAGATCGTCACACTCAACACGCGCGGCGACGCGACGCAGTCCTACCTGCTCGTGCAGCCCGGAGGCGCGCCGCAGGCGGCGGCTGTGCTGCTCCCGGGCGGGCCCGGAAACATCCGTCTAAGCATGAAGGGCGGAGAGATCCGCTTCGGGCTGAAGAAACCGTATCGCAGCGAGATCAACTAGAATCAGGGCAGGCTGACGCCCGGATTTCGATTCCATGCAACCCTATCTCGACCTCATGCGGCAGGTACTGGAGCGCGGCTCCCGCAAGACCGACCGCACGGGCACGGGCACGCTCTCCATCTTCGGCGCGCAACTCCGGTTCGACCTCGACGCCGGGTTCCCGCTGCTCACCACCAAGAAGGTACACCTGAAATCCATCATCTACGAGCTGCTGTGGTTCCTCAAGGGCGACACGAACACCCGTTACCTCAAGGATCACGGGGTCTCGATCTGGGACGAATGGGCGGATAGCGACGGCAACCTGGGACCGGTCTACGGCCGTCAATGGCGCTCGTGGCCGGCCGCCGATGGACGCCATATCGACCAGATCGTGCAGGTGCTCGAACAGATCAGGAAAAATCCCGACTCCCGGCGGCTCATCGTTTCCTCGTGGAACGTCGGGGACCTCGACAGGATGGCGCTGCTGCCCTGCCATGCGCTCTTCCAGTTCTACGTCGCCGGCGGCCGTCTTTCCTGCCAGCTCTACCAGCGCAGCGCCGATCTGTTCCTGGGCGTTCCCTTCAACATGGCTTCCTATGCGCTGCTCACGATGATGGTCGCGCAGGTATCCGGGCTCAAGCCGGGCGATTTCGTCCACACGTTCGGCGATACGCATCTCTACCTGAACCATCTCGAACAGGCGCGCGAGCAGCTCTCGCGGAGTCCGCGCCGGCTGCCGACGATGCGCCTCAACCCGGCGATCAAGGACCTCTTTGCTTTCCGGTACGAGGACTTCACTCTCGAGAACTACGATCCCCACCCGGCGATCAGGGCCCCGGTGGCGGTCTGAAGACGAGCGTCGAGGGCCGAGTGACGAGCGACGGGAATAACCCGCGCGGCGCGCAAGCCGGCGCGTCACCCATCCCCGATCACCCATCACGCCTTTCGCTCATCGTGGCGATGGCCAGGAACCGCGCGATCGGTGTTAACGGCAGGATCCCGTGGCACCTTCCCGACGAATTGAAGCTGTTCAAGAAGGTCACCATGGGGCACCACATCATCATGGGCCGCAAGACTTGGGAATCGATCGGCCGGCAGCTGCCGGGCCGCTCGATGGTCGTCGTCTCGCGCCGGTCCGGCTACGGCGTGCCCGGGGCGCTGGTGGCCGATTCGCTGGAACGCGCAATTGCCGCCTGCGCGGGCGACACGGAAATCTTCGTCATCGGCGGCTCCGAGCTGTTCCGGGCCGCCCTGCCGCTGGCGGACCGCCTCTATCTGACGACGGTAGAAGCCGAGGTGGCAGGGGATACCTTCATGCCGGAATTCCACGCAGCCCAATGGCGGGAAATCGAATCAGGAACGCACTCAGCCGACAGCCGCCATCCCTATGCCTACCGGCACGCGATACTCGAACGCGTCCGGCACCAGGCGCAGTGAGGCCTGCGGAGGCCTACAACTGCTTTAACAGCGCTCGCGCCTCCTCCTTGCGCGGGAAGTCCCGGTTGTTCGCGAGCAGCTCCTCCAGCTCGCGGCGCGCCTGCAACTTCTCTCCGGACTTGGCCAACGCTGCTGCGAGATGGTAGCGAATCTCGGTATCGTAGGGAGACCACCCGGCCGCCTGGCGTAACAGCGCGGTGCCTCGCTTTAGCTCACCCTGCTCGACCAGGATCCAACCCAGACCGTGGTTGATGGGGACGCTGTCGGGCTTCAGCTTGTAGCTGCGCTCGAAGTACTCCAGGGCCCGTGGATCCTTCTCCTTCCAGTACATGGTGCCCAGATTGCTGGTGGCGACAAGGTTCTTGGGATCCGTCTGGAGTATCGCCTCGTACTGCTGGATTGCCATCTGGTTCCTGCCCGTGCCGGCGTAAGTGTCGGCCAGATACAGGCGGGATGGCGTGTCCAGCTGGTTCTTCTGCATCCATTGGGCCAGCTTGGCGTCGGCTTCCTGGGCCTTGCCCGCCCGGCTCGTAGCCGCATGCAGCTTCACCGCCAAGGGAGCGCTCTGGCGCAGGGCGAAAGCTTTCTCGTACGCCCGCTGCGCCGGCTCGAACTTCCGTTGCGCCATCCAGCCATCTCCTTCGAGCGCGTAGCCGACCGGGAGCTTCGGATCGTGGCGTTGAATCTGCTGGGCCAGCTTGACCGCTTCGCTGTTTCTGCCGGCGCGCATCTCGAGAAATACCAGGACCGCCTCGGCGTCGACGTAGTCGGGCTTCAGCTTGAGCGCCTTGTTGAGCCAGTCCGTCGCGGCGGCGTAGTTCTCGCTTGCCAGATAGGCCTTGGCCAGCTGGAAATGCGCCAAAGGAGACTGCGGCACCACGCTGACGAGGCTGGCATAAGTCGCAATTGCGCCGGCCTTGTCGTTGGTGACGGTTTGCGCTTCGCCCAGCGCGGTGAGGACGTCCGGGTGCTTCGGATAGATGCCCTTGGTCTCGACCGCAACCGCAAGCGCCTGGGCTGCCTTGTTCGTGTCCAGGTAGTAGCGCACGAGCAGCAGACGCGGCGCCAGGGCGGTCGAATCGGCGCTGCGGGCCTTTTCGAGCCAGGCGGCATATTCGCCGCCCTTGCGCGTCGCCCGCTCGACGCTGGCCATGCCGATCATCGCCTGGACGTCCGCGGGATTCTTTTCCAGGACGGACTTGAGCCGCTTGCGCGCGCCGTCGGGATCCTTGGCCTCCAGGTCGAGATGTGACAGCATCATCGCGGCGGGCGTGTAATCCGGTTGCAAGCTCAGCGCTCGCTCGAAGCTCTTCCGGGCGTTGTTCTGGTCCTTGAGCCCCAGGTAAGCCCCGCCCAGCAGGTCGTAGGTCAGGGGATTATTGGGCTGTTTTTTTTCGAGCTTGAGCGCGGCTGCCAGAGCCTTGTCGTATTCCTTCTTGCCGATGTGGATCATTACGAGCAGGGCATCGGCATCGGCCTGCTTCTGATCGAGCTTGGCCGCAGACTCGAGATCGGCGACCGCGCGCTCGGTTTCTCCGGCGGCGAGCGCGCTCACGCCGAGCTTCGTGCGCAGCCCTGCGTCCGTTTGCGCCATGCTTGCCGCCCGCTGCAGATATTCCGCAGCTTTCGCGAACTGCCCAACCTGCATGTACGCTTCCCCTGCCTGGGCCAGCACCTGCACGTCCTCTTGCTTTGCATCAAGCGCAGGCTGGATCGTTTCCAGGGCACGCTTGCCCTGCTTCTCCTTCAGCAGAATCGTGACCAGCAGCTTGCGGGCAAAAAGGCTGTTCGGGCTGCGATCGAGAAACTGCTTTACGTGGCGCTCGGCCTGGGCCAGGGCGTTCAACGCATAATGCGACAAGCCCGCCAGCAGGACGCTCGGCATGTGATCCGGCGCGACGGCCAGCACTTTTTGCAGGCTTTCCAGCGCCCGCTTGGGATCGCCCTTGCGAAAATAAAGGAGCGCCTGCGTGTAGCCCAGGATACTGGGGGCATCCGGAGCGATCTTGCGTGCGGCATCGATATCGGCCTGAGCGGCGTCGAATTTCCCGCTGTCTGCGAGGACCGATGCGCGGCGCAGATGCGCGGTGAACTGCAGGGGTTGCAGCTGCAGCGCCTGGCTATAGGCGGCTACCGCCTTGTCGTTGTTGCCTTGCAGGTACTGCAGCTCGCCCGAAACGAGCCACGCATCCAGGTTCTTCGGATTTCTTTTCAGGACGCTGTCCACGAGCCCGGCCGCCCGGTCCAGGTTCCGCTCGGCCACGGCAAGCCGCACCTGGCCCAGCATCGCGGGGGCGTACTGGGGCTCGAGCTCGAGCGCGCGATCGAACGAGCTCGCCGCCCCCTTGAAATCTCCAAGGCTCAACTGGGCCCGGCCGCGAACGCTGAGCACCTCGGCCGATTCGGGTGCGGATTTGGTCTCATCCAGCGCTTTCTGGTACTGCCCCTGCACCAACAGCGTCCACGCCAGCGGCGCACGCACCTTCGCGGGGTCGAAGCCGAGCTCGAGCGCCTTTCTGAATTCCTTCTCGGCGGAGAGCTGGTCGCCCGCGTCGCTCTGGACTAGACCCAGCAGATAGCGTGCCTCCGCCATATCGGGATCCAGTTTCAGCGCGTTGCTGAGGTAAATGAAGGCCGCTTTGTTATCGCCCTTTTCCCTGGCCTGCTTGCCTTGGGCAAGCAGGCCCCGCGGATCCTCTTCCGTGCAGCCTGCGAGTAGCACTATCGCCGTCAGGACGACGAGCGACGCCAGTCTTCCCGGACTAATGGCCATGATGGGGAGAGCTCATTGGGACAGGCTCGCAAGTCTAACGCGCTACCCCGTAAATTGGTAACCCGGGCGGGCCACACGACATGTACAAACAAAAAGCCCCCGGATCACCGGGGGCTTTCACGAACGGTGCGAACGGCTCAAATCTTCCGGCGCCCCATCCCCCCTGCAAACGCGGCAAGCAAGCCCACGCCCAAAAGGGCCAGCATCCCGGGTTCGGGAACATTGGCGCAGTTGGGGCCGACGCACAGGGTCGGGTTCAGCTGTCCGATGAATACCTGTTCGAAGCCGTTATTCTCGCTAAGGCCGAGCGGGCATCCCGTTCCAAAGCTATCACCGCCAGGGAGGGGTAAACCCGCAGCGGTAACGTTGCGCGTAGTCGGATCGCAACCCATGCGCAGATCGATGCTCAAGGTGTCGAAGCCAAGAGGGTTCGGCCCTCTCAGTATCGCATTGATCTCCGGAAACACAATGGCATTGGCTACCTCGTTTGCGCCCAGGTTTTCATTGATCGGGTTGCCAACGTGAGGACCGCTGCACGGAACTGGGACGCTGCCAACAGCCCCGACGGGCCCGCTCAAGCAAATCTGTCCCTGGGCATTGATCATGAAGGAGGCGGTGCCGGGGACAATGGCGCCGCTGGTCAATATTCCACCGGTCGGGAAGTTCGCCGTACCGTTGGGCTGCGACGCGCAATCGGGGCCGCTCGGCCACTGGCAGGTGGCAGCGGTCTGGGGGCCGGTATAGAGAGCCGTCTGGTCCCCGGGCGTGCCGAAGTTCTCCAGACCTGGCGCGCCGAACGTCGACGTGGCATAGAAAAACTGCGCGGCTCCAGTCGCGCTGTTCGACAGCTTGACCTGCGCCCAGACCGCCAGGTTCTGCGAAATCGCGTTCTGGGAGTTGTCTTCGTTATGGTTGAAGTAGAAGACCAAGTCGTTGCCGGCAAGGAACGTCTTGAGCGCGGCTATCGTGGTATCCCAGGTATTGGGGCTGTCCCCAGCGAAAGGGGCGCCCGGTGTGCCAGGGTCCGGTGACACCGCGCTCCCCGTCCGGAACCAGGGCGATCCGCCGGTACCGCTAGGGGTCTGGAAAGCGTTATTCATCCCCGCAAAATTCGTATTGATCGGCTGGCCGTTCGACCCCGTGGCGACCACGATACAGTCGTCGATCTGGCCGGGCGAAGATTGAACGCTGAGTCCGAGTATGGGCAGCGAATAAGCCAAGGCGTCGCCGAACGACACCGTGTTCCCCGTCGTAGCGACGGGAAGCGTCAGCACCCCCGGACAGCCCGCCATGGCGTTTACCGAAAACCCGGCGCCGGACAAAAGCACTAACGCCGATATCAAGTTGGTCCTAAGCTTCATTCATTTCTCCCGATTGTGACTCGTTCCCCCCGGGTGATGATGCACAACTCTTAGCAAGATGCGTACCCCGCTATTAAATCAACGACATAGGACGGAGCATACCATCTTTTGTAAAAAATCCTGACGACATCGACTGAACCAGGATCCCTGCGAAGCGAGAAATTTGACACAAATAGTTATCCTTCAAGGCTCTAGAGCGCTGCGGTTTCGCCCCAGTAGAGGCCGGCGCCATGAAAAATTGCGACACCAAAGAACGTCATAAATGGGGGTCGGGAGGCCACCTGGCATGGGACCATTTCAGATAGGCAATATCGATCAACGGCATATGCGCGTTTTCGGGTTCGGTGACGCTTGCACGGTGCGGTCAAAATAGTAGTAAAGAATTCTGACAGTTGGAGACGCTTTCTGTAGTGGTTTCTTTACACGACCGCACCGGCGGTCCGAGCGCTTACTGGGCGCCGGGTACAAGTGAAGACAGGACGGTGCAGCTTCGCTGTGCGAGGCTTGCTTCCGGCGTCCGATCGCGGATGGATCGCCGACCGCGCGCGCTGTAGCCGCATCTGCGCGCAAGAGTAGACTTCCTGCGATGAAATTCTGGCGACAGATTTCACTTACGCTGCGAGGGGTCCTCTTCTTGCTCGTCTGCACTAGCGTATTCGCGCAGATTGATGTCGAGGAACTTAAGATCCGTGCGGAAGCGGGCGACAAGAGCGCCACGCGGCAGCTCGCCGAGACGTACTACCTGGGCCGAAACGGGGTCGAGCAGAACTTCAGTGAAGCCGTGCGCTGGTATCTGAAACTCGCCCAGCAGGGCGACGTGCGGGCCCAGACCACCGTCGGCTTGATGTACTTGCGCGGCTACGGCGTCCCCAGGGATCCGGTGGCCGCGCATCACTGGTGGAGCTTCGCCGCGGCAGCAAACGACCCCGGCGCGCAGTACGACCTGGGGACCTTGTATCTGCTGGGAGAAGGCGTGCAGCAGGACTACGCACAGGCGGCGCGCTGGTACCAACAGGCCGCGCAGCGCGGACATCTTCAGGCACAGCACGACCTGGGCATGCTCTACTACCAGGGGCGCGGCATCGAAAGAGACGTGCGATCGGCGTACTACTGGCTCAAGGTGGCTGCGCTGCAGGGTGACGAGAAAGCTGAGGAACACCTCAAGTTGGTGGGCAGTGACCTGAACGCCGATGAGATCCGGCAGGCCGAGGTCCGGGCCGAGGAATGGATGAAGAAGCTGAAAAAGTCCCTGAAGTGATAGTACAAACAAAAAGCGGGCCGGTCCCGGCCCGCTCTCCAGTCGACTGCTGCGCTCCGCTCAGATCACCCGCACGTCGGGCAGAGGAAAACCGTTGAAATTGCTCGCGTAGGCCGTGGTGTAGGCGCCCGCGTTGGCGATGTAGATGAAATCGTCCTCCTGCATGTCCGCGGGGAACATTTCATCGCGCATGCAGACATCCACCGAGTCGCAGGTCGGGCCCGCGACATTCCAGGGAATGAGCTTGCCGTGGCGGTCGGTGAGGATGTCGTAGCGCAGTCCCTCGGTAGTCTCGATGACGCCGCCGAATACGCCGGCGTCCCAGTACATCCAGCGCTTGCCGGAGCGGGTTGCGGTGCCGACCACGCGGCAGACGAAATAGCCCGCGTCCGACACGAGGTAGCGTCCGGGCTCCCCCATCACCCGTACGCTTTGCGGGACATCGCGGAGGGCGTGGTTCACCACCTCCGCGATCTTCTCGATCGAGGGAATGGGCTTTACGTGGCGCACCGGATAGCCGCCCCCGATGTTTAGAAGCCGCGGCTTCAGCCCCGCGAGCCGCATCTTCTTGAACACCCGCTTGGCCCCCTGGATGCCCACCCGCCAATTCTCAGTATTGCGGCACTGGGAGCCGACATGGAAGGTGACGCCCGCCAAATCGGCCTTGAGCGACGCTGCCTCGGCTACGACGGCGTCCACTTCCTGCGCCTTCATACCGAACTTGCCTGAGAGCGGCCAGTCGCTGCCTACATTGGGCGCCTCGATCCGCACGTAGAGCTTGGCGTCGGCCTTGATGCTGTGGACCTTGCGCAGCTCCTCGACGCTGTCCACGACAAACCATTCCACGCCCTTCGCGGCGGCATACTCCACAGAAGCCCGGGACTTCATCGGATTGCTGAAATAAACCTCGGCGGCCGCAACCCCCAGCTCGAGCAAGAGGTCGAGCTCGGCGATGGAGGCGATCTCGAAACCGGCGCCCTCCTCGATCAGGGTCTTCACCACCCGCGGATCCGGGTTGGCCTTTACCGCGTAGTGCGGATGGACGCGCGGCAACGCGGCCTTGAAGCGGCGAAACTTGCTGCGGACGATATTGGTGTCGACCAGCAGGAAGGGCTTGCTGTAGCCCTCTTTGAGCGCATCCCGTACGTGGCTGAAGTCCAGGCGGACTTCGGGATGCGTGTCGAAGACTTGTGGCTGAGGTGGTTCGGTTTCCGGTGTCGGCTGCTGCTTTCCAATGGCGACAGGGCGCACGGCCATCAACGTTCTCCTCGAGACCTATTCGGGAACGGGCCGTTCAACCGCAACCGCCGTCGAGCTGCACTGCAGGGGGCGCTTCGTTGCCAACGTCATTACAACCCCACTAACCGGAAAACCGTCAAAAAACTGCAAACTTCCGCGAATTATATGGCTGCGGTACCAGGAATCAAGAGTTTTTTCGTCTTTTCCGGAAAATTTCCGGCACGCGAGTCTTCGCCGCGACAGTCGAGCAGCGCACAAAACAAAGTCGATGCAGTCTTCGGCGGCGACGAAGCGCGTGAAGTTGTGGCCTCACCGCGCCGATGCGCGCGGGCAAGTCCGAGCGATGCGCGACATTTCGAACCGGCGCGGGAATTATGTGTCTCTACGGCAACCAGCCGTCAAACTTTAGGCGGAGTAACGCCGGTCTGTCCCTGGTACTTGCCGCCCCGGTCCTTGTAAGAGGTCTCGCAAACGTCATCCGCCTGAGCCTCCAGGAAGATGACCTGCGCCACGCCCTCGTTGGCGTAGATCTTGGCCGGGAGCGGCGTAGTGTTCGAGAACTCCAGAGTCACGTAACCCTCCCACTCGGGCTCGAGGGGGGTGACGTTCACGATGATGCCGCAGCGGGCGTAGGTGCTCTTCCCGAGACAGAGGATCAGGACGTTGCGCGGCACCCGGAAATACTCGACCGTGCGCGCCAGCGCGAACGAGTTGGGCGGGATGATGCAGACGTCGCTGCGCAGATCGACGAAGGAATTCGGGTCGAAGTTCTTGGGGTCGACGATGGTGGTATTGAGGTTGGTGAAGAGCTTGAATTCATTCGAGCAGCGGATGTCGTAGCCGTAGCTCGAGGTGCCGTAGGACACCACCTTGCGGCCTGCGACCTCCTTGATCTGGCTGGGCTCGAACGGCTCTATCAGGCGCTGTTCGAGCGCCATGCGACGGATCCAGCGGTCGGATTTGATGCTCATGCTGCGCGGTGATGCGTGATCTGCAATGGGGGATGGGTAGCGGCTACCGGCGCCGCGGGTCCCGGAATGCCTGCGCTTCGGGCCCTACCGTTCACCGTTCACGTGTTCTGCACGACGATCTTCGGGAAGGCCGCGGAATGGTCCTGCGCCTTCTCGGCGATCTTGACCGCCACCCGGCGGGCGATCTGCTTGTAGATCTGCGAAGCACGCCCATCGGGATCGGCGATCACGGTCGGTCGGCCGGAGTCGGCTTGCTCCCGGATCGCCACGTCGAGCGGCAGCGATCCCAGCACTTCGACGTTGTAGTCACGGCTCATCCGCGCCGCACCGCCTTCGCCGAAGATATGCTCCTCGTGCCCGCACTTGGAGCAGACGTGCAACGACATGTTCTCGACGATGCCGAGGATCGGCACCCCCACCTTCTCGAACATCTTGAGGCCCTTCCGGGCATCGATCAGCGCGATGTCCTGAGGCGTCGTAACGATCACCGCCCCGGTTACCGGCACGCGCTGCGCCAGGGTGAGCTGAATGTCCCCGGTGCCCGGCGGAAGATCCACCACCAGGTAGTCGATCTCGCGCCACTTGGTCTCGTTCAGGAGTTGCTCCAGGGCCTGGGTGACCATCGGCCCGCGCCAGACCATGGGCGTGTCGGTGTCGATCAGGAAGCCGATCGACATCGCCTGGATACCGTGAGCTTCCATCGGCTCTATGCTCTTGCCGTCCCGCGATTCGGGGCGCC
This sequence comes from Burkholderiales bacterium, assembly GCA_035259205.1. Taxonomy (GTDB): domain Bacteria; phylum Pseudomonadota; class Gammaproteobacteria; order Burkholderiales; family SG8-41; genus SG8-41. Next base: position 1,533 of record DATFWO010000262.1, on the reverse strand, counting down.
CGCGAATGCCGAGCATGATCGGCTGCGAAGGCCCGTATATATCGGCATCGAGCACGCCGACCTTCGCGCCCTCGGCGGCGAGGGCGAGCGCCAGGTTGACCGCCGTGGTGCTCTTGCCCACGCCGCCCTTGCCCGACGCGATGGCGACGATGTTCTTGATGCCAGGAACGAGCTTCACGCCGCGCTGCACCGCGTGCGAGATGATCTTCATCTGCACGTTCGCCTGGACCTGCCCCACCCCGGGCAGGGATTTCAGTTTGTGGGTGACTTCCTGTCGAATCGGCTCGAGCTGGCTCTTCGCCGGGTAGCCCAGCAGGATATCCACCGCTACCCTGTCGCCTTCGATCTTGATGTTGCGCGCCGACTTGCTGGAAACGTAGTCCTTGCGGGTATTCGGGTCGGTCAGCTCCTTGAGAGCCTCCTGAACCTGCTGCTCGGTAATCGCCATCACAGTTCCTTGGAGGCCGCTTTGCGGGCACCCGCAAGAGCCTCTGAATTATGGGAACAAGGGGAACATCCCCTCGCTCGTATGCGGCCGCGCCCTCGTGCAGGCCGCGATTCTACCGCAGACCGCCTGCCCGGGCTCCGCGTAAGAGCGCGGTGCATATAAGTTGTTTGTTACAATTCAGGGCCTTAAGGTTCCCTAACCACATATGGATCCGCGCCGCATCTTTGTCACGACGGCTCTACCTTACGCTAATGGCGATATCCATCTCGGCCATCTGGTCGGATATATCCAGGCGGACATCTGGGTGCGCTTTCAGCGGATGCAGGGCCACACAGTGCACTTTGTCTGCGCCGACGACGCCCATGGAACTCCGATCATGCTGCGCGCGGAGAAGGAAGGCGTCACGCCCGAGCAGCTGATCAACCGGATGCACGGCGAGCACCTGCGCGACTTCACGGGTTTCGGCGTGGCGTTCGATCACTATCATTCGACCCATAGCGCGGAAAACCGGCTGCTCTCGGAGTCGATTTATGCCCGACTGAAGCAGGCGGACCTGATCGCGACCCGGGAGATCGAGCAGTTCTACGATCCGGTCAAACAGATGTTCCTGCCGGACCGTTTCATCAAGGGCGAATGCCCGAAGTGCGGCTCCAAGGATCAATACGGCGACAGTTGCGAGGTCTGTGGATCCGCGTACGCGCCTACCGATTTGAAGAACCCCTACTCTGCTGTGTCCGGGGCGGTGCCGGTGCGCAAGCGGTCGGAGCACTACTTCTTCAAGCTTTCAGACCTCAAGGCCGTGTCATTCCTGCGGCAATGGGTCCAAAGCACCAACGCGGACGGTTCCCGCCGGATGCCGCCGGAGGCGGTCAACAAGGTGCGTGAATGGCTGGGCGAAGCCGGAGAAGACAAGCTCGCCGACTGGGACATCTCGCGCGACGCGCCGTACTTCGGCTTCGAGATCCCGGGCGCTCCGGGCAAGTACTTCTATGTATGGCTGGACGCGCCTATCGGCTACTTCGCCAGCTTCAAGGCCTATGCGGACAAGAATGGCGGGATCGATTTCGCGAGCTTCGTCGAAGACG
>DATFWO010000261.1:0-17566 GCA_035259205.1 Burkholderiales bacterium | reverse complement strand
GAGCCCGAAGCAATATGTCGATATTGCGAGGGCTCCCGACAAAGAGATGCGCCCAGAGCGCCCCGTCCCACTCGGGTTGCGGCCAGGACGGTCGTCTGCATCGTTGCCCGGCTTGACCATATCGACATATGGCCTGCGCCGGGCGCCTCGCATACGGTCCGTCCTGGCCACAACGCATCACGTGCCTATTATTGAGATAGGTTCTAGTGTGAGGCTGTAGCCCTACTCGTCGAGCACGAAGTCGAAGTGCTTCCCCGCGGGCGCGTAAATCTCGAAGATCTCGAACGCCCCGCCGCTCAGGTTGCTGAGCGAGTGCTTCATCCCCGCCGGTATGAAGATCACGTCGTCTTCGCGCACGACGTGCGTCTCGCCTTCCACCGTCAGCGTACCCTCGCCGCGCTTGACGATATAGACGTTGTCGGCGTTCGTGTGATGGTGGAGCTTGCCGCGCGGGCCGCCAGGCGCGAGCCGGTTCAGATGCACGTCGACGTTGTGCGTGCCGAGCCGCGTATCGATGAGCTTGATCTTCTCGCCCCGCCCGCCGGGCATGGCCTCGATCGCGCTCCGGTTGAAGTTCATGATCCTGAATAACGCTTTTTCAGCGCTCATGTGGGTGCTCCAGCAGCATGTCTAGAACCTATTTCATAGATAGGCGCGTGATGCGTTGTGGCCAGGACGGACCGTATGCGAGGCGCACGGCGCAGGCCATATGTCGATATGGTCAAGCCGGGCAACGACGCAGACGACGCGCCGCAGGGAGGAGCAGGGGCCCCGACGTTCTTCCGGGGATGCGACCCCGCAGGTGCGCAAGCACGCGTTCAAGTGCGGCGCTGTGGCCCGCTCCCGGGTCGCACCTACGCGTGTACGCGCAGGCACTGCTCCGCCGTCCGCGTGCCCTGGCCACAACCCGAGTGGGACGGGGCGCTGAGCAATGGCTTCGCCATTGCGCGCCAATCCTGGCAGGGGTACGCCCCGCGGTCGGCAAGCGACCGCTCAGGGGCGCATCTCTCTGTCGGGAGCCCTCGCAATATCGACATATTGCTTCGGGCTTTCCTCCTCGACCTGCATCCCACATCGCCTCCGTCGCACACGTGCCTATATATGAAATAGGTTCCAATCTCCGCGCCTTCTGGACGGCTTCGCACTGCTATTCGGGCTTCAAGCCCAGCGCCCGCACGACTTTTCCCCAGCGCGCGAGCTCGCTCTTGATATAGGCCGCGAACTCCTGCGGCGCGCTGGTCGTGGGCTCGGCGCCCAGGCCCGCGAGCCGTCTCGCCATGTCCCCGCCGTGAACGACTTTCACCAGCTCGGCGTGCAGGCGCGTGACGACGGTTTGCGGCATTCCCGCCGGCCCGAGGACGCCGGTCCATAGCGTAAGGTCGTACCCCGCCAGACCCGACTCGGCGATCGTCGGCACCTCCGGCAGCAGTGGAGAGCGCGCTGCGGTGGTGACGGCCAGGGGGCGCAAGCGCCCGCTCCTGATGTACGGCAGAGCGGTCGGCATCGGCTCGAAATCGATGTCGATCTGCCGCGCGATGAGATCCGTGAGCACCTGCCCGCCGGCCTTGTACGGCACGTGCAACAGGTCGACCCCGGTCAGCATCTTCAGAACTTCGCCGGCGAGGTGCTGCGAGGTGCCGGGACCGACGCTCCCGAACTTGAGCTGCCCGGGGCTTGCCTTCGCGGCCGCGACGAGATCGGCCACCGAGCGCGCGGCACTCTGCGGGTGAACAAGCAGCACGCTGCCCAGCGCTGTAACCGTGGAGATCGGACTGAAGTCCTTTACCGGGTCGTAGGGCACCCGGTAGAGATGCGGGCTCACCGCAATGCCGCTCGACGAGCTGAACAGCAGCGTGTAGCCGTCCGGGCTGGATTTCGCGACGATGTTCATGCCGATCGTCCCGGTCGCGCCCGCGCGATTGTCGATCACGGTCGTTACGCCAAGGCTCTCGCCCAGCGCCTGTCCGAGGACGCGCGCGAGAGTGTCGTTGAGACCGCCGGCGGCAAACGGCACGACGAGGCGCACCGGCTTGGAAGGGTACGGCGCTACAGCGCCGCTTGCCGCATTGGCGGCTGCCAGGACCAGAACGAGCGCCCAACGCCGGCGCGGCGGCTTCATCGGCTCAGAACCTGTAGGTTCTAGCGGCCCGCGCCGGCCGCCTCGGCAGTGGGTAGCCACATGCCGCGCCCTTTTTCGAGAGCGCGCTGATAGAGAAAGTGGGCGAGCGCGACGTCCTGCGATACGAGGCCCGTGGTATGGATGAGGATGCGCTCGTCGTCGCGCTCCCGGCCTTTCTTCGTGCCCGCAACCAGCTCCTGGATCTCGGCATGGAGTTTCTCGCGGGAGAAGAGGCCCGATTCGACGGTCCGCCTGAACTCCTTCTGCAGGATATTGAACTCCCAGCTGTCGATCACGACCTTGTCCATCTTCGACCAGCCGGCCGGATCGAGCTCGCGCCGCGCGAGGGAGATGAAAGTCGCGCCGGGCTTGACCCACGGTTCGCGGCTCACGATCTCACCCGACGTGGTGCCTCCCACGATGATGTCGGCGCCGCGCACGACTTCCTCGACGGAGTCCTTCGGCACGACCGGAACGCCCAGCTCCTTCGACCATTTCGCGGCGAACGCCCGCCGCGTTTCCGGACGGCGCGAGGTGCAACGGATTTCATTGAACCCGTAGAGATGCGCGAGGCAGCGCAGCGCGGAGGTCCCCATTGAGCCGATGCCGACGAGCCCCAGCACCGCCGGATTTTTCGGCCCCAGCCACTTGCAGGCGATCACCGCCGAAGCCGTGCTGCGCAGCACGTAGCTCCAGTGCTCGTCGACGATGGCCACGGGCTCGCCCGTGTGCGGGTCGGAGAGCACGATATAGCGCGCGCAGTCGAGCGCGCCGACCGTGTTGCGCGCCCCGTCGTCGTAGTAGTTGTAGAGCCGCACGCCGGTCGTCGGGACGTCCTTCAGGAACGCGCCCTTGACGTGCCAGTGGTTGTTGAATCCTTCGGCGACGTCGAGCTTGAAGCTCGGCGGCGTCGCCAGCACGACGCTGCCCTCGGCATGCATCCTGTAGACGCGCTCGCAGACCTCGAACGCCTCGGCTACGCCCAGTAGGTCCAGGGTGTCCTGGTACGGTACGAACAGCACGCCTTTCTTCTGAGCCACGCCGCTCCCTCGTCTTGCAGTTTTTCAATATCATACTGGAACCCGTCGCGCGACAGGTTCCGGAGGAAAGGGCCAGTTGATCAGCCATCGTGATCCAGTTCTTGCGCCGCATCTGCCGCGCCGGGTGCCGGCGATGGCGCGTGCATTGCTTGCGCTGCCGTTCCTGCTTTCACCGGCCGCGGTCTGCGCCCAGGCCTACCCCGCGAAAGCCGTGCGCGTAATCGTTCCGCTGGCGCCCGGCGGCTCGACGGACGTGCTGGCGCGGCTCGTCGCGGCGAAGCTGGCCGAGAACTGGGGGCAGACAGTGGTCGTCGAGAACCGCGCCGGGGGCGGCACGACGCTCGGCGTGGACATGGTCGCCAAGGCGGCGCCGGACGGTTACACGCTGCTCATGGTGACCTCCGCGTTCGCGGTCAATTTCAGCCTGATGGAGAAGGTGCCGTACAAGGCATCCGATCTCGTACCGCTCTCCAATATCGCGCAGACGCCCAACGTGCTCGCCGTGCACCCGAGCATTCCCGCGAGAAGCGTGAAGGAGCTGATCGCTCTGCTGCGCGCGCGGCCGGGTGAGTTGACCTACAGCTCGGGTGGCATCGGCGGCTCGACCCACCTCGCGGGCGAGCTCTTCAAGCTGCTGGCCAGGGTGGACATGGTGCACGTGCCCTACAAGGGCGGCAGCCCGGCGGTGACCGATCTGGTGGGAGGCCAGGTGACGATGACGTTCGGCAATCTCACCACCATCCTGCCCTTCGCGAGAGCAGGGAGACTGCGCCCGCTCGCGGTGACCTCCGCGCGACGCTCCCCGACATTGCCCGATGTGCCCGCGATGGCGGAGGCAGGCGTGCCCGGATTCGAGGCTGCCACTTGGAACGGGCTGATGGCGCCGGCCGCAACGCCCAGGGACATCGTGGCGAAGTTGAACTCGGACATCGTGAAAGCGCTGCGCCTGCCGGACCTGCGGGAGAAGCTGGCTGCGAACGCGCTCGAGCCGATCGGCGACTCCTCTGCCGAGTTCGGGGCGTTCATCGCCCGGGAGATCGAGCGGTGGGCGAAGGTGGTGAAAGTGGCCAGCCTGAAGGCCGAGTAGTCGTCCCAGATAGAGCGTCTCGGATGATGCGTCCCAGATGATGCGTCTCAGGTGATGCGTCTCGGATAATACTTTCTTGCATACAGCGTTCCAGCTGAGGGCGCACCAGACATGGTGACGCTTTACCTGGGACGCTTTACCTGGGACGCTTTACCTGGGACGGTTTACCTGGGACGGTTTATCTGGGACGGTTTATCTGGGACGGTTTACCTGGGACGATCTATCTGAGACGCTTTACCTGAGACGCTGTTAAACAGAGGAGCGCAGTGAAAATCACCAAACTCGAAACCTTCATCGTCGATGGCGGCTGGCGGGCGTGGACCTATGTCAAGGTGGAAACGGACGATGGCGTCACGGGCTGGGGGGAATGCTCCGACACGCGCGTGCCCCACGCCGTGGCCGGCGCGGTGCGTGATCTCGAGTCCGTCCTCGTCGGCCAGGATCCGCGCGCGCATGAGGCGCGCTTCATCGACATGGCGCGCGTGACGCGCTCCAGCGCGGGTGGCATCGCCGCGCGGGCCATCGCGGGGATCGAATGCGCGCTGGTGGACATCAAGGCGCGCGCGCTCGGGATCTCGGTTACCGAGCTCCTGGGCGGGCCGACGCGTGACCGCGTGCGCCTGTACTGGTCGCACTGCGGCACGACCCGGGTGCGCCACCACGACATCGTGGGCAAGCCCCCGATCGCGAGCTGGAACGACGTGACGGCGCTCGCGAAAGAAGTCGTCGCGCGCGGATTCACCGCTTTGAAGACCAACATCGTCATGCCGGGCAAGGGCGGCACCTGGTTCAGCGGATTCGACGGCTCGATGGGCCCGAACGACGAATGGGCGCCCAACTGGCTCATCGGGCACATCGAGAAGCACATCGGAACGATACGCGACGCGGTGGGTCCGGACTTCGACATCAATCTCGATCTCAACTTTCATTTCAAGCCCGAAGCGTGCATCCGCATCGCGCGCGCGCTCGAGCCGTACAACCTGCATTGGCTGGAGCTCGACAATCCGGACCCCGACGCCGTCCTCCAGATCAAGCAGTCCACCGCGACGCGGATCTGCACCGGCGAAACGCTGATCCACATGCAGGGCTACCTGCCGTTCTTCCAGCGTCACGCCGCCGACGTCTTCATGCTCGACGTGCCCTGGAACGGCATCGCTCAAGGCAAGAAGGTGGGCGATCTCGCGGCCACGTTCCAGCACAACATCGCTCCGCACAACCACTACAGCCACCTCTCGACCTTCATGAGCGCGAGCCTGTGCGCGGCGCTGCCCAACGTGCGCATCATGGAGATCGATATCGACGATGTGCCGTGGAAGGACGAGCTGGTCACGCAGCCGCCCCAGATCGCCGCCGGCTACATGACGACCCCTGCCGGTCCGGGCTGGGGCACCGCTCTCAACGAGGAGGTCGCTCGGGCGCATCCCTGGGACCCGCGCAAGGCTACGCACGCCAAGAATCTGCCGCCCGCACGGAGTTTCTAGGTGGGAGCGTTCCCGCGCGACGACTGCCGGGAACTGGTCGATACCGGTGCAGTCCATACCGCATCGCATGGGTGTGGCATGCGTCTCGCATGGAGCAGAGGTCCTCGGTATGCAGCATATGGATGCGGCACGGGGCAAGCCGTAGAGAGATAGCTTCGCACGCAAGTGTCCCGCCGCGACCCCGCCCTCTCAGCCTTGGCGACGCTTTACGAAACGAAGCGCGGCAGAACGCTGCCGCTGCCGACTCGACTGGCGCGCCTCTACGGCCGTCTGCGCGTTCCGCTGAAACCTTCGCGGCCGCACGTCATCAGCAATTTCGTGACGACCCTGGACGGGGTCGTTTCGCTGAGCGTGCGAGGGCACGCCAGCGGCGGGGATATCAGTGGGTTCAGCGCCGAGGACCGCATGGTCATGGGACTGTTGCGCGCCACCGCCGACGCGGTGATCGTCGGCTCGGGCACGCTGAATGCCGACCGCCATCACGTCTGGACAGCCGAACGCATATTCCCCGCCCTCGCGGCTGAATATCGCCGGCTCCGCGCGTCGCTCGGCAAGGCAGCGCCGCCTCTGAACGTGATCGTGAGCGGCAGCGGCCGTATCGATCTAAGCGTGCCCGTTTTCGCATCCGGCCAGACGCCGGCGCTCATCGTTACGACGACCGCCGGCGCGCAGCGGTTGCGCAGGCAAAAAGCGCCTGCATCGGTCGAGATCGGCGTCGTGGGCCGGCGTGCCCGCGCAACTCCCGGCAACGCGGACACGATACGAGCAAGATCCATCCTCGAGCAGGTAATCCGGCGCTTCCCGGATAGCGCCGGCAAGCTGATCCTGGTGGAAGGCGGGCCGCAGTTGCTCGGCGCCTTCTACGCGGAGCGCGTCCTGGACGAGCAGTTCCTGACCCTTGCACCTCAGATCGCCGGCCGCGACGTCGGCGACCGGCGGCTGGGCCTGGTCATGGGCCAGACGTTCGCGCCGCAACGCCCCCTATGGGGAACGTTGATCGACGTGAGGCGCGGCGGCGGCCATTTGTTTCTGCGCTACTCGTTCGCCTGACTCGCAAGCCATAATAGCGCGTGTACTGTGGGAATGGATTCGGCATGCTCAAGCGAATGCTGACCGCCGCTCTGGCCGGTTGTTACCTGCTGGCGCTGCCAGCCGCCGCGGCCGAGCGTTTCCCGCCCTACAACACCGTCGAGCTGCAGGCCGAGGTACAGCGCGAGGTTCAAAACGACCTGCTCAACGCGACGCTGTATGTCGAGCTGAACGATCCCAACCCGGCGGCGCTCGCTAATGCCATCAACAAGCGCATCAACGAGGCCCTGCGCGAGGCCAAGGAGATGAAAGGTGTGACCGTGCGCTCGGGCGGAAATCAGACCTATCCCGTCTACGCCAAGAACAATGTCCTCCAGGGATGGCGCGGCCGCGCGGAAGTCCGTATCGAAAGCAAGGACTTCGCAGCGGCCTCCAGCCTGATCGCCAGGCTGCAGTCGGACATGCAGCTCGGCAGCCTGAGCTTCACGATCTCGCCGGAGGCCCGCCGCGCAGCAGAGAACGAGCTGATTACGGAGGTCGTCGCCGCATTCAAGTCCCGCGCCGAGATCGCGAAAGCCGCGCTCGCCGGGCGCAGCTACAAACTGCAGCATCTGAACCTGGCAAACCACTACGGCGTGCCGCCGCCGCGCCCGCTCGCGGCGCGCATGGCCGCGCCTGCGCAAGACGTGGTTGCACCCAGTTTCGAATCCGGGGTGAGCGTGGTGACGGTGACGGCCACCGGCGCCATCGAGGTCCTCGACTAGTCGGTCCGCATCGTCGCGGGCGGCGCGTCCGCATCGCTCGTGCCGATGCGCTCGTATTCCGCCATGACCTGCGCTCCGAGCAAGAGCAGCGCCGCAGCGACCTCCAGGCTGAGCAGCACTATGATCGCCGTGGTGAGCGAGCCGTACACCACGCTCACCTGCGAGAACGTCGCCAGGTACCACGCCAGCGCGTGGCGGATGATTTCCCACAGCAGCCCTGCCGTGGCGCCGCCGATCAACGCCAGGCGCAGCGAAATCCTTCCCACCGGCATGAAGTAGTAGATCGCGGAGATGATGGCGATTTCGGACGCCACGCTGGCGAGGTAGAGCACGACGCGCGTGAAGCCGCCGAGCGACCAGGAGTGTCCCAGGATGACCAGTCTCTCCTCGCCGATGGCAATCAACTGCGCGAGCGTCAGAGTCCCGATGAAGAGTCCCACGCCGAGGAATACGATGTATGCGAAGGGGAGAAGCGCCGAAGCGAGAAAGTGCCGCTTGCGCGCCGCCACGTGATGCAGAAATATCACCGAGATCGCATTCTCCAGCACCTTGAAGGCGAGCGAGCTGAAGAAAATCATGGTGGCGAGCAGCACCCAGCCGATCACGTCGCGGTGCTCCAGAAACGCCGCCAGCTCCTGCACCACGGCGCCGCCCTGCCCCGGCACGACGTGCTCCAGCGCGCGGCGCAGCGTCTCCAGCAGCTCGGCCTGATCGATCACGTGCGAAAGCGCGATCACCATCAGGATCAGGAGCGGCACGATGGAAAGCAGCGTGTAGTACGCCACCGCGCCCGCCAGCAGCAGTCCTTGGTTGGCGCGAAACGCCCTCATCACCCGGAGCGCGAACGCTCCGGGATGCTGGAGGATCCAGGCGACCTGCGGGCTGACGAGAGGCAATTTCTCCTGCCGCCGGGATTGCCTACCGGGTGGCCTCGCGAGTCTGCTTGCTTCTCAATACCCTGCGGGAACTGGGCGCATCGAAGTCCAGGTAGTACGCGCCCACAGTCGTGATCCTGGAGACGTCCGGATAGAGCACACCGACTCCGGGCTCGGCCCCCGATCGGGGACAGTACCAGACGGCTCCCTCGCGCGTGATCTCGAGCTTCGGTTGATCCGCCACCTGGGGCGTCGGGTAGTAGCTGAACTCGCGCGTTTTCGGGGTGTATCGGATCGTGGTTCCACCCTGGCCGTCGTCGCCGAACCAGACGTTGCCTTCGTAGTCGCCTTGCGGATCGTAAGGCCGAGACAGATCCAGCGGCAGCTTGAACTCCGAGACCTGGCCGCTCTTGGAGTCGATGTACCCTATCGTTCCGCGGTCGTAGATGCCGAACCACACCCGGTCCTCCAGGTCCACGCTCGCGCGGCGAATTCTGCCGGGCTGAGTCAACACGGGATAGTCGGTGAACTTGCCCGCCTTGGGATCGTATTTTCCGACCCGGGCCTCGCCGCGAAACTGCGCCATCCAGACGTTGCCCCGGCTGTCCACGTCGATGCCATAGGGCGCGGAGGGGCGCTTCGCAGCCATGAACATCGTCACCTGCCGGGTCTGGCGATCCCACTTGTAGAACCGGTCTCCTCCTATCATCGTTACCCAGACATTGCCCTGGGCATCGACGACCGGGGTGTGGGATTGCAGCCGCTCGGTGATCTTACCGTCCGGATCGATCGGAAACAGCTCCCACTTTTCCGTCTTCGGGTCGAACGCGGCGAGATGGAGGCCGTCCTTGTCCTTGCGCTTCCCCATCCGCTCCGGCACCCAGACGATCCCTTCCCGGTCGATGGTCAACCCGTGCGTTTCACCGTCGGGGTGAGGCATCAACCAATCTTTCCACTCACCCGTGCGCGGGTCGAGCTTGGCCAGCCGGTTCGGCACGTTGCGATCGGTCACCCACACGTTGCCCTGCTGGTCGAAATGGGGATCCTGCCCTCTGCGCTTCATTTTCGGATCGGGATTGGGCGCGAGGTAGTACTCGATGTACATCGCCTTCGCGAGCTTCGCCTCCTCGAGCGGCACTTCGCGGTCGAACTTCACTGTGCGCCTGCGCGACTCGGGACCAAAGTGCCTGCCGAGGTATTGCACCAGCTCCTCGCGCTCCTGCGGAGAGGAGAAACCTCTGGGGATCTGACCGCCTTTCAGCATCATTTCCACGAACGCATTCCAGGCCTCGTCCTTCATATGTCGGGAGCCGAAAAAATCGGGCCCGTGACAGCCCAGGCAGACTTCCTTCAGGTAAGCCTGCCCCGGTCCAGGCGGAAACATTTCCTCCATCTTGACGATTTGCGACCCGGTGCTCTGCACCGGACGCAACGAGACGTTCACCGGCGCGTTGCTTCCGGGAGCCAGCACCAGCTGCATGACCTCCGAATCGAGCCCGCGCGCCTCTACCCTCATTTCATATTTACCGGGCAGAAGATACTGGGCCTGATACTTTCCGTCGGCGGTGTAAACCATGTATTGCATCCGCTTCTCGACGTTGCGGAAGTACACCTTGGCGGCCGCGAAAGGGCTGCCCGAGGTCACAGTGCCGGACATGCTTGCCAGTCCCGACAGCTCGGACTTGTTCGCCTGTACGGACTGCGCCATTCCGTGCTTCGTGGCGGCGAGGAAGCCGCATACCATCATCAGGAGCACTGCTATCAATCGTGGACTCGTATGCCTCATGACCGGCTCCTTTCTCAGTGATGACCCATCGGGACGGATGAGTTTCAAGCGAACTGGACTGGAAATCAAGTCCGCAAAGTATAGGGTAGACTGCGCTTTCTCCCCCGAAAGGAGCTATCAGTGAAGATCGTATTCGCCCCGTCCATCGCGCCGGGTGCCTGGGCCATCGGCGAGTCGCTGCTGCCGAAAGGATTCACCATCGAGATCCTCTCGAAAGGTCCGGATCGCCGCGTCGAGCAGCTCGAAACGGCCGATTTCTACATGGGATTTCGTGGCGGACTGACCGCGCGCGACTACGATCACATGGGCAATCTCAAGCTGATCCAGTTGCTAAGCGCCGGCTACGACGGAATGGACATCGAGCGGCTCCGCCAGATCGGGGTGCCGCTCAGCAACAACGGCGGGGCCAACTCGTACGCGGTTGCGGAGCACGCCATCATGCTGATGCTCGCCGTCTCGCGCCAGCTGCCGGACCTGGACCGCTTGCTCAGGTCGGGCCAGTGGAAGTCGAGCAAGACAGGCGAAGAGGAAGAGCACGAGATCGCGGGCAAGACGATCGGGATTATCGGACTGGGCTTCATCGGGAAGACCCTGGCCCGCCGCCTGAGCGGGTTCGAAGTAAAGCTCCTCTATACCGATCCGGTGCGCCCGCTGCCGGAAGAGGCGGCCCGGCTCAACGTCGCTTACCGCGAGCTCGATGCCCTGCTGCGCGAGTCCGACATCGTGACTTTGCACGCGCCCTTCGACGCATCCACCCACCACATGATCTGCGAACGCACGCTCAGCCTGATGAAGCGCGACGCGATCCTCATCAACTGCGCGCGGGGAGAACTGGTCGACGAGGCTGCGCTCTATACCGCGCTCAAGGAGCGCCGCATCTGGGCGGCGGGACTCGACACCTTCGAGAAGGAGCCGCCGGATCCCAAGAATCCGCTCTTCACCCTGCCGAATGTCGTTCTATCTCCGCACGCGGCGGGGCCGACCTGGGAAAGCTGGCCCAAGCGCTTCGGCAACAGCTACGCCAACGTGCAGCGCGTGGCGCGCGGCGAAGCCCCCCTGTGGGTGGTGCCGGAGTTGCGGTGACACTCAAGCGACCGCCGAGTCGGGCGACGCTGCCGGATAGGCGAAGGGCCACGCGAACACCGCGCTGCGCTGAGCCCGCGCACTCGCGCGCCCAGCTGGTTTCCCCGGGTCAGTCGCGCCGTCGCGGCTGGTTTTCCTCTTTCGCGAATTTCTGCACGAGGGCGTAGAAGCCCTCGTAGAACTTCGGGTCCTGTATCGTCTCGCGCTGCTGCAGCCGCAGGGCGCGCTCGGACCACGTCGGCACGCTGATGGTGGCGACGCTGGCTCCGAGCGTCGCCGAGTGCGCCACCCGCTGCACCTTGCTTACTTCCTTGGTCGCGGTCGCGAACACCGTGCTCGTGCCGTCGCGATTGTCCACGCAGGTCGTCTGCATGCGCAGGGAGACATTGGTCTCGTCGTCGGTCTGAACGTCCTTCGTCCCCGACATGATTAACGTGTCTGACCCGCCGCGGTCGATCATGTAGCCCTGGGTGAGGAACGCGCGCTTCACGCTCCAGCAAACGTCTTCACCGCGCCCGACGACTTTCGCGGCGTACGGCGTATCCGGCCTGAACGACGCTTCCTTGCGCAGCGGGTCGTCCTTGGCGCAGCCGGAAAGCGCGGCTGTGACGCCGATGAGCCACAGACCGGTTGCGAGGGTCCGCGATACAGATTCCAGTGTGGGCATGGGACGGCGCTCCATTCGCAGAATCGAGAGAGGCATGGCGCGGGATGCGGCGCCGAACCATAAATAAGTCTCGGCGCCGTGCGAGAAGTTCCCGCGGGCATGATGTTTCCGGCCGCGTCGTGCGTTGTCGAGCGGCGACGGTGTGAAAGTGCGGCAACTCAGATGCTTATCGATTCCGGCCGATTTGCGGTCGCCGCGTGGCGACGGTTTGCGCCCAGCCGCGTCCGTGCAGGTGCTTGATTCGGCTCAATGGTATGAAACTTGCAACGCGAGTAGGGTCAACGCCCGAGCGTAATGCGGTACTTCCATCTCGAGCGTGGAAGTTTGCGGCCGTCCCATCCGGGCCCGGCGCGAGTCTTCCGACACCCCGCGCTTTTTCCATTACTCAAGGAGTTCTCTATGTTAGACGCATTTCACAGGAAGACCTTGTTCGCGCTGGCGGTGGGCATGGCAATGGCTGGAGGCGTGCCAAGTCTGTACGCGCAGGAGGCACAACCCGGAAACGATAGCGCCAGCTCCGGCGGCAACCGCGAGGGCCGCTGGGAGCGGCCCGACTTCAGGGATTTCCGCAGCGACAGCCGTGACCTGCGCGAGAACCGGTCCGACTGGCGCCGGAACGCCGCCGATCTCCGCAACGATAATCCCGAGCTCCACCGTGACGTCGCCGAGATTCGCCGCGACCGCCAGGAGATCGCGCAGGATCGCGCAGAGATCCGGCAGGACCGGCGCGAGCTCGTCCAGGACCGGCATGAATTGAGGCGGGACATCCAGGACCGCAACCAGAACCTCGCCGAGCTGCGCGCCGCGGAACGCAGGAACGACCAGGCGTCGATCGACCGCGAGCGGCGTGAGATCCAGGCCAACAACACCGAGATCCGCGGCGACATCCAGGAGCTCCGGCGCGACCGCGCCGAGCTGCGCAACGACCGTGCCGAGCTCTCGCGCGACCAGCGCGAGCTCCTGCGTGACCGGGCGGAGCTGCGCGGTGACATCCGCGACGCGCGCAATGACCGTCAAGACGGCGATCATAACCGGCATGCCGGCTTCGATCGCGACCGGGGCCGCGACGGCGGTCACTTCGACCGCGGCTTCCGCGAGGCAGCGTTCGACCGCGACCGCCGCGACGGTCTCGACCGCGACGGCGACAAGCGGAACTTCGACCGCGGCTTGCGTGAGGCAGCGTTCGACCGCGACCGCCGCGCGATGGTCACGACAGCTTCGACCGCGACGGCGGCAAGCGGCACTTCGACAGCGCCTTCCCGCGAGGCAGCGTCCGACCGCGACGGCGGCAAGCGGCACTTCGACCGCAGCTTCCACGAGGCAGCGTTCGACCGCGACCGCCGCGACGGTCACGACCGCCTCGACCGCGACGGCGGCAAGCGGCACTTCGACCGATCGGATCTCCGCCAGCAGGCGCGCGATACCCGTCGCGACCAGGATGTCCAGCGCAACGGCGCCGAAACCTCCACGCGGGTTTCCACCAGCCAGGACAAGGACAAGAGCAAAGACAATGCCGCCGTGAAGACTGTGCTGCGCTGAGGGCCTGACCGCCTCGCCGTAAAGGGACCCCGGGCCGTGCCCGGGGTTTTTTTTGCCCGCTGTGAATGATGGCCGGCAGTCGCTCGCTGCGCGGTGGCGTGCGCCAGCGGCCCGGCGTTGGTACTACGCGCGGCGGCCCGTCATCGGTCTCGAGTAACCCTGTCGCTGGTTTTTGAGATAGCTCCCGTCACCCGTCACTCGTCACTTCTTATGCAGCCGATACCACGGATGCGGCTGCCCCGGCACCCTGACCCGCAGCGTGTAGACAGAGGTATGAGCGCAGCAAAACAGCGTTCGCAGATCCGCGCCGCCGAACGCGAAGTTCACCGCCTGTTCGGGAAACTTGATGGTTCCGAGGTGCTTGCCCTCGGGGGTGAACGCCCAGATGCCGCCCGGACCGGTGCAGTAGACGCGGCCCTGCGCATCGACCTTCAGGCCGTCGGGCACACCGGGCTCCTTGCCCGCATTCTGGTCCGCGAAGATGCGCCGTCCGATCATCTTGCCCGACGCGTCGAGGTCGATCGCATGGATGAACTTCGACGAGCGCGTGTTCGCCACGTACAGCGTACGCTCATCGGGAGAGAAGGCGAGCCCGTTCGGGTACTCGAAGTGGGCCACGATGCTGATCGCGCCGTCGGGCATCACGCGATAGACGCGCGCTCCGTCCCAGACATTGTCGATGCCCGCCATTTCCCGCTGCGCAAACGGCACGCGCTTCTCCGGATCGGTGAACCAGATGCTGCCGTCGGAGCGGCAGATCACGTCGTTGGGGCGGTTGAAACGGGCGCCCTCGTAGCGCTCGACCAGGGGCTCGATCCGGCCGCTCGCGTTGATGCGCGAGACGCGCCGCGCATCACCCTCGCAGATGACGACGCGTCCCTGCAGGTCGAAAGTGGTGCCGTTGCCGCCGGCGGTTTCCGTGACGAGCTCCGGCGGCCGGCCGGGCGTCATGCGATGCAGCCGGTTCCGGCGCAGGTCGACGAAGTAGTAGTAGCCGTCGGGATGCCACAGCGGACCTTCGGTGAAGATGAAGCCGGTTGCAAGGCGCTCGGCTTCGGTGGTTTCGAGGATCTCGGGTAGATTGTTCGTGGAGGCCATATTGGATTCCTTTGGTTGTGCGTTATCACAAATTAGAAGCAGGATGGTGCCGCAGATCAACGCGGATAGTGGTGATGGTAAGCGGTAAGCAGCAAACGGTCATGCGTCCGGATCATGTCTTGAGCCGATAACCGGTCTTGAAGATCCAGGCCACAACCGCGAGCGAAATTCCCAGGAACACCACAGTCATCGCGAGGCTCACGGCGACGCTCACGTCGGCGAGTCCGTAGAAACTCCATCGGAAACCACTCACCAGGTAAACCACCGGGTTGAAGAGCGTCACCGTCTGCCAGAACGGCGGCAGCATGTCGATGGAGTAGAAGCTGCCGCCGAGAAACGTCAGCGGCGTCACGATGAGTAGCGGTATCAACTGCAGCTTTTCGAATCCGTCGGCCCAGATGCCGATGATGAAGCCGAAGAGGCTGAACGTCACCGAGGTGAGCACGAGAAACAGCACCATCCACAGCGGATGCTCGATCTTGAGCGGCACCAGCAGCGCCGCCGTCGCGAGGATGATCAGCCCGAGTATCACCGACTTGGTCGCCGCTGCCCCGACGTAGCTCACCACGATCTCGAGATACGAGACCGGCGCCGACAAGAGCTCGTAGATCGTCCCGGTAAACCGCGGAAAGTAGATCCCGAACGACGCATTGGAGATGCTCTGCGTCAACAGCGACAACATGACGAGGCCGGGTACGATGAACGCGCCGTAGCTGATCCCTTCCACCTCGGAAATGCGCGTGCCGATCGCCGCGCCGAAGACGACGAAGTACAACGAGGTCGAGATGACCGGCGAGATGATGCTCTGCATCAACGTGCGCCGCGTGCGCGCCATTTCGAAGCTGTAGATCGCGCGTATTGCGTGGATGTTTACGGCATTCATTGCTTGCCCCTCACCAGGCTCACGAAGATGTCCTCGAGGGAGCTTTGCGTCGTATGGAGGTCCTTGAACCGGATA
This sequence comes from Burkholderiales bacterium, assembly GCA_035259205.1. Lineage (GTDB taxonomy): Bacteria > Pseudomonadota > Gammaproteobacteria > Burkholderiales > SG8-41 > SG8-41. The sequence goes on along the minus strand of DATFWO010000261.1, from coordinate 2,040 downwards.
CCCACCACGGTCAGGTCCTTCAGCAGCGCGGCGATGCCGCCCCGGTCGGCCTGCGCGTCGTAGGTGTAGACCAATTCGCATCGGTCGCCCGAGAGCTGGAGGCTGTAGGCGGAGAGTCGAGGAGGAATACGTTCCAGCGGCGTCTCCAGTTGCAGCGTCAGTTGTTTTTTGCCGAGCTTGCGCATGAGCTCGACCTTGTCCTCCACCAGGATGATCTCGCCTTTGCTGATCACGCCGATCCGGTCCGCCATCTCCTCGGCCTCGTCGATGTAGTGCGTGGTGAGGATGATGGTCACCCCGTCAGCTTGCAGCGAGCGCACGAGCTGCCACATGTCCCGCCGCAGCTCGACGTCGACCCCGGCGGTCGGCTCATCGAGAAACAGGATACGCGGCTCGTGCGACAGCGCCTTGGCGATAAGCAATCGCCGCTTCATGCCGCCGGAAAGGGTAATGATCTTGTTGTCCTTCTTCGACCACAGCGACAGGTCCTTGAGCACCTTCTCGATATGCGCCGGGTTCGGGGACTTGCCGAAGAGCCCGCGGCTGAAGCACACCGTTCCCCACACCGATTCGAACGCGTCGGTCGTCAGCTCCTGCGGCACGAGACCGATCATGGAGCGGGCGGCCCGGTAGCCGGTCACGATGTCGTGGCCGTCCACCAATATCCGCCCGCCGCTCGGGTTGACGATGCCGCAGATAGTACCGATCAAGGTCGTCTTCCCCGCGCCGTTCGGCCCCAGCAACGCGAAGATCTCTCCGCGCCGTATCTCCAGATCGACGCTCTTCAGAGCCTGAAACCCGGACGAATAGGTCTTCGACAGGTTCGTTACGGAGATGATGGCCTGCATGTGCTATCGGCTCCCGGACCGGCCGTGATAGCGCTGGCTGATGAACCCGCCGGCTACAAGAAAGCCGGCATTGGTCAGGAATACTGCGGCATAGCCGGCCACCGAGCCGATTCCCCCGAACAGAAGCGGAATCGCGAAGTGTATTACCTGGTTCACCGTGATGCGCATGCCGGCCGCCTCGCCCGCGCGCCCTTTCGGCGACGCGTTGTATACCAGAGTGAGCGACAGGGGCTGACCGACCCCGCAGCCCACGCCCAGCAGAAACGATACCGCCGCGAGCGGCCATGCGCTGTGAAACAAAGGAAACAGGCAGAATGCCGCGCACGAAACAAACATCGCGTAGGTGAGCATTTGCGCTTCCCCCGTGCGCCTCACCGCGAGCGGCAATGCGGCGCGCACGAAAATGATGGCAACGGCGAATGCGCTCAGCACCGCGCCGATGGCGGTGGCCGACAGGCCCTGCGCGCGTCCGTAGATTGGCATGAAGAACTGGTAGACATCCCACGCGGAAGAGACGATGCCGCTGGCGAGCAGCGTATTGCGCAACGCCTTGATCTTCAGGAGATCGAGCACGCCGCCCCGCACAGAACCTGACCGCGTGTGCACATCCGGTATCCAACGCGAGCCCATGGCGGTCAGCACGACCGCCGGAACGACCGGCACCGCGAGGGCCAGGAAGGTGCGGGCATGACCGATATGGTCGATGAGAACGCCCGCGATCAGCGGGCCGCTGAAATTGGCAGTAGCGTAGCCGAGACTCAACAGGCTGAAATTACGCGTGCGCTCGGCCGGCGCGGCTATTGCGCCGGCCAGGGTCTGTGTCGCGAGCTGAAAAATCGTGAAGGAAACTCCGAGGAGCGATGCGGCGAAGTACAACGTCGTCACCGACGGCCATCCGAAAGGCAGCAGCAACGCAATGAACACCCCGCTGGTGCCGAACAGCAGCGGTAGCTTGAAGCCGAGGCGATCGGTCAAGCGGCCCGCGGGCAAGGCGAGCAAGGCCGGCAGCGCCGCATACAATGCCACGACAGTGCCAACGACGAAGGGCGTCGCGCCCTGGTCGACTGCGAGCAGCGGCACCGCCAGCCGGCTGCCCGCAAAGCCGACGTGCGTGAGAAACGCCATCAGGATGATGAGGTAGAGGGTCAAAGGTCAGATACTGCGTCGCAGCTACGGCCTCTCGGATACGGCG
>DATFWO010000260.1:0-3644 GCA_035259205.1 Burkholderiales bacterium | reverse complement strand
TCGAGCTCGCGGGACTCGCGCAGGTGATCGCGTTCATGGGGGAAGCCGACCAGCTCAAGGCGCCGCTGCCGGCACCGGAGCGCTTTGTCGACCTGCAATACCTGCAACTCGCCGGGATACGCTAGAGCCGCCGGATCGCTCTACTCGGGCTGTATGCCTGCCCGCTGCAACACCTTCGCCCAGCGCTCGACGTCGGACACGAGGAGTCGCCCGAACTCCTCGGAGGTGCTCGACTTGGCATCGACACCCTGACTCGTGAGCCGCTCGCGCACGTCCGGCAGCGCCAGCACTCTTGCGATTTCCGCGTTGAGCCGCTGTACGATTTCTGTCGGCATGCGCGCCGGGCCGACGAAACCGTACCAAAGGCTCGCCTCGTAACCGGGCACGCCCGACTCCGCGACCGTGGGAAGATCCGGCAACGCGGGAGAGCGCTGCGCACCCGTAATGGCGAGCCCGCGCAGCCTTCCCGTGCGCAAGTGCGGCACGACCGACAGGTTGGTGCCGAAAGTCATGGTGACCTGCCCGCCGATCAAGTCCGTGATGGCGAGCGCCATGCCTTTGTAGGGAATATGAATCATCTTCGTTCCCGTCATGGCGTCGAACAGCGCGCCGGCGAGATGTCCCGACGAGCCGTGGCCCGAAGAGACGTAGGTGAGCTGGCCGCTACGGGCCTTGGCGAATGCGATGAGCTCCTTGACGTTCTTCACCGGCAGCGAGGGATGCACGGCCAGCACGAGCGGGCTCCACCCCACCAGCGTGATCGGCGTGAAGTCCTTGATCGAATCGTAGGGCAGCTTCTTGTAGAGACTCACGTTGACCGCGTGGCCGCTCGGTACCAGCACGATCGTGTAGCCGTCGGGCGCCGCGCGCGCCGCGACCTCCGTGCCGATGATCGCGTTGGCGCCCGGCCTGTTCTCGACTATGACCTGCTGCTTGAAGCTCTCAGTGAGCTTCTGCGCAACGGTGCGGGAGAGCACGTCGTTGCCGCCGCCCGGCGGGTAAGGCGAAATGATGCGGACCGGCCGCGACGGGTACGTCTGCTGCGCCCAGCCCGACACCGGCAATCCAGCGGCAGCGATAGCGGCGGGTACAACGAGCGCAATCGACCTCATGCCCAAGCTTCCACTTTCATCTATTGCGTCGGAGCGTCCTGGATCGCCGTCTGAAAGCTCACCGCCATCTGCCACCAATCCGTCCCTTTGACCCACACGCGGCTTACGCGCAACGGTTTGCCGCTGCGCGGCTGGTGTGTCGAGACCATCACCAGGGTATCCCCGAAGGGATACATTTGCGCCCACGTCAAGGGCGGCGGCGCCGTTCCGACGCCCGCCTCCTTCTGCTTTCTGATGGTCGCCATCCGGATGGCCTTGGTGCTCGGTTCGACACCGTTGGAGCTTACGAGTGCGAATTCGTCGCGAAAGTGCGGCGCCCAGGCGTCTGCGTCGTGATCCGTGACGGCCGTTTCCAGCACCTGCCACGATTTGAGGACCGCGCGCTCGGCTTCCGATTTCGTCTTGTACGGAATGCCCTTGCAGGGATTGTCGCAGACGTCCGAGCTCGGGCCCGGGGCGGCTGCCGGGGCGGGTTTTTCACGCTGCGTCACTTCATGAAGAACCAGCGCGCGCCAGCCCGGCTTCTGCCTCACCCAGATGCGCAGGACGTGCGTCTTCCCGCGGTTGGCTCGCACGACTCCAACCCTTCCATAGACATGTTCGCTTATCTCGGCGTCGCTCTCGCCGCCCAGCACCGAGGCAGGCAGATTTTTCAGTACCTGCGACCGCGTCTTAGTGTTGCCGGCCGTGTCGGTCCAGCTGAAGTTGGAATCAAGAGCTTTCTCGATTGCCTTGCCGTCGCCTGCCACGAGCGCCTGGATGAACGCGCGATCGGCCTCGAGCACAGTTTGCTCGGCTGCGGCAGCCATGGCCTTGCCGCCCAGCGCGGCCATGCCGACGGCGCATATGACCACGATGCCCAGGCTGCCATTCAACACGCGGCTCATGGAGTTCGAGTCGTCAATGGCCGCCTGCGCCCCCCGGCGCCTTGGCAGGAAGCGGAAAATATTCCGCAACGGGTATTTCGATGACGCTGGGCCCATCGAGCTTCAATGCTGTTGCAACAATATCGGCAATGTCTTCTGGCCGCGTCGCGTAGAACCCGCGCGCGCCATACACCTCCGCCAGCCGATCGAAGCGCGGGTTGACGAGATCCACGCCGACGTAGCGCCCGTCATAGTAGCGCTGCTGCTGCGCTTTCTCCGCGCCGTGGCAGCTGTTGTTGAGCACGATGCTGACCAGCGGGATGCGGTGGCGCACGGCCGTGTTGAGCTCCTGCGACGTGTACAGGAATCCGCCGTCGCCCTGTATGCTGACCGCCGGGCGCTCGGGACAGCCGAGCTTGGTGCCCAGCCCCACGGAATAGCCCATACCCAGGCCGCCGTGGCCGGCATAGTTGAAGAACGTGCGGGGCAGCTCGAATGCGAGGCGGTCGTAGCTCAGTCCTGGCGCGACACCCGCATCCAGGGTGACCATGCAATCTTTCGGCAGCACCTTCCGCAGCTCGGGATAGACGCGCTGCGGCATCATCGGGTTGCCCTTCAGCGAATGTTCTTCCACGAGCCGCGCCTTGCGGCGCGCCGCAAGCGCCGCAATTTCCGCGCGCCATGCGCTGCGCTTGTCGTGTTTCGCGGGCCGCAGCGCCTCCAGGAGCTGCTGTGCCACGGCTTTTGCGTCGCCTACGATGCCGACCTCCACCGGGTAATTGCGTCCGACTTCCTGCACATCGATATCCACCTGGACGATGCGCGTTTGCGGATTCACGGTGCTGTAATTCCAGTGCGTCGAGTTCTGATTCAAGCGCGAGCCCAGCGCAAGCACGACGTCCGCGCGATAGATCGCTTCCAGAGCTTCGGGCGCTCCGCGGTTGCCGGGCGCACCGACGTAGAGAGCGTGGCTGTTCGGCACCGCGTCGTTATGCCCGTACGAGGGAACGAGGGCCATGCCGAGCAGTTCTGCGAGCGCGACGGCCTCGGCGGTGGCGTCCGCGTCTATCACTCCCCCGCCCGCCAGGAGCAGCGGCCGCTGCGCCTGGGAGAGCACCTCCACCGCGCGCCGGACTGCGTCGCGGTCGCCCTGCACGCGCCCATCGACCGGGCGATAGGCCGAGGGCCGCAGCAGGCGTTGTTCTATCGTCTGATTGTCCAGCAGGTCACGCGGAATGTTGAGGAACACCGGGCCGCGTTTCCCCGAAAGCGCAGTACGGAATGCATCGTGCAGCAGCTCCGGTATGCGATCGGTCTTGTGTGCGTGCCGCGCGAGATTGGTGACCGGCTTGAACAGGTTCACCAGGTCGAAAGCCTGGGCGCCGTCGCGGTCGAGGTAGCTGCGCTCGACGTCTCCCGCGATAACCACCACCGGTGCGCGGCCCTTGTAGGCGAGCGCAACGCCGGTGAGGAGGTTGATCGTTCCAGGCCCCGAAGTCGTGAGACACACGGTGGGCTTGCCCGAGGCCCGGGCATAGCCGTAAGCCATGAAGGCTGCGCCCTCCTCGTGGCGGGTGTCGAGAAAACGGATATCCGATCTGCCGTACAGCTCCGTAACGATGCTGTTGGTGGTGGTACCGACCAGCCCGAAGATGTACTCGACGCC
>DATFWO010000259.1:0-4643 GCA_035259205.1 Burkholderiales bacterium | reverse complement strand
CCAAGCGCAGCGCGATCGGGACCTGCTGATCACGCGCCTGCTCGACGACCTCTACTGGGTCATGTCGTACTCGCGCTGGAAGGACGACCGCTACTGGCCGGCGTTTCGCGACGCGATGTTGCGCGAGCATCCGAGCCTGACCGAGGCGACCCTCGTGCGCGCGCGGGAGTACAATGCGCAGCGCTACCACTTCCAGGGCATTGGCCGTTACCAGCCGGACGACGCGATGGCGCGGGGCCTTGCGGACCTGGGCGTGCTCGCGCGGGCGATTCCGGCGACGGGCTTCGTCCACGGCGAGCAGCCGACGAGCATCGACGCAGGCATCTACGGGTTCGTCGCGAACATTTTCTTCTATGACATCGACACGCCGCTGAAGCGCTTCGTCGTGGCGCACGACCACCTGGTGCGCCACTGCCGCGCAATCCACGAAGCCGTCGGCGAAGGCTGAGCGCTCGCGGCTTCGACTACGGGTGATCGGCGCCGGAACGCTGCCGCCGAGGCGGTTCTACGCGATATCGGTGAGGAACGAGTCCGCGGACCCACACGCCGAATGCCTGCTCGTCGACGGGCACGGGCCACAAGTCGCGCGTTCGACGTAGGCTCCGAGGGCTGAACGGGCGCACCTCTCGGGCGTGCACACCGCGTCCGATCTGCCGGATGGATCGGGTCGTCCCAGCTCGGTTCGATGCGAAGGCCTTGCCGCCGGGGATGGCGGGACAGCCTGGCCGATGGAACGGACGAACTCCGATCGCAACTTATTTCATCGCCGCAGGTTGCGCCGGCACCGTCGCGCACTGATACGAAAACTCTACCTGATTGGTCGTGACTTCCTTCCCTCGGGTGATCGTGCAGTCCTTGTACCCGGCTTGATTGAGGTATTTCTCGACCGCCATCTGCATGCCGGGGCCCTTCGTCGGGTCATAGCCGAACATGGAGGCGCCGGAAGCCATGGACTTGGCGATAGTCGGAGTCACCATGACCTTTTGCAGGTCTGCGCGATGAAACACGCGGTAGGTCGAGTCATTGACATCAATCTTCTCGACCGGCGTCTTGCCGTAGGTGCTAACGACATATCCAATTCCACAACCCAACCAGAAGGGGAGGAGCGTCCCGGTTAGGGCAAAACGACGGAGACGGATCATCGTGACCTCCCGAGAAGGCAACAGGTTGAGCGGTGGTACCTAGCACAGCTAGGCCCCTAGTTGTCAAACCGAAAAGCCCGAACGTACGTCGGACACGGCGAGCGGGTCCCTCGGCCTCTGCCGCTGCACCCCGCCTGCATGCAGGCGGGTATCTCTTCTGCCGATGGGAAGGGCTGAAGAAAATCTCCCGGCACACCGTGTGATCTAAGAGGGCGCGCCCGCGCGAGCTCGCTGCCGGTGATCAGCGTCGGCGCGCCGTGGCCATGCGACCCGCCGAGGCGACTTCGTCGCCTTGCGGATGATGGGCAGCACCAGCCCGCTGACGCCATCTGCGCCCTCGCGGGCTAGGCGGCGACCTTCCGGCCTACCGAGCCCATCTGGATTGCGGGTCCGGGGCATTTCGCCTAGGTGTTCTCTTCGCGGGCGAATCCGCTTCCGCCGGGCTCGAAGCATGAGAGACGAGTCAGCAACAAAACAAACCACAGCAACGCGCCACGCGCTGCGCGCCGGTGCCGGACTGGCGATCGTGGGCATTGTTGTCACTATCGTTGCCAGCCGGTTTCACGGCGGCACCGATCCTGCGGATCTCCAGACCGTGCTTCCCGAATACGCTGCGAATCCTCACTGGAAAGCGGCGCATCTCGGCCAGTTCATCGGCTTCTTGTGCATCGCCGCCAGTTTGATCATCCTGCTACGCCATTTGCAGAAGACCTCCGACTCGGTGCTCGCGTTGCTCGGGATGGCGGTCGTGGTCATAGCTGCGACGACGTTCGCCGTGAATCACGCTGTGGATGGCGTCGCGATTCGTTACGTCGCTGAGAACTGGGTTAGTGCACCGCCGGAGAGCAAAGTCGCCGCGATGGGCTTGGCGCAAGCCGTGCGGCATATCGAGCAGGGCTTGAGCGCGCTCGTTGCATTCAACCTGGGAGTGGCGCTGCTGCTCTGTAGCGGGGCGATTCTTTCGACGCGGATGCTCCCGCGCTGGCTGGGAGCGGCTGCCGCACCGGTCGGCATGGTCTATCTGATCGCAGGCGTGAGTCTCTACTACCTCGGTTTCTCGCAGCACGTGCTGAGCTTTTGGAGCTCGGTATTGCTATTGCTGTGGCTCATCGCCGCTGCGATCGTGCTCTGGAGAGAGGGCGCTCGATAGTCGCGCTCATGGCTGCCCACGCTCTTTGGCAACGGGACCAAATCGTGACCGCCCTCGACCCTCGAACCCTTGGCAGGTCCGCCGGAACACCCCAAATGTCTTGTGACAGCACTCTCGCACAGCGGCGTCGCAGGCGGTGCTCGTTTACTAAGTTCCGGGGGCCGGGCGTCGGGCCGTCCGGCCCCCGAGGCTTATAGCGCGTTCCGCTTTCGTAGAGTTACAGGCACCAGTTAGCTGGCGCGGAGATCCCTAGTGCAGCCATGGAATCCACAATACCGCGACACAGTGATTCCTCGTCAGAGACAACGGACAACGGCAGAAGCACGAGTGCACAAACGGAGTGGCTGGCATCGGTCATCGTCAGCTCGCTGGCAATGCGACCAGGGGCAGCACATTTGAGTCGAGGACCTCGATGGTCGCCCGTATGTTCTTCGCAGATCCGGAGAACAAGAACACGCACGACAAGAATTCCGTGGCACCGTTGGGGGTGTTCTCGATGCCATCACTCTGGAACGGTCCATCAGTGAACTGGCCATGCGCCAGTGCCATGCCAGTTCCCTCGAACAACGTCACATCGACGGTGATAGACTTGGATGACACATTCGTAAACTGGCAGCCAGCACGGTTCGCTCCCGCCACTATGATTGGGGCGGTCGATATCTGAGTGATAGCGAACGCCGGGGATGCCAGAAGCATGAAGCCTAGTGCAGCGATCAGTCTCTTCATTTGATCCTCCTATGTCGTAGGCGTCAGTAGCCCTTCCGCGCAAAGTTGTCCGCATCGGTGCATCATCTGTCGCCTCCTTTTCCCGCGAGCGGTCGTGACGCCGTCGCCGACGCACGCGCCATCGGCACCAAGCCGCCCGCCGGGCGTGGGAAACAGGCGGCTTCCTCGCGGTCAGGTCGCCGCTTGCGGCGTCGCTCTACTGCCTCACCCTACTTCGTCGCTGGAATATGCACTTCGAGCGCAGCCGTCGTTCCATTGAAGACATCGAGGGACGCTCGCGCCGTCGCGCTACTCGTAGTCACCACACAGTACACTATGCTATTGGCCGGCAGGATCGCCTCGCAGGAGATTCCTGGCGGCAAAGTCGCCGGTGGCACAGGGCAACCGTTGGTGACAGGAGTCTGCGGCATGCCCGTTACTGCGTTGATCACCTGCAGTGCGACTGTGATGGGCTTCTTGTCGATGTTGGTGATGAAGCAGGCTAGGATTTGGCCATTGAAGGTCGGGGCGAGGCCAGTGGTGAGGACGGTGGCGGCGCCTGAATCAGGCGCGCTGGTCAGCACGAGCGCGAATATGGATAGTGCAGCGAGGGCTAGAGTCGAGCGAACCATGCGAATTCTCCTTCAGGTGCGCACAAGGGCGGTTGTGGAGGCTTGTCAGGACCTCGATGGCCTGCCGGATGGCGCGGCGACCGGTGGACCAAACCCTCGTCAGGAGGTGCACGGGCCGCGCCCGCATGGGATTCACCGGCGCTGCGGGACCGCGCCCGCCTCATCACGGCATCCCGCTGGGGCCAGCCGCCCCGACTTACCTGCGCCACGGGGGGACTCTCCTCTCCTGTCCCTCCCTGGTCGCGCGCTGGCTAACACGGTCTCCAGCCCGCGAGCAACGAAAAAGTGGTCAGGAAACGTGTGAAGATTGCCCATCCCGCCAGGCAATCCGGGCAACCTTGAACCGCCGTCGGCGGCCGCGCCCCGACACGGACCCGAGATCGGGAACGGAGTCTAGCCGCGCCGGGACGGTGCAAGGGCTCGCCGTAGGAGGGAGTGACACGTGCCGACGCTGTTGCGATACTTCTGGTTTCTCTGTGCCGCCCTGATGGTCGCGAACGTCGCGATCTGGCGTCGACGCCTCGCGGTGCTCGTGGCACAGGGGACGATCACGCCAACCGAGGCCGCGCGCTTCACTCGGGGGGCCGCGCTGTGGTTGGTGACTCCCTGCGTTGTGCTGGGGTTGATCGCGCTGTCGGCCGGCTGGTCCGATCCGCTTTGCGGCGGGTTGTTATCGTTTCGTGATACGCCGAGCGCCGCCACCTCCGCGGTGATTCTGGGCTCGTGGGCGGCACTGCTCGGGTGGGTCTGGCTTGGTCGTGGAGCGGACGTTCTCGGTCGTATCGGACCGGTCCTTACAAACCGACCACGCTACGATCACACTGTCTCACCCGCAGTCGTTCGCGCTTCCATCACCGCGTCGATTCTCGTTGCTGGACTCGGCGGCTCGATCGTCTGGCATCTAGTGCTGCCTCATACGTCGCCAAACTCCTGTGCTTTCCGTTACGGAAGGGCGGCGGGCGGGTAGACGCGCCGGCCGGATGGCTGGTAGGCGCGAAGTGCGAATACCCCCTT
>DATFWO010000258.1:0-28732 GCA_035259205.1 Burkholderiales bacterium | reverse complement strand
TGCGCCTGCCGCTGTACTATGGACTGAGCGAGCAAGAAGTAAGCGTCGTGGTGGCGGCGATCATGGAATTCTTCCGCATCGCCCACCACCCGCAGTAATGCTGTTCAACTCGTACCCTTTCATCTTCCTGTTCCTGCCGGCGACCTTGCTCGGATTCTTCGCTCTCGGGTGGGCGAACCGCAAGCTCGCCGCCGGCTGGCTCGTCCTCGCTTCGCTGTTCTTCTACGGCTGGTGGAATCCGGCCTACGTGACGTTGCTCGTCGCCTCGTTCCTGTTCAACTACGGGCTCGGTATCAGTATCGTGCGCGCGCGGGGCGCAGGCAGCGCCCGGCGCAGCAAGCGGCTGCTCGTGTTCGCCATCACCGTCAATCTCCTGGTGCTCGGCTACTTCAAGTATGCGAATTTCTTCCTCGAGAATGCCAACATGCTACTTGGCACCGCATTGAGCCTGGGCGAGATCATCCTGCCGCTCGGCATCTCGTTTTTCACGTTCACCCAGATCGCATTCCTGGTGGACGCCTACCAGGGCAAGGCCGAGGAGTACAGCCTCACCCATTACGCGCTGTTCGTGACCTATTTTCCGCACCTCATCGCGGGGCCTATCCTGCATCACCGCGAGATGATGCCGCAGTTCGCTGAGCCTGCCACCTACCGGGTGCACTACGACAACCTGGCCGTGGGGCTTACTATTTTCGTGATCGGGCTCTTCAAGAAGGTGATGCTGGCGGACGGCATAGCGCCTTACGTGGGCCCGCTCTTCGGGCTGCCGCAGACCGGGGCGGCGCCGACCTTTCTGGAAGCGTGGTGTGGGGTCACGGCATACTCGCTGCAGCTGTACTTCGATTTCTCGGGCTATTCCGACATGGCGATCGGGCTTTCGCGGATGTTCGGCGTGACCTTGCCGCTGAACTTTCATTCACCATACAAGGCGGCGAACATCAGCGAGCTGTGGCAGCGCTGGCATATGACCTTGTCGCGCTTTTTGCGGGAATATCTGTTCATTCCGCTCGGGGGTCATCGCAAGAGCGCCGCGCGCCGATACTTCGCCATCGTCGCCACCATGGTGCTGTGCGGGCTGTGGCACGGCGCCGGCTGGACCTATCTCCTGTTCGGCGCGCTGCAAGGGGCGTATCTGGCGGTAAATCAGGCGTGGCGCATGCTCCGCCGCCGCTTTTTCCGCAAGCGGGCGCGGCCGGTCTGGTGGGGAAAAGCGCTGGGGATCCTGCTGACCTTCGTTGCCTGGCTGTTCGGCCTCGCCATTTTCCGATCTCAAAGCGTGGGCGATGCGCTCGTCATGGTGCAGGGCATGATCGGGTCGAACGGATTCGCGCTCCCGGACGTCTGGCGGGTACGGTGGGGTGAGCTGGCAACGTGGCTGCAGGCTCATGGCATCGACTTCACCGACTCGCGCGGGCTGGTGAAAGCCGGTCTTCTCAACTGGATCCTCATCCTGCTCGCGATCTGCTGGTTCACCCCCAACACGCAGCAGATTATGGCGCGCTTCGATCCGGCCCTGAATATCCCCAAGGATACGGCTCCTGCACGCGTCCTTGCCTGGCGTCCGGCGGCGTTCGTTGCGCTGGTTGCCGCGACTATCGCATTTACCGCCATAGTCAACCTGCACCGACAGTCGGAGTTCCTCTATTTTCAGTTCTGATAAATGAGGCCGCACTCCGACTCGACGAGTACCCGCGCGCCGGGCCAGGCGCGTCCCGCTGCGGATCGGGCGAGCAGGCGCTACGTTGCCGTGATGTTGGGTGTGCTAATTGCGCTCATCGGGCTCGTGCTCGCGTTCAATCTGCTTCTGGGCGAGCGCGCCATGGGCAGCCCCGGGATCGTCAAGGCAGCGAGCGACTGGCAGCAGGCCACCCACGGCGTCACCTATCCGCCTCCCATGACGATAAACCGGCCATTCAAGATACTTCGGCTCCATGACAGGCTGCCCGAAGTGAACGGAGTCGTGTTCGGCGCGTCGAGCGCCATGGGGCTCACGGCCGGCGTCTTCCCGGAGAGTATCCGGATCTACAATTTCGCTCAAACGGGAAATCCGCTCCAGGCGGCCATACCTGAAGCCGAATACGTCGTGCGAAACTACAGTGCGCACGTCAGATGGCTGTTCATACCCATAGACTGGGCGCTCGGGATGTTGTATGCGCCAGGTGAGCCCGGCGCAATCGATCTTTCTCCGCGCGCGGCGCTGGCGCCGGCCGCCCTGGCCCATGTATCGCTTGCGACGTCGCTCCAGGATGCCTTGTCCTGGCCGCGCGTCAGGAATCTGGGTACGCTCCTGCTCGGAGTGTGGCGTTCCGGGGACCGGATCCAGGCGTTCCGTCAGACGTTCTTCGAGATAGCGAGCGCCGACTATCGCTGTCCGGATGGCACGCTCGCACGCGATTTCGACACCATCAACCGCGGCATCTGCGCCGGATTTCGTTTCGACGGCAGCGCGACCTTTACCGACGGCAAGCCCGTGGATGCAACCCGCGGGGTGCAGCTGGCGCGAGCCGCTGCCGCGCCGAGCTCGAAGTACTCTCGTGCGCTTGCGATTACGGGCGGCGAGCCGAACCCGGCGCTGTTGGCACGCCTGGCCGCGCTGTCTGCCGAATCCTCACGCAAAGGCGGCCGCCTCGTGCTGTTCCTGCCGCCTCTTATCCCCGGACTGGAGCGGGAGCTCGCCGGCAGCGTGCATAGTGGACCCGCCGTGCGCCGCACCAAGGCTGTTCTGCGTGAGTGGGCAGTGCGCACCGGCCTCGTCGTCATCGACGCCGGCGCTTCCGAGCGCTTCGGTTGCTCAGCCGGGGAATTCCTCGACGAGCACCACGCTTACCCGGAGTGCTACCGCAAGGTACTGGCGCGTTTCTGGGGCGAGCACGCCGTCGGCACGATCCGGCCCGGCCTGTGGCCGAGTCCGGACGCATGACCGGGCGCGTACCAGCCATGCCTCGAGCCCGCCGTCTCTGGATCTTCTATGCAGTCGCGGCGGCAAGCTTCCTCCCGACGCTCCGCTTCTACTATGTAGGGGAAGAGGCGATCTTCCCGATCTCTTCGCTCGAAATGTGGTACCAGGGCGAGTGGGTGGAGCAGGTTTTTCTAGGGGCCACTCTGAAGCACAACCCGCTGCTCAACTGGCTCATCATCCCGCTGGCAAGCGCCGCCGGATGGGAGCACATGTTGACGGTGACGCGGGCGCTCGTCATCGCGGCAACGGTGGGAACCGGTCTCGCGGTCGCGTCGCTTGCTCGCGCGCTCTATCGCGATGCGGCGTTCGCGGCGTTCGCGGCCCTGGTCTATATCACGCTCTTCGACGTTTTTTTCTACCGCGGCTGGCTCGCGTATGTCGATCCGGTGTTCGCGTTCTTTCTGTTTGCGTCGATTTCCTTTCTCTGGGTCGCATGCCTGAAGCAGAGCGTCGGGCTGCTTGCGGCGGCGGTTGCCGCGCTCACCTGCGCGTTCATGACCAAGGCGCTCACCGCGTATGTGTTCTACGGCGCCGCTGCAGGAATCCTGTTCCTCGCGGAGCCGCGTTACCGTGCCTTCCTGCTGACGCCCGCCTCGTGGCTCGTGCACGCAGCGGGCACCGCGCTGCCGTTGGCGTGGTTGTATGCGGTACCGGGCAACGCCGGCCAGGGCGGGCGCATGTTCAACGAGATCCTCGCCAAGCTGGCACCGGACAGTCTCGTGGACTACGCGGCGAAGCTCGTGTTGTTTCCGCTGGACACTGCGCTGCGGCTCATGCCGGCTGTGCTCATTGCGGCTTACTATGTGTGGCGGCGCACCTCGCGCGCTACGGACGCAGCAGATCCGCACGCCCGCGTCGCGCTGTGGATTGCGCTCGTCAACTTCGCGCCATACTGGCTTGCTCCGTACAGTTCGGTGCGCTACCTGATGCCCCTCTATCCGTTGGCGGGGCTCGTCCTTGCGCGCCTGCTGTGGCGCGTGGGCCCGGACGCCACCCGGGTTGCGCTGCACTGGCTCGTCGCGGCGCTTGCGCTCAAGCTCATCGTCGTTCTCGTGATCTTTCCCTACTATCAGAAGCAGTACCGCGGCGAGAATTACGCGACCGTGGCGCGCCAGATATTCACGCGCACGGCGGGGCATGCCCTGTACGCGAACAACGTGAGCGCGAGCGGCCTCTCCGTCACCGCGCATCTCGACGTGCTTCGCCTCCCCCGACACCCGCTTACCTTTCCGCCCGCGCAGTGGGATTCCGGGTTTGTCATCAACTACACCGCCGATCCGGCGCTGGGTAAAGTAATCGATCACTATCGTCTGGGCGGAAACGATCTTTATCTACTGTGCCGGGGAGCGGCCTGTAAAACCGGTGATCGGTGATAAGTGATCGGTGAAACGTCGATTGTGCCTTCCGTGCGGAGCGTGTCCTTGTCACCTGTCACGTCTTACGCAAGAAAGCGAGCATGTCGTGGCCCATGCCCGCGAGGTGTGCCGGAATATTCAGCAATTCCGCGGCCACTTTCGCGAGCAGATAGAGCGGAGGCGGTATGTTTCCCTTGTCGACGAACCTGACGCGAGCGGTTGTGATTCGTTCCACCGCGTAGCCGCAGCGCGTGGCCAGCCGCTGAAGTGACGCGGGATTGTAGAAGCTCACGTGGCCGGCATCCTGGGCAATGTGGAAGTAGTCCCAACGCGCTTTCATGGTGCGCGCCGTCCAGCTCGCAGCGTTGCCGGTCGAGAGCACGAGCACGCCACCGGCCTTGAGGATACGCCGACATTCAGCGAGCAGCAGGGCGGGATCCTTCAGATGTTCGATGACCTCGAAGAGCGTGATAGCGTCGAAGCTTTCTGCCGGAAAACATTGATCTTCCAGCAGACCGGTGCGGACCGTGAGGCCTCTCTCGCGCGCAGCGGCTGCGATTTGCGGCGCGGGCTCCACGCCTTCCGCGCGGAACCCGGAGTCGACCGCAGCCTCGATGAAGTGCCCGCGCGAGCACCCGACATCCAGCAGCCGGATCTTTTCCGGTTTCCGGTCGAGAAGAGCGGCAATCCGCCTCAGGCGGCGCCTCGCCAGCTCGAAACGACGCGTGAGCTCGCGACCCTCCGGTTGATTGAAGTCGGAAAGGTCGAAGCGGGCCATGGTTTCCCAGTAGCGGGCAGCAGTGACCTGGCTCACGAGCTGCCTGCATTCCGGACAGCGCAGCAGCGGCCCTTCGGGCAGCACGATGTCGGTAGTCGCCAGCGGCGCAGCGCAGCCGATGGGGCACGACTCGATGTAACGCTGCGCGCTGTCCATTCACAACCACTCGGGCCACCGAAACACACGGACAGATCCGCGAGCAAGGACAGGCAAACCCTGGCCACGGAAACACACGGAATCACACGGAAAAATACCAATACGAACCGCATTGTAAGTGGACGGCGGTTCCAATTGGTTTGACGTGAACATTCCGTGCCCTTCCGTGTGATTCCGTGGCTAACTCTTTTTCTTGAGCAACGATTCTATCGCTGCAACCACCTTTTCTCCCGGCAGCTGCTGCAGGCAATCGCTGAAGCTGGCCACGTGCCGCTCGCATCCTTCACTGTGGCACGGCGCGCACGAGGCATTGCCCTGGATCAGCCGCACGTTCCCCACGGATTGGCTGCCGAGCCGGCGCCAGGGATTGCCGCTCGCGGCATAGCCTCGGGGCCACGGTCCCCACTTGACGGGATCGGTGGGTCCGTAAAACGCGACCGTGGGCACGCCGAGCGCTGCGGCCATGTGGGTGACGGCAGTATCGGGTCCGACGTAGACGGCCGCGCGCGAGAGCAGGCAGGCCGTCCCTCCCAGGGTGAGCTTACCCGCGAGACTCACTGTGCCCGCGGGCATGTCGCATACCAGTCCGTCGATGTATGCGCGCTCCGCGCCGTCCGGACCGCCCGAAATCACGAGACGATAGCCGTGCACCTGAAGCCAGGTCGCGATTTCGACCCAGGTCTGCTGCCGCAACATCTTGTAGTTGAACTTCGGAGAAGGGTGCAGCACGGCCAGAGGACGTCCATCCGTCCCGAGCAGGGTGTCGAGCTGCTGCGCGTCCTGACCGCTCCAGGTGACCATAACCTCGCGATGCGCGGGGATGCCGAGCATTTCGACAAGCGCCAGGTGCATCAGCACGGTATGCGTATCGCGCTCATCGAATGGGACCGAGCGGTGCAGGAATCGCCGCTTCCAGCGCTCCTTTCGTGTCGGCAGCAGCAGCCCCGCCCGCCAGCGGCCCGCGAGGTAGGCGTAGAGCGTCGGGCGGTCGCCGGGCACGAGGGACAGAGCGATGTCGTAACGGCGCGCGAGCCGCAGAAGAAATGCCGCATGGCGGAGCCAGCCGGGCCGGTGCGCAATGGCGAGAACGTTCCGCAGATCGGGATTGGAGGTAATGACTCCCTGCGTGCCATCGAAGACGAGTGCGTCCACCTGTGCGTCGGGCCACGCGCGCTTCAGCGACCGGATCAAGGGGGTGGCGAGCAGCACATCGCCGATGCGCCGCGTCACCACCACCAGTATCGAGCGCGGCTGCTGCACGGCAGTGATGGGCGACGAGTGGCGGGTGATGGGTACGAGATGGCCCACCGGCCGCTACCGATGTTGCCGCAGCCCAGCCGCCGCTTCGATGCGGCCGGATGCCATGATGTCCGCGAGCCTGCGCTGATTTTCGGCAAGGTGGCTGCGACCCCACTCCTTGTGCCACAGATGGAACACCGGCGCGGCGAAGCGGGCGCTCTTGTGCCTGATCCCGGCATGCAGCAAACGGATCACGAGATCGGAGTCTTCCAGCCCCCACCCCGAGTAGGCTTCATCGAAGCCGTTCACCCGCTCGAGGTCCGCGCGCCAGGCCGCGAAATTGCACGTCTTGATGCCTTCCCATCTTCGAGCCGAGCGCTTGCGGAAGGCGCCGTCGGGCAAGGTGATCAGGGGAAGCAGCCGGTTGACGTCGCGTCTCAGCCAGGCGGCTGCCCAGTCAGAATGCCGCCACGAATGCACGGGCAGGCGCTTCCGCAGCACTTCGGCAGTAAAGCGCTCGGAGAGCAGGATGCGATTGCCGGCAACGAAGTATCCCGGCTCGGCCAGCGCGCGATGACGGCCGACAAACTGCGCCGGCGGCACGCAATCGCCGTCGCTGAAAACCACGTAGTCGGCGGATGTTGCAGCAAGCGCCCGGTTGCGGGCTGCGCCGGCGCGAAATCCGCGGTCTTCCTGCCATATGTGCTTCATCGCAAACGGAGCACGGCGTCCATAGGCTTCGACCAGGCGGCGCGTCTCGTCGGTCGACCCGTCGTCGGCAACGATGAGCTCGAAGTCGAATGCCTCCTGGGCAAAATAGCCTTCGAGCACGGCCGCCAGTGCGTCGGGCCGGTTGTAAGTGGTCAGGATGACGCAAATTCGCATATGCTCGTGGTAAGCAGTAAGCGGAAAGCAGTAAGCGCTGGGTTATTCGCTTTGATCCTTTCCGCCCACTGCTGACCGCTCACGGCTCGCCGCAGCCTCGCCGAGCAGCATGAGCTTCAGGTAACGGTAATACGAGCCTTCGGCGTTGGCGACGGCGAGCATGAACCCTTCCCGTCCGTCGAGGAAACCCAGACGCAGAAAATAAGTGCGCGTAAACGCCCACCAGCCGTGCAGCATTGCGGTGAACAAGCCCGCGCGGCGTCCCTGGCGCTCCAGCATGACCGCGCTCGCCGTGGAATAGGAGTTCATCTTGGCGATCATCTGGTCGAGGTCGGTGATCGCCTCGTGCATGAGCGGGTGCTTCAATTTGCCGACCACCCCGTTGACGATGAGCCGGTCGTGCATGTGGTCCTCGGAAAAGCGCCCCGCCTCGCGCCTGAACAGGCGCGTGACGTAGTCCGGCCACCACCCGGAGTGCCGCATGTAGCGGCCGCAATAACTCGACCGGCGCGGCACTACATATGCCGCCTTGTCGCCGGGACCGGCGAGCGTGCGCTCGATCTCTGCGCGCAGCTCGGGAGTCACCCACTCATCGTGGTCCAGCGAGAGCACCCAGTCGCCGCAGGCCCGGTCGAGGGCGCGATTTTTCTGCGGACCGTGGCCGCGCCAATCGGTGACGACGTGCACCTGCGCGCCCAGCTCCCGACAGATATCGACGGTGCTATCCGTGCTGCCCGAATCGACCACCACCCGCTCGTCCGCCCATGCGGCCGACTCCAGGCAGCGGCGTATGTAGGCTTCGCCGTTCTTGGTGATGACGATGACCGATAGTTTCATGCAAGACCGTGAGCGTTAGGCGGTGAGCGGCGCACTGCAATCTATCGCTCCCGACGCCATTGGCACCAAGGACTCACCGTTTGCCGCCCGCCGATTCTAATCCGGCGTGGAGCAGTGCCGTGAGCCACGCGAACAGTAATCCTTCGGTGTGATCGAGCAGCAGCGAGTTGAACAGGCAGCCGATTGCAATCGTCAGCACCAGCCCGCGGGCCAGGTGACATTCCAGCGGGGACGCAAGGCGCGGCGCATTACGCCATTGGACCCAGAACATGTAGAGCATGGCCGCCAGGCCGACGATGCCAAGTTGCACGGCAATCAGCAGGTACTCGTTGTGTGGATTGGCTGTAGGCGTCATTCCCGAGCCCTTCACTTTTTCGGCATAGGCAGCGCGGAAGCCGCCCGTGCCGGCGCCGATCAACGGATGATCGCGAATGATCGCTAGCGAGTTCCGGTAGAACTCCATCCGTATGCCCACCGCGCTGCCGGCATCGGTCGGCACACCCGAATGCTGCGCGGAGTACTCCGCGAGCCCCCGGGCAATTCGATCGTGGAGCCGGTCCGACGTGTGGTATGCAATCGCGAGGCCCAAAACAGCGACACCAAGTATCGTGATAAGCCCGGTCCATCGCCACAACGCAAACCCGGTGTAGAGGCCCAGCACGCCCAGAAGCAAATAGCCGGTGCGGCCCGGAACCAGAAACGTAATATTCACGAGCGCGAGTGTCGCCAGCACGAGCCAGGCCCATCGTGCCGCACTCGACTGCGTGGAGATTGCAAGATGCACGAACATGAAAGTGCCGAAACCAACCAGGATGGAATGCGTAAGACTGTGCTTGAACGGAACCGCATAAGTCTCGTCGTGCAGGAACAGGGGCAATCGCGACAGCAGCCCGGCGTATATGGCAAACGACAGCAGCACGGTAAGGATAATCGCGCAACTAAAGGCGTGCAGACCGATGCGGCGGGTCGAGGGCGCGCGAAAGAAGGCGGCGATGACTGGGATCAGCAGGAGATCGGCGTATTTGCCCAGATATTGCGTCGCCTCGCCCGGAGCCGCCCCTCCATGCAAGGCTCCCACGGCGAGCAGACCGTAAAGTGCCGCGGGAATAACCAGGGCGGGGTTGCTCGCGACGAACGACACCTTCTCGCGGTAGCCTGCGCCCGCGATGAAGCATCCCAGCACCACCGCGAGCAGCAGGTTGTCAATGGCTACGGAGATCGGGATGAAAAAGCCGAGGGCGATCGCGGCGATGCGACCGAGCCTGTCGACGCCGCGAGTCAGATTGAGCAGTTGGCTCATTTGATGGGCCGCGCGGATCGGAATTCGGTGCGAGGCATCCTCGGATTGCGATGGCGCTCTACTGGGGACGGTACTCTGGAACCCACTCGGACAGTCCTCGCCTCACTTCGTCGTCGGCAACCCCGTCCTGCCGATCAAGCCACACGACGACGCGGTCCAGCCAGTTGCTGTTTTCCTCGCGCGCCCGGGCGATCTTGAGCTTGGGGTGTGGGGTCGGGAGAGCGTTCTCGTCTGCGGCGAGCGGCTCCTCGTAGAGCTTTTCGCCGGGGCGGAGTCCGGTGTATACGATTCTGATATCGTCCTCGCTGAACCCCGACAATTTGATCAGGTCGCGCGCCAGGTCGGCGATTCTGACGGGCTCTCCCATATCGAGCACGAAGATCTCACCGCCCGAGCCCATCAGTCCGGCCTGGAGCACGAGCTGGACGGCCTCCGGTATGGACATGAAGTAACGCGTGATGTCGGGGTGGGTCACCGTTACGGGGCCGCCGGCGGTAATCTGCTCGCGAAACTTCGGGATCACGCTTCCGGTGCTGCCGAGCACGTTGCCGAAGCGGACCATCACGAAGCGCGTTCCGGAACGTTGCTGCAGCGATTGGCACACCATCTCCGCCAGTCGCTTGCTCGCGCCCATCACGTTCGTAGGATTGACGGCCTTGTCGGTCGAGATGAACACGAATTTTTCAACACCCTGGGCGGCCGCCGCGCGGGCCACGCTAAGCGTCCCGACCACATTGTTGCGCACCGCCTGCCATGCGTTTTCGTTTTCCATGAGGGGCACGTGCTTGTAGGCGGCGGCGTGGAACACCACGGACGGCCGGTGCCTGCGCAATATCTCCTCGACACGCACGACATCCTTGACATCGCCGATCGCACATACGGTGCGGAGAACGGGATAGCGCGCCGCGAATTCCTGTTCGATGGCATACAAGGCATACTCGTTCAATTCGAGCATCACCAGCAATCGCGGCTCGAACCGGGCGACCTGCCTGCAAAGCTCGGAACCGATCGAGCCACCGGCACCGGTGATCATCACGACCTTGCCGCTCAACCAGTCGGTGAGCCCGCTGGCGTCCAGCGTCACCGGATCGCGCCCCAATAGATCGTCCAGTTCAATGTGCCGTACCTGCGAGACGGTGACCTTACCGCTCATGAGATCGTCGAACGAAGGCACAGTGAGCACCTTGAGCCGCGCCCGCCGGCAGATGTCTACAGCGCGGCGCCGCGCAGCTGGTGTCGCTTCTGGCATGGCAATGATCGCCTGCTCGACATGTTCCCGTGCGGCCCGCTGCGCCAGATCCGCGAAACGCCCCAGAATGTTCACGCCATGGAGCTGCCGGCCGACCTTGGCCGCGTCGTCATCGAAGACACCCACGACGCGCCACTGGGCGCTCGCTGAGAGCTCCTTCATGAGGTTCACCGCGGCATTCCCCGTCCCCAGCACGAAGACGGGCTCACGCTGCGAGCGTGTGAGCACGGCGATACGCCGTTCCTTCCACGCGCGGAATGCGAGACGGCTGCCGCACATCAATGCGGCGAGCAGGATCGGGTTCAGGATGAAAACCGACCGCGGCACGCCGGCGCGGATCATGAACAGGAGCGCAGGTACCACGACGGCGGCGAGACCGACTGCGACCAGTATGCGCTGCAAGTCGGGCAGGCTGGCATAGCGCCAGATGCCGCGATACAGCCCGAACAGCCAGAACAATCCGGCATGCACCGGCACCACCCATAGCAGCGAAGACAAAGCGATCCAGAAGTAGAAGCCCGGAGTGTCGAGATTGAAGCGCAGCCAGAAAGCGGCGATCCAGGCTACCGCCGAAGCAGTAACGTCGTGGGCGAAAGCGAGCAGCGTCCTCGGATTGATCTTCACCGGCGGCGCTGCGCAGCGCCGACGCGCGAACAGACGCGTTGCAGCACTGCGACGGGAAGAAGGCAAGCTAGGCTGGCGGCGAGGGCGATGGCACTGGCGAGCGAGCTGCGAGTCATGAGCGGGAGTTTGATCGCACACCAGTAGGGGGTGAGCGCGTGGTAGGCCGGAGCGCCCGCGCGACGTCCCCGGATTATGGGCGGGTGTGTCAAGATGACCATCGAGGATAGCAGAGGGGGTCTACCTGCGACAAGGTTTTCCCGGCGATTACGCATATGAACACGCATTGGAACGCGCCGCGCAGGCGTGGCGCTGCCGCCGGATGCCGGCGGGCGACCGGATTCAGAAAAAGTTGGTGATCCGGCTGCGGATCGCGTTGATCACCACCGTCGAGGGCGCAAAATCGCGCTCCAGCTCATAGCGCGCTTTCCAGGGCTGTGCCACGATCGTTTCGACCGCCGCCACGATATTGCGGGGATCGAGGCCCGCGACGATGTGCGCACCGCCCTCCACGGTCTCGGGGCGCTCGGTCGTCATTCGCAGGCTGACGCAGGGGACCTGGTAGAAGAAAGCCTCCTCGGGTGCGGTACCGGAGTCCGAGAGCACGCAATAGGCATCCATGTACATGCGGTTGAAATCATAGAAGCCGAGCGGCGCGATGAAGCGCACCCCCCGGGGAGGACGCTGCTTGCCGACTTTGCTGCGGGTCCGCGGATGCATGGGATAGACGACCTCGCGCTTGAACCTGCGGGCGAGTTCCCCGAGCGCCGTCAGAATAGCGCCCAGATACTTTGGTTGATCGACATTCTCGCTGCGGTGTGCGGTCACCAGCAGGTATTCGCGGGACTTGAGACCGAGACGCTTGAGCACGTCGCTCTTGCGTATCCGGGGTAGAAACGCCCACATCGCTTCGAACGTCGGGTTGCCGGTGACGAGGATCTTGGATGGATGTATGCCCTCGCGCAGCAGGTTCTCCCGGTGATAGGCGTTGAACGGCAGCAGAATATCGCTCATGTGATCGATGAGCACGCGGTTGCGCTGCTCCGGCATGCGCTTGTCCCAGGCGCGCAGCCCCGCCTCCATGTGAAAGATACGCACCCCGCGATGGGCGGCCGGCATCACCGACAGTCCGCTGAACGTGTCGCCAAGGATCAGCAGCGCGTCGGGCCTGATCTTGGCGAGCAGCTCGTCCGATTTTTGGATCACGTCCGCCACCTCGCGCCCGTAGCTCGAAGTATCGATGTCGAGCTGGTAGTCCGGAGCGCGCAGCCTCAGGTCCTGGAAGAAGAAATCCTTCAGCTCGGGCGTAAAGTTCTGCCCGGTGTGCACCATGATGTGATCGAAGTTGAGCTGGTCGAGCTTCCTCAGGGTCGACCACAGCTTGATCATTTCGGGTCTCGTCCCGAAGATAGACATGACTTTCATTTGCGCTTCCTCTTTCTCGATTCGTCTTGTGCCGGAAGGCCGGCTGGGTCAGAGCGCAACACCGGGGAGTGGGTGCACGATCAGACGCACCTCCGGCAGCGGTACGATCATCCGCCCCCCCGCTTCGAGATAGTCTCGACAACGTTCGGCGATCTCCCTGAAGTATCCCCAAGCGAAGACGAGGAGGTAATCGGGCCGCGACTCCCTCAGCGCGTCGTTCGAGCGGATGAGGAAGTGGGAGCCGGGGGTGTAGTAGCCCCATTTCGCGGGAGCATCGTCGATCATGTACTCGAGGTGCTCGCGGCCGATACCGCAGTACTGGATGATCGTATTGGCGCGTCCCGACGCTCCGTAGCCCGCCACCGAATGTCCCTTGGCGCGCAGTTGCCTGAGCAGCTCCATCAGCCGCTCCTTCCGCAATGCGATGTCGTGCGCGAAGCGGAAGAACGTTTCCGCTCTGTCCAGGCCTGCCGCCAACTCGCTGTGCCGGAGCGCAGCGACACGCTCGGAAACCTTCGCGGCATGGCGGCTCGATTCCCGGCACACGAAGTAGCGCATCGAGCCAGCGTGGATCTGAACGGGGCTCACGTCGAATACCGTCATGCCCCGACGCCGGAAGTGATTGATCAGGGCGAGCAGCGAGTAGTAGTAGAGATGCTCGTGATAGATCATGTCGTACTGCATGCCCTGCGTGATGTTCAGGAGATGATGCACCTCGAAGATGAACACCCCGTCGTCCTTCAGGAGGTCCCGTATCCCCTCGGTTACGCCGACGATGTCGGGAATGTGCGCATAGACGTTGTTGGCGACGATCAGGTCGGCGCGTCCGTAGCGCTCGGCGATCTGCTCTGCGACGCGCTTGCCGAAGAAGTCGTTGATGACGGCGATCCGTGGGTCCTTGACCGTGGCGACGATGTTAGTCGCGGGATCGACGCCGACCAGCGTGCGCACGCCGAGGTCCGCCAGCGGCCTGAGCAGCACCCCGTCGTTGCATCCGATCTCGACCACGGTCGACTGGCCGGGATCGAGGAACCGCGGCACCACCTCGTGGGCGTAATCGAGAAAATGATCGCGCAACGTGCGCGTCGCAGAGGAGAAATAAAAGTAATTGCCGAACAGCATCTTGACATCGACGACATCGACGACCTGTACCGCATAGCAGTCGTTGCAGAAGAAAACGCGGAGCGGGAAGCGCGGCTCATCGTCGAAGTGCTCCGGCTTGATGAAACCCCCGGCCAGCGCGACGCGGCCAAAGTCGACAATCTGCTCGAGCGATCGGCTGTTGCAGAAGGCGCAACTTGGCGAGCGGTTCGGCGCTGAAGAAATCGACTCTTGCACGACCTTCTCCCGTACTGGCCTTACGGCGTCCGGCCGCCGGCCGCCGCAAGTCTATCTTAAATCGGTCCCTATCACCGTTTCTGCTCTTTAGCGGCCGCGAGCATCGCTGCGACCTGGGAGTGGCCATTCGAGCGAGCTGCATCCAGTGCGGTTTCCCCACTCTGGTCGCGCGCTTTCACTTCCGCATTTTTTTCGATTAAAAGACGGACTACATCGGCTCGACCGGCCGCCGCCGCCGAAATCAACGGCGTGACGCCACTGACGGTTCTGGCGTTGACGTCTGCGCCGCGGTCGAGCAATACCTTGGTTGCAGCGGCATTGCCTTGAAATGCCGCAGCGTGCAAGGGGGTATAGCCTCTCGCATTTCGTGCATTGACCTGGCTTCCCATGCCGGTAAGCAGGACTATGACCGCAAGGTCGCCGTATGCCGTCGCCGACATCAACGGGGTGTTCCCATCCTTGTCCCTGGCCTCGATGACCGCCCCGCGAGCAAGCAGCAGCGAGGCAATCTCGATCTGACCCTGGACAGCATGCAGGGGGGTAATGCCGTCGGCTCGCGCGCTATTAACTTGAGCGCCCGCGGCGATCAGGGCTTTCGCCGCATCCGGTTGGCCGGAAATAATTGCAAATAGAAGGGGTGTCTGGCCTTTAAGATCGCGTGCCTCGAGCGCCACGCCCCTGCTTGCAAGCATCTGCACCATGCGCGCGTGATGCGCCGCATACAGCGGCGTGCGTCCTTGCGCGTCCGTCGCTTCGAGGTTTGCGCCTTTGGCAAGCAGCACGTCGACCACAGGTTCGAAATTGCCGACAACGGCGATGTGCAACGCGCTCAATCCGGTGGCATCACGGAGGTTGGCGTCGGCGCCTGCGAGCAGGGAGAGATAAGCTCCGCGTGCGTCGCCTTCCCGTACCGCCTCCATCAGCCGGGCGTTGATCGCGGCATGCATGTAGGTACAGGCAGCACATGAGACCGTGACGGCGAGCACCAACAAAGCACGAGCCGTGGAGCAGAAGTAATGGCTGATCATCGTCAAATGGTGTGTAAGCGCCGCACCCGAAAGTCGAATTGTAGCTGCCTCGTCGGCGTTTTTGATCACCGATATCACGGCGGCGATGCGCGGCCCACGGCCGACGAGGCTCATGACGCCCGTTACCACGCCATGGCCGGCAGGCTGCAGTTCCTGCCTTTACCTTGCCAGGACGGGATGGAGCCGCCATCGCTGCAAGGCGCAGACGAAGACGACGGCGACCCATAGCTGCAGCAGGAAGATCATGGACAGGTATGGGAATGTCATCTGGCACGCGACGTTCGCCATGCCGAGCGCGGCAAGCGAGGTGAAAAACGGATTGCCAGTGAAGCGCAATGCCGCGAGCTCGGTTCCGATCATGAGCAGCGTGACGAGCAGCGTACCGAGACCGACCGCCGCGAGCGAGCCCGAATAGAACAGCACGCCGGCAATACCTGGCAGAGTGGCGAACGTGAACCGCTCGCTGCTCTCGTATCCGGACTTCGCGATGGTTTGATAAAGGGATGCATTGTCTCGTTTAGGACTGCCGAGGGCGTCGGCGAGTAGGCCGAAGCCAAGATCCGGGTAGGACGAAACCGCCATTACGCCCTCGAGACCGATCCAGCGATCGACGAACAACCTCGAAACCTGAATGAGCGCGGGCTTGATCTGGTTCGACATCGTCGCACCGGCAATTGGCTTGGTAGCGATTTCCGTCTGCCCGGGGACGGCGACCAGCGCTGGCTGGTAAGCAAGTTGAAATATGTTGATGCGAAACCAGGAGACCAGCGTCAGGCTGATCGCGAAACAGACCGTCCACGAGAGCGCCAGGCCGATCAACGCTCGGCGCGATAGCATGCCGCGCTTCTTCGTCCAATCGGATGCGACGGTGAACAAATAGGGAATCGTGTGCAGGAAAAATAACGAGCGGCTTAGGGCCGAAGCCGATGAAACCAAGCCTTCAATAATGGGAAAGACGAGCATCCGGGCGAGATCTCGCGCGCTGTTCTGGAATTCCCAGTGAATGAGCACCGCAAACCATAGTGCAAATCCGATGTTTATCATCCAGCCTGCTAGAACATTGATATGGTAGGGCAGAATGAGCCGGGGATTGACGCCGGCCTGAAAGAACGCGACTTGAAAGTTGAGCAGGCTCAACGTCAGCAGTGCGAGCGTCGAAGCGCCCCAGATCATCACACGCCAACCTGAATACCATGATGGGACCGGGTCCGGCGAGACGGTTTCCCAGGCGCCTGCGCGTGCTCCGCACGCAAGATGGAGCAGGCGCGCCGCCGCGACGCCGATCGCGGCGACCGATGCGACTTCCAGCGTTCGGTCCCACGCCTCCGAGTTGTCGGAGAAAAAGCCGACCGGCTCCAGCAAATTCGCGCCGGTAATCATGTGCAATATCAACTTCAACCAGAAGCCCAGGAACAGCATGACCGCGAAGAAGATATAGACGTGCGAGCGCGGACGCGGCAGCGCGAGCGAGAGCATCGCCACGAAGCTAAGGTCGAACAGCAGGAACGAAGCGGTGCTGCCGCGATAGGCCGGATACGCAAAAGCCGAAAGCAGCAGGAGCGCCGCAATCACAATGGCGGTCAGTTTTCGCGGCATGATGGGGTACTCATGTTCGAAGCCATAGGCGTTGTCCTGCTATCCGGGCGCGATGGCGCACGCTTGCGAGCTTCGGGCGATGATCGTCTGGGCGGCGTCGCGACACTCGACCCCCTGCAGCACGTCTCGGGGCGTCCCATCACGCGCAAGCCGTGACGCCAGCGTCCGATGCTGTCGCCGTCCTTGGGCGAACACGCCTACGACCCGCCATCGCGTGGAGACGACGCTTCATGGTGCCGGCGCCAGCTCCGACCGACGGCGGCGAGGAGCACTAGGTAGGCGGCGCACGCTGCGCCCAGCACCGCGATCTGCACCTCCACCGTCGAGACCAGAGCGGCGAACGCCAGCACGCCGCATACGAACATCAATCCGTAAGCGGCCAGCGCCGTCTTGCGATGGCCCCATCCAAGCCGCACGAGCCGCTGGTAATAGTGGTCGCGATGGGCGAGCCAGACCTTTTCCCCGGCAAGGAATCTACGGGTCAGCGTGACGCTGGCATCGGCAACGAACGGCGAGAACACGAGCACCGGGAACCACCAGTTCCAGACATGCTGGAGCCATCCAATTCCTCCAAGGGCGGCAGCCAGAAAGCCAAGCGGGACTGCCCCTGCATCGCCCATGAAAACGCGCGCAGGATGAAAATTGAAGACCAAGAAGGCAGCGGCTGCGGCGGCGATGCTGAAACTGACCAACGCGAACTGGATCTGATCCGCTGCGATGGCGCCTATGCCGTAAAATGAAAAGCCGATGACCGCCATGCCGCCCGCTAGGCCATCCGAGCCGTCCATGAAGTTGTAGAGATTGGCCATCCAGCCGATGACGAGCACGGCGACAATTTGGAATGGCAGTCCTATGTCGAAGAGACCGTCGCTGACCAGAACCGCGGCTGCGAGAAGATGGACGACCAGGCGCCAGATGGCTGGAACCTCGCGTATGTCGTTTAGCAAGGAGATTGCGATCAGGATGCCCAGCGCGAACCACAACCGCCACGGCAAATCGGGCCCTACGATTCCGCACGCCAGCACGATGCCCACGTGCATTGCAATTCCACCGGTCCGCGGCAACGGAGACGTGTGCAGGGACCGCAGATTGGGATAATCGAGCGCGAGCTCCGCCACCTTGCTGCCGACGAGCCAACGGTTGATGAGTAGCGCGGCGGCGAATGCCACGAGAGGTGCCAGGTACTGCGTCATTAGCGGTGCTGCTCCTTCTTTCGACCATGGCTTCCATGGCTGCAACAGCGAGCTTGTTCTTCTGGGAATGCGAATCTATTGCAAAAAGCTGCTGCCGCTGACCCGGCCCGGGTGCAGGTAGCAAGCGGCGCAGGGGCGATGCGATGAGTCGTGTTCCCGGCAATCCGAAGGACGCTCCTGCGCCCGCGCACCGATATCGAACACCAACGTGCGCAGCTATCCGATTGGATTATTACGCTTTCTACCAATTACGGCCTCATCGATTCGCCACCATCAACGAAGGCGCTACCGCTGGGGGCAGAAGTTGCAGGGGCCATTCTCCCGCCATCGGATCAGCGTTTGAATAGGCATCGGTACCAGCGGGCCGTTTCGGCCAGTCCCTCCGCGAGCGTACAGTGAGGGCGCCATCCCAGCTCGTTAGCGATCCGGGAGGTGTCGACTTGCAGTGAGCCGGCGAGTCGCTCGAACTCTTCCGCTTTGCCCGCTAGCGTCGCAACGGTGCGCAGTACCGAGGGCGGGCACGCAAATAGCCGTGGCCGCGCGTCCAGCGCCAGTGCGAGAGCGCGCACGAGGCCGGGAGTGGAAATGTCCTCGCCATCGCTCACGAGATAGGTTCGCCAGCGCGCGTATGGCGCGGCGAGGCTGGCAATGGCTGCCGCGGCGAGGTTGTCGACATAGATCAGGCTGCGGCGGTTTTCCAGCGCGGCGAACGGCAACGGCAATCGGCGCGCGACCATACTGAGCAGCCGCAGAAAATTTCCCTTGACTCCAGGTCCGTATACGAGCGGGGGTCGGAGTATCACGATCTCTATGCCCCCCGCGTCGCCGGCTTGCGCGAGCGCCTGCTCCGCCTCCCATTTGGAGATTCCATATGCGTCCTTGGGTGCCGGCGCATCGGCCTCGGTGTAGGGGCACCCGAACGTAGCCTCGCCATTCACCTTGATGCTACTCATGAACACGAAGCGTTGCACGCCCGCCGCGACGGCATGTTCGATGAGGCGACGCGAGCCCTCCACGTTGATTCTGCGGTACTCGGCGAGTGCGTCCGCAGCGGTCTCGCGCATCACGTGAGTGCGGGCAGCGAGATGCACGACATACCGTGCGCCCGCAAGCGCCGCAGCCCAGTTGGTGTGGGATCCGATGTCCCCAACGACAAAGGCGCGAGAGTGAAGGTCAGCCTCGCTCGCCGGTAAACTTCGCAGCGCCCGTCGAACCTGGTAACCCGCGTCGGAGAGCGCGCGGCACAATGCGGCACCGATGAACCCACTTGCGCCGGTGACTAGGACTTCCGCGGCGCGCGTCAACGGTAACCCCGGCGTGCCGCGTCCGCCCGAGGCCTCCGGCGGCTGTCTCGCCGTCTCTCTTTCGGCGTGCACGGCACGTCAGCGCTCACCGCAGGAGCTCGGCGCGAGACGCGTGTCCCTGACTTACCAGCAGCAGGCCATGGCGCTTGAGCAATGCCACGGTGGCGGCAAGGTCGATCACGTTGTCTCCGGAACTGTACTCTCTCTTCAGGGCGTTAGGTTCGCTTTCCCGGACTCCCCGAAGCTCGGGCAGCATAGGCCTGATGACGTAATAGGCGCCGCGGCGCACGCAATGATGGATCTCCTCTTCGGACACCAGCACCTCGTGCAGTTTCTCGCCAGGCCGGATGCCGGTGATCTCGATCTTCACCCGCAGCTTTCCGATCAGCGCCCTGGCGATGTTCAGGACCGAAGCCGCGGCGGCGCGCGGCACGAATGTCTCCCCGGCTTTCGCCCCGTCCAGGGCAGCGAGGACAGTATCGACTGCCTGCTCCAACGAGAGCAGGAATCGCGTCATCTTCTGGTCGGTCACGGTGATAGGTCCGCCGATGCGGATCTGCTCGTGGAACAGGGGAATGACGGAACCCCGTGAGGCGAGCACGTTACCATAGCGCACGCAGATGAAGCGCGTGCCGGGGATCAGGACGTTGGCTGAGACGAGGATGCGCTCTTGCAGCGATTTGGTCATCCCCATCACGTTCACCGGCTTGCAGGCCTTGTCGGTGCTGACGCCGACCACGGCCTCCACACGATAGCCCATTTCACCAATTGCACGGACGATGTTCGCTGCGCCCAGACAGTTGGTTTGAATCGCCTGCTCAGGGAAATACTCGCAGGTGGGCACTTGCTTCAGCGCCGCCGCGTTCACCACCACATCGGCGCCCTTCACCGCGGAGCAAACGTCGCCGTAATCGCGCACGTCGCCGATGCGGAACTCCAGCACGTTGCGGAAGTTGTTGTAGATCACCTCGTCCGTGGTCACGGACTTGTGCAAGTACGACATCCGCATGTCATGTTGTTTCGCCTCGTCGCGCGAGAATACGATCACTTTCTTCGGCGTGCCCACCGCGCCCGACAGCAGACGATGCACGAATGTGCGGCCCATCGAGCCGGTTCCGCCGGTTACGAGTATGCGCTTGCCTTGGAGCATCATGCTGACGTTTTCCTCAAGTCGGCGGCAAGCTCGTCGAGCATCGCATCCCACGACGGCGGCGCGTAACCGAACGCGGTCCGGAAGCGGCTGGAGTCGAGGCTGCGGTCGCACACTGGCTCGTCTGACGGCATGATCTCTATCCCGAGCCGTATTTTCCTCTCGAGCGCGCACAGCAGGTCGAACTTGCTGACAGCCGCGCTCGACGCGTGATAGAGCCCCGCAGCCTGCGGATGCTGGGTAAGCAGTGTTTCGATGATACGCGCGAGCTCCGCGGTGGTGAATCCCGAAAAAATCGCCCTGCGCCAGCCGAAGACAGGCTTGTCCTTCTTCTGGGCAAGGAACCATTCGACCAGCCCCGTTTTTCTGTGCAGCTCCGGACCGATCATCGAGGTGCGCAGCGTCAGCACGCCACGACCCTCGGCTTCTCCAATGAGCTTGCTGAGGCCGTACACATCCACGGGATCGGGATGGTCTCCCTCCGAGTAGTTTCCCCTGTTGCCGGAGAAAACGCAATCGGTGCTGAGGTGCAGGAGCTGCGCGCCGAGCTTGCGGCACACGCGGGCGAGCAGGTGCGGAAAGAGCGCGTTCACTTCCATGGACAGGACGCCGTTCTTTGCCTCCTCGCGCTGCGGGATCATGCCCGTGGCATTGATGATGGCGTCGGGCGCGAAATCCGACGACACCCTGGTGACCGTGGACACATCGCGCACGTCGACGCCACCGTAGGCGTTGTGGCGGTCGAACATTCCAAACTGTCGGTATGCCTCCAGCGGCTGCCGCAGAGTGACACGCGTCTCGTGACGCGGCGCAAACTGCCTGAGCAGGCGATGCCCCAGCATGCCGTCGCCGCCCAGGATCAGGACGCGCACGGGCCCCCCGCGCCGGCACATTCGTCCATCCACTTCTCAAGTTGTCCGAGCAGGCGCTCGCGCTCGAAGTGCTGCTCAAAGTAGCGGCGCCCGCGCTCGCCCATCGCATGGCGCTCCGGCTCCGGCATGCGGTAGAGCGCCATGACCGCCTCCGCCAGCGCGGCGGCGTTTCCCGGTGCGACCGTGATTCCCGCTCCGGCCTCACGTATTACGCGTGCGCCCTCGCCGTCGAGCGCAGCAACGATCGGCCGTGCACACGCGAAATACGACTGCGCCTTCGCCGGTATGGTCATGGCAAAGATCGGATCCTCGCGCAAGGTTACCAGCATGACGTCCGCCAGCGCGAACCAGCGTGGCATGGATGCCGGGGGGTAGCGACCGAGCAGGAAGACCGACGCCTGCAGGCTCCGGCGCGCTACTTCCGCCTCGACCCAGGACAGCATGCGACCGTCGCCGACGATGATCCAGCGGATGTCGGGGAAAGGCTTCAAGCGTTCCGCCGCGGCGATGATGGTCTCGAAGTCCTGCGCCACGCCGATATTGCCCGCGAACATGACGCGGAAACCATCGGGCAGCTTCGCACGCTCGGTCGCCTCGGTTTCCACCGTGACCGGCCGATAAAACGCCTCCGCGCTGTTGGGAAAGTATGCAATGCGATCGGCGGAAATGCCGAACGCGCGGACCGGTTCGATGAACGCCCGCGACTGGACGAGAATAAGATCGCATCTTCTATAGAGGAAGCGAACGAGATGCTCGACAGCCTTCAGGATCCATGCCTCGCGCACGGCGCCGGTGGCGCTGAGACTCTCGGGCCACAAGTCCTGCACCCAGAACAGCAGCGGGGCAGCTTTGAGCTTTTTGAGCAAGACAGCCGGCAGTCCCACGGTGACCGGAGAAGGTTCGTAGACGAGGATTGCGTCGAACCGTCCGGGCACGCGGAACGGCGCCAAGGCGGTCGCAAACAGGGCGAACGACGCGTAGTTGAGCCCCAGTCGGTACGCGCCTGCGTCACCCCGGGGGATGAGCGGCACGCGGATAATGCGTATGTCACGATAACTATCGTTCGCACCGCGAAAGAACCCATACCCCTGGAAGAAGCGTCCCTGCGGATAGTTGGGCTTGCCCGTGTATACGATCACCTCGTGGCCGCGCTCACGTAGGCCGACGGCAAGATCATTGATGCGGAAATCTTCTGGCCAGAAGTACTGGGTAACGATCAGGATTCTCAAATCGCCGTTTTCGCGTCTGGAACAAAGCGGTTGAAGAGGTCCAGGTAGCGCGCTGCCGTTGCCTGCCAGAGGAAGTGCATTCGTGTGTAGCTTTCGAGCCGCGCGCCCATCGTGGAGAGCCATTCGACATCGGCCAGCATTCGAGCCAGACCAGATTCTAGTCCATCGACCGTGGCGGGCACGACTTTGCCGCCGCCCGCCTCCTCCACCTGGTCGAACCCGCATTGGTCGGTGATGAGCACCGGTGTGCGGCAGATTCCGGCTTCCAGAACGACTATGGACATGGCCTCCTGGCGTGAAGGCACTACG
Organism: Burkholderiales bacterium; assembly: GCA_035259205.1. Taxonomy (GTDB): domain Bacteria; phylum Pseudomonadota; class Gammaproteobacteria; order Burkholderiales; family SG8-41; genus SG8-41. The sequence continues at coordinate 5,909 of DATFWO010000258.1, read as the reverse complement.
AGCAGGCGCGCAGCCCGGTAGGCCCCCACTTTGTCCGGGCCCGACACATGGCCGGGAAAATGCACTCTGGAATCGAGCCGCAACTGCCGTGTCATCTCACGCAGGCTGGCCAACATTCCGTCATCGGCACCGGCGAAAACCAGATGTGCCTCGGGGAAAAGATGAGCGATGCGCCCGAATGCCCGCAGCAGCAGGTCCGGGCCCTTGATCAGGTTGAGCCGTCCAACGAACAGGACGAATGGTGCGTCGCCGAGACCGAATCTGCTTCGGAAATCCCGAGGGTCGCCAGCCTCGAAGTCGCCGGGGTCGACCCCATTCGGTATCAGCGTAATGCGGTCGGGACGAATCCCATACTGCAGAAAATGCTCGCGCTCGTTGGTTCCGATCGCGACACAGGCGCTCGCGCCGTGCACGATACGGCGGCCGATCAGCCCGTTGTAGAGCGCTTTCAGCAGCCGGGAGCGACCGAAAATCGGCAACGCGCCGGCCGGACAGAATACGTAGGGCTTCGCTTGCTTTCTGCCTTCGAGATAGACCGTGGCATTGATGAGCGTCCAGTGTCCCATGAGGTGTATCACATCCGCCCAACGCACCGCCTCTGGGATGCGTGGATCGCGGACGGGGAAAAGATAGAAACGTCGCGAGAGGCATTTCAGCCGGACCACCTCGACACCGGACAGCGCATGCATCGGGTCCCCGTGAAGGCCGATGTCCAGGGTGAGCACCCGGCATCGCACGCCGGCCCGGGCGAGAAACCGGCTCATCTGCAACGTACGCTCCGCGGTACCGCCGCCGGAGACGGGATCGAGCGTTGCATTGACGTTCAGGACCTTCATGGGCCGACTGCGGGGACCTTGCGCGTGCGGTACCAGGAAATGAAGTCGAACAAGCCGCGCTCGAATGCAACCGGCTTGGCGAGGCCGCGACCGACGATCTTGGCGCAGTCATAGATTCGCGACGGGTTGACGTTGGTTCGCGCGGCCATGCGGAGGGCCGTCGAGAGCATCCACTGCGGCATGGCGACCGGCGCGGCGGCATAGGCGGGAATGCCGAGGCCGTCCATGAGCCGGCGCTCGACGTCGCGGTAGTTATTGATGGGGGACTCATCATCGGAGATTATGAATGTCTCGGCGGCGATGCCTTCTGCATCCAGAAGAAACAGCAACGCCGCGACGACGTTGTCGCGGTGGACGAGGTTCATGCGGCGGCTGCCTTGAATACAGGATTTCACGTAATTGAAAAACGCGGGCCGGCACTCCAGGTCACCCGCCAGTTTGAGCAGGTTGGAGCCGCCGGGCCCGAATACAGCGGTCGGGCGCAGTATGGCAACCTCGAGCCTGCCAGAGCTTTCCCGCAGCAGCAGCTCCTCCACCGCCAGCTTGGCCGTCTCGTAGCCGTCCGCGGGTTCGCACGGCGTCGCCTCGGTGATCACCTCGGCAGTGTTGCGGCCGACGACGACGGCGCTGCTGCAGTGCACTATGCGCTTTATTCCTTTGGCTCTGCAGACCGCGACAAGCGATCTCATCACCGCCGTCTGCCCGTCTTCGGACATCGGCTCGAGCCGCGCTACATTGACCCAGGTACATCCGGGTTCGAGCAACCTACCAAACGCCGCCGGGTCCCTCATGTCTCCCTGCACAACTTCGGTGGGGGGGGAGGTGCGCTCGATATTTCCGCGCTCCCTCGTTAGCACGCGGACGGTCGCGTCCGGGCGCGCGGCGAGGAATTCCAGGAGGCGCCGTCCGACGAAGCCGGTAGCGCCGGTAACCGCGACTACGCTGCTTGAGCCCAATCGTGACACTCGCGACCGGCGTGTCACCCTGAACGCAGGGCATCTGCCCCGCGGGGACGACTCGCTGCCGCCCAATAGATGCCCGCGAAGTAGATCAGCACCTGGGCCGGTAGCCAGATCACGGGCCGTTGGTAAAAGCTCATGAGATATAGCGTACAGAACACGACCACCGATAGATCCAATCGGCCGGCACGCCACAGGAAAACCACGGGCAGGGAATAAAGGAGAACCAGCCAGATAAACCCGATCAATCCATGGTCGGTCAGTATACGGTACCAGACGACGCTCTCGCTGCCGTAGACTATGCTGGCGTCGCTTGCGACGCCGAAAAGAATGGTCCGCGGGGAGGAGCTTGCATATTTATCGAGCAACTCGAGCATTTCCGGCTCGATACGGGAGTTGAAAATCCGAAGCGACCTCAAGTGACTGCGGTAGTCCAGGTTGAACCGCTCCGGAGTCGACTTCGTCTGGACATCCTCGCCCCGCGCGGGATCCGATGACGGCACTGTGATGGTGAGATTCGGCGCAGTTGTCGGGGCGCGCTCAAACGTCACTCCACTAACGATCACGGCACCGGCGAGGATGGTTGCGAGCGCCGCCACCGCCAGCTTCGGCCGCCTTCCCGCTATGGCCATGCCGAGAAGACCGAGCGTGGTCAAGACGGCGAACGCCAGGGAAAACGACAGGATCCCGGCAACCAGGGAAATCGCTCCGCGCGCTTCCCGCAGGCGAAACCGCGTTGCCGCGAGGCAAAGCGCCGCGATGGTCCCGACGGTGCCGGGCTCGTCGTAGATGCCGCAGAGTCGGAACACTACACCACCGCTCGGCAGGATCACGGCGTTTGAGGAAATGAAGATCGCGCCGGGCAACCCGAAGTAGTGCACGGTGCCTCTCCTGGCGCCCGGGGGCAGGGTGAGATAGTTCATCTCGATCGGCAGCCCGGCGACCAGCCAGATCCAGAGCAGCATCCCTGGGATCAAGGATAATGCAAAGATCCAATAGAAGTTGTCGAAGGTTTTCGTCAGATTCTCCCGACTTAAGGCAAGCAACGCGACTGTATAGGGGATCAAGAAGAACCACCGAGTCGGCGCGCCCTCCACCTTGGGCAGAAGACTGAGGTACATTAAAAACAGTGAAAATGCGGCACACAAAGCAAGCTGGAAACGCGTAGGCGATAGCATCCGGGAGCAACCCATGAACGACAGCACCAGAAGGGAGGAGGCGACGGCGTAATAGACCTTCTGATAGCCCCACATGAAATAGGGATTGAGCGAAACGAATGCCATGAGAGCAAGGCTCCACAGCAGCCCGGCCATGGCAGTCCGCTGTAGCGAGTCGGAACCTGGCAGTAAGTTTTTCGCTCGATCGCGCATCACTGATGACCGGACCTATTCGGAATGGCGTTCTCACGAAAAGGCGAAATGATCAACCGCAGGGGAACCATTATGCAGCGGCGGCGACACCGCTATCCGCTAGGAGGTTCCTTCAGCTTCGAGAGAGCGACGTCTGTGTGCTGGACGAGTGCCAGAAACGCAATTGCCACCCACAGCTGCGCCAGAAAAACCCCTACGAGGTAGGGGAAAGTCATCTGACATACAACATTCGCCGATGCGGCTCCCGCGACGGCAAGCAAGAAAGTATTTCTGGATGCGAGCTCCATCAGTCGCTCGGTTGCCATGAGGATGGCAGTGATCATGGCCATACCCGCCATTACGATGAGAAAGGAATCCGAATAGAACAAAAGCGCAATGATCCCGGAATTCGACAAGAAGGTAAATGTCTTTGCATCCGATGCCAAGAAGTTCGTTTTCGCGTGCTGCTGAAATAACGAATCGGCTCCAAGCTTGGGGTCATTGGTGAGGGCTGCAATGAAAAGGTCACGACCACGGCCGCTTACAGCTCCGACGACGAGAACTCCTTCCAGTCCTACCCACCGATGGACGAAGAGGGCCGGCAATTGCCGAAGCAGGACATCACGCTGATAGGTGAGTACCGTGTTCAGGCGAGCATCATTGGCCGCGACGGAAGGTGTGGACGGCCCGGCTTGCGGGGGCGCTGCAGGTGGCACGTCCTTTTCCGCAACCGACGGCGGCCGGGCGGTTTCTACCCCCGAGCGGCGAAGCAGCCGATCCAATTCGACCGCATGGAAGTCCAGCACTCGTAGCCAGAACACCGTCAGCACGCTTATCGCCAATCCCGCGACGAAGAAGGAGGCGAGAACAGCCATTCTGCGCCCGCTTAGCCGGCCCTTCAGAGTTCTCCAGTGCTCCGCCAAGACGATAAAGTAGGGACCGGCGTGCAGCAGGAAGGAAAGTCGGCTTAAGGCCGAGACCGTTGACGCCAACGCTTCGACCATCGCAACCGCCACGGAACTCGGGAGGGACTCCCGATTGAGATGGAAATCCCATTGCGCCAGCACGGCTATCCACAACGCAAAGCCGATATTGATCAGCCAGGCTGCCGGCACGTTCAGGTGGTATGGAAGGACGAGCGTTGGATTGACGCCAATCTGGAAGAACGCGAAGTGGAGGTTGGCCGCGTTCAGAACCAGGACCGATGCGATCGTGGCCATCCAGATCACGCGGCGCGAACGCGCGAACCACAACGGCGCCGCCGAGCCGGCGTTCCGTGATTCATGCACCGTGCGTCTCATCAGAAAGATGTGGGCGAGCCGCGGCAGGGCCGCGCCCAGGGCTCCGCACGATGCCGCAAGCAGCGCAGCGTCCCACTCGGTCGGCTTGCCGGAGAAACCTCCGGTAGCCTCGACGAAACCGGGAAACCAGATGGCCTGAACCACGACTTTGAGCCAGAATCCCAGGAAGAGGAAGAGCGCCAGAAACATGTACATGTACGCCCTCGGCTTGGGGAAGATGAGCCACATCAGCAGCAGGAAGCAGAGGTTGAAGAAGGCGAAAACGAACGGCGACCCGAGGTAACCGGCAAAGGCAGGGACCAGTATGACTGACAAAAGCACGAACCCCGATACGTTTACTACGTGGAAGCCCGGCAGCCATGCAGTCATTTTTGCCCGCTCCCTCTACCGAGTCCCTTTCCGGTGGACCTGCTCGCCGCGCCGCGCACGCTCCACAGAATCCGATGGCCGAGCCTGTTGAACGCTGCATTGAACGCAATCCGGGTGAACCGCAGCGAAAACAGATTGCCCGGCTTCAGTTCGAATGCCCGCCGCAACGCTCCCAAGCCACGCCGGTAGCTGCCGGCACGGAAGTGAAGCTGGGCGCTGATCAGATAGGCGGTGCTCAGGGCTTGATTGCGAGCCGCCCTGATATCGTCGGGGACGTCCGGCCGCTCAAAATAACGCCGTATGATGTCAACCGGCTCCTCAGGCAAAAGCCGGTGGGCGTTGCCGAAGGTCTGCGAGCCTGGGTGCACGCGAAACGCGGCAAGTACCTCGGGGATCCGCATGAGCCGTCCATGCATGCCCAGCCTCAGCCAGTATTCATAGTCGCCCATCTGGCGCAACGTCAAGTCCCATAACCCGGCCTTCTCGAACGCAGAGCGCCTGAAGAACGCGCCAGGTCCCGGCGCACAGATGAATTGCGTCACCATCTGAAAGTACGTGGCTTCGGGTGCCCTGACCCGCCGTACGAGCGCCGAGGTCGGATCTACGAGGTTGAAGTCGCAGTAGACGAGCGCCGCGCCTGGATCGTCCTGGAGGGCGCGCACGGAGCGGCTCACCACTTCCGGCAGCAGGAAGTCATCGGCGCTGAGAAACCCCAGGATGTCTCCACTGGACATCAGCCAACCGCGGTTCATGGTCGCCGCCTGACCCTGGTTCGCCTGTCGCTCCCAGTGAACGCGGCCCGTGTATTGGGCCAGAACCTCAGGCGAGTTGTCCGTCGAGCCGTCGTCGATCACGATCAACTCCACGCGCGGATAGTCTTGCGCCAGGACGCTATCGATGGCCGCACCCAGGTAGCGACCGTGGTTGTACGAGGGAATCACGATCGATACCAGCGGCAGGGCGGTCTCGGTGCCCGCTAGAAGGGTCGGCGTCCTGGTTGGGAGTTCCATAGCAATGCGAGGTATTCACGATCCACGGGTCGCAGCAGGTGCAGCCACTCCCATATCAGCAAAGCAACGAGCAGCAGGGCGAGCC
>DATFWO010000257.1:0-3264 GCA_035259205.1 Burkholderiales bacterium | reverse complement strand
CGTCGTTCGACGCGGCAGCGATCCCTGGCGCGGTCGAAAAAGCGATGGGGCTGCTCGAAAAGCAGAGCAGCAATTTCATCCGGACGGCCGGCTGCAACTCGTGCCATTCGCAGGATCTGCCGTCGGCGGCCGCCGGGTTCGCGAAAAGCCGTGGCCTCAGAGCGCCGGCGGAAATTCCTCAGCTGCCGCAGTCGATGATGCCAGCACCGGAACGGCTGATCGATCTGGCGATCGTCTCGGCGCCGAGCACGTCCTGGGAGCTCGTCGATTTCGGCATGAACAACGTTCCGCCCGATGCTTACACCGACGCGGCGGTCCGTCTCGTCCGAATGATGCAGCGTCCCGACGGCAGCTGGTCGACGAACCAGAGCCGGCGTCCGCCGATGTCGTCGGGTGAATTCCAGGACGCGGCGGTCTGCATCTTCGCGGTGAAGCACTACGGCCGTCCGGTGGACGCGGCGGCGAATGAAGCGGTAATCGCGAAAGCGGTCGCATGGCTCGAAACGGCCACGCCGCAGACGATGCAGGATCGCGCGTTCCAGGCGATCGCGCTGGCGTGGGCTGGCCGCGCCGAGAGCGCACAGAAAGCAGCGCGGGCGCTCGTCGATCTGCAGCGCGCCGACGGCGGCTGGAGTCAGTTTGCCGGCGTCGAAACCGACGCATATGCGACGGGGCAAGCGGTCTACGCGCTCAGCGCCGCGCGCATCCCGCAGGACAATGCGGCGTACCGGAAAGGGATCGCCTATCTGCTCAAGACGCAGGCCCAGGACGGCTCGTGGCACGTGAAAACGCGCTCGATCTGGGTGCAGCCGTATTTCGAAAGCGGATTCCCGTACGGGCGCGATCAGTTCATCTCGACGGCCGGCACTGCGTGGGCATCGATGGCACTCGCCACGGTGAATATGCCGGTGGATACCACGCTGCAACGGTAAGGCCTTCTCCTACCGCGACTGATACGAAGAGAGCCCGCCGGAGACTCCCGGCGGGCTCTTTTTATTCTGACGCTTTCTTCACCCACGTCAGACCGGTTGGCGCGATGGGGCGCCGAGGCCAGCCGGGTCACGAACAGATGGACTAAACTGGTGGGCTTGGCCGCGCGCGTCGCGGCTCACAGTACCTGAGCTTGGCGACCTCGGCGTCTTCCTTGCAGCCTTACAGATGGGCGTGCTCGAAGGTCAGGATTTAACGCCCATGTTTTCTGCAGGGCGTGTCCTCAAGGAGGTTACATGACGCTCACAGTGCCGGGGCTCATCGTGTTGATCATTATCGCCGCGATCTGTGGCGCCGTCGGCAGGGCTCTTGGTGGCGGAGCGCGCGGAGGACTCCTGGTGTCCACCGCCATCGGATTCATCGGTGCTCTGTTCGGACCGTGGGTCGCGCGGCAACTGCATCTCGCCGAGCCGTTCGTTCTCCGCGTGGACGGCAATTCGTTTCCCATCATGTGGTCGATTATCGGTGGGGCTCTCTTCGTGGCAATTCTTCACCTGGCGTCGGGCCGAAGAAGGATTTGGAGTTGACATTGCCGCGTTGGACTCGGAACCGCTGGCGCCGAGCGGGAGCGAGGCGACGCGCTGGTGCTACGATACACTCGCGATAGTAGCCGAGGAGGCTCGCGAATCCTCGGAGCCAACGATCGGATCCAGATGCTAGCCTGCTAAGGAGAATCGAGTGCGTCCACGCAGGTTGCTGGCGGTGATTGTTTTCACGGCGGGGATCCTGCCCGCCCAGACGCGTGTGGACAATAACCGCGCCATGGATTCGGTCCTGGTGAAGGACTGGGTCCCCGATTCTTCTCTCGTTGTTCCGGAGACCAACATCCCCAAGGCGCGCTTTCCTGCGATCGATATGCACGTGCATGCCCGGGGTGATCTGGGCACTACGCGGGAATCGCTCGCCGCGTGGGTGAAAATCATGGACGAGGCGGGCTTGGAAAAAATGATCGTGCTCAGCGAGGCAACCGGCGCCGAGCTCGACCGCCTGGCCGACCTCTATCAAAAGAATTTCCCCAACCGCTTCCAGCTCTGGTGCGGACTGGACGTGCGGGACTTCGACAAACCGGATTATCCCGAACGTGCGGCCGCCGAACTCGATCGCTGCTACCGCAAAGGCGGGCGGGGCGTCGGCGAGCTTACCGACAAGGGATTGGGAATCATGGGTGGCCTCGTCGCCGTTTCTGACAGCCGGCCCAGGCTCCCGCGCGAACGCCGGATGCACCTGGATGATCCGCGTCTCGACCTGTTTTGGAAGAAGTGCGCCCAACTGAAAATCCCGGTCAGTCTTCACGTGGCCGACCACCCCTCCGCGTGGCGGCCGCCCGACATCCATCAGGAGCGCACGCCGAGATACCAGACGTATAACCAGTATGGTTCGGACGTCCCATCCTACGAAGAGCTCCTGGCCCGGCGAGATCGTCTGCTGGCGCGTCATCCCGACACGACCTTCATCGCCGTTCACTTCTCGAACCAGGGCAACGACCTCACCTCATTGAGCAGAGCGCTGGATCGTTTCCCGAATCTCTACGTGGACATCTCTGCTCGCGATTACGAAATGGGCCGCCAGCCGCGCGCCGCCGCCAAGTTCCTCGAGAAGTACAAAGATCGCGTGCTGTACGGGAGCGACTCGACTCCAGCCACACGAATGTATCGGGGATGGTGGCGACTGCTGGAAAGCGCCGACGAGTACATCCCCGGCCCGGTTTGGTGGAGGCTGTACGGTTTGAGCCTGCAAGACGGAGTACTCGACGCGATTTACGGCGGCAACGCGAGGCGCATTCTCAACTGGAACTAGCTACTGCAATCCGCGTGCGGCGAGCTGACGGTTGAGCGAGTCGCGTAGCGACGGCAGATACTTCAGCGCGTTCTGGTAGTAGACCTTCCGCAGCACCTGCTCCGGCAAACCGATGCCCGAGATGTTCCAGCGGCCGTGGCCCGGCGAACCGCCGGGCAGACGAATCTGCGCCGGGTGCTCGAAGTATTCGTCGAACGTCTCGAAGAACCGGAAGTGCGGCAGCCAGAACGTGTCGGGATCCATCGTCGGATTGCCGTCGGTGCCGAACAAAATGCGATCCTGGTACTTGATGATGAAGTCTCGCCAGAAGCGCGGCGCGCGCCCCAGATCCTGAACCGTCGCCGACGTTTCGACCATCGCGTTTGGATAGGTGTCGAGGAGCGCCGCAACCTTGGCCGGGTCGTAATAGAGCATCGCCATGTGCGCGTTGACGAAGATCGTCCGCGGATGCCTGGCGTGCATGTTCTCGCGCGCCTT
>DATFWO010000256.1:0-9497 GCA_035259205.1 Burkholderiales bacterium | reverse complement strand
CACGTGTGCGACGGAGGCGATGTGGGATGCAGGTCGAGGAGGAGAGCCCGAAGCAATATGTCGATATTGCGAGGGCTCCCGACAAAGAGATGCGCCCACAGCGCCCCGTCCCACTCGGGTTGCGGCCAGGACGGCCGTCTGTATCGTTGCCCGGCTTGACCATATCGACATATGGCCTGCGCCGTGCGCCTCGCATACGGTCCGTCCTGGCCACAACGCATCACGCGCCTAGTTATGAAATAGGTTCTAGTCCACGCGGATCCCAATGCTTTTCACGATCTTCCCGTATTTCTCGTAGTCGCGGCGGATCAGTGCGGCAAACGCGTCGGGTGTGGTGGGATAAGGATCCAATCCTCCGGCCGAGTTGAGTTTTTCCTTCACTTCTGCGGTTTCGAGCGCCTTGGCGACGGCGCTGCGCAGCTGCGCCATGATCGGTAGCGGAGTGCCGGGCGGAGCAAACAGGCCGAGCCAGATGGTGAGCTCGTATCCGGGATAGAACTCGCCTATCGTCGGCAGCTCCGGGAATAGCGACGCGCGGTGCGCGCCGGTCACCGCCAGCGCGCGCAGCCTTCCAGCTCTGATTTGCGGCGCGGAGGAAGTACCCGCGAACATCGCCAGGGTCTCACCCGCGACGGTTGCAGTGGTTGCCGGGACGCCTCCCTTGTAGGGCACATGCACGAGATTGATGCCGGAGCGTTGCTTCAGCATTTCCATGCACATCTGGTGCTGACTGCCGTTGCCGCCGGAAGCGTACGCGAGCGGCGGATTCGCCTTCCGCGCGTAGTCGATGAATTCGCGGAACGTCTTTACCGGCACTGCGGGGTTGACCGAGAGCACGAACTGGTTGGACGCGACGGTGGACACCGGCGCGAGATCCTTGAGTGTGTCGACCGGCATCTTCGCGTACAGGTGCGGATTGATCGTGATCAGGCTGTCGGCGAATAGCCCCAGGGTGTAGCCGTCAGGCGGGGATTTCGCGACCAGATCGGCGGCGATGTTGCCGTTGGATCCGGGGCGGTTGTCCACCACGAACGGCTGGCCCAGGGATTCGGAGACTTTCTGTCCCACGACGCGCGCGGCTATGTCGGGCGCGCCCCCTGGCGGGATCGTCACGAGCAGCCTGATCGGACGCACCGGATACTGTGCCGACACCGCCGTGCAGAAGAGGGCGGCAAGCAATATGGCGACGCTACGCATCGGCAGTCCGGACAATCAGGAATCCTTGGCGCGGACAATATACCGGATGCCACCGGCAATCCGAAAATATGCTTAAATTGGCGCGGGCATCGGGGCGTGGATTACACGGCCCGTCAAGGAGTGTGCAATGAACACATTACAGGCAAACACTCCCGCAAGACTGCATCACCTTGAGCTCACCAGCGCGGACCCGGAGGGGCTGAGCCGGTTCTACACGCGCATGCTCGACTACACGTGCACGCGTGCGGCGGACGGCACCCACGTGCTTACGGGCGGCGAGCGCCACCTGCTCATCAGCGAGGGCTCCAACTGCTCGACCGCGTTCGTGGGCTATGCGCTGGAGGACGTTGAGGCACTGAAAAAGTTGCGTCACAACGTCGAAGCCAGGGTCGGCAGAGTGGAGCCTGCGCGCTCGCCGCTGTTCTCCGAAGGCTCGTTCGGGATCAGCGATCCCCACGGTCGACTCATCGTGTTCGGCACGCCCCGCAAAGCGGCTCATCCGGACGAACACCCGGGACGGCTGCAGCACGTGGTCTTTCAGGCGACGGCGCTTGAGCCTCTGGTCGAGTTCTACGTCGACAAGATCGGATTCTCAATCTCCGACAAGGTCATGAACGAAGACGGATCGCTGGCGGTTTTTTTCCTGCGCTCGGACCACGAGCACCACAGCCTGGCGTTTTTTCGCGGCTCGCAGAACGCGCTGGACCACCATGCGTACGAGACTACTTGCTGGAACGATATCCGTGACTGGGGGGACCGGTTCGGAAGGGAGCGCGTGCCGATGTTCTGGGGGCCGGGCCGCCACGGCCCGGGGAACAACCTGTTCTTCATGGTGAAGGACACCGACGGTAACAAGCTGGAGCTGTCCGCCGAGCTGGAACACCTGGCGCCCGGACAGGAGCCGCGCGTCTGGCCGAACACCGAATACACGCTCAACTACTGGGGCGGTGCATGGATGAGAACCTAGATCGGCCGCGCGATCCAGAGAAATATTGATCTGTGTCTATCTGCGCTTATCTGCGGCTCAACGTGATTTTACGCCTTGCGGCCGGTATCGCTTGCGCGATGCCAGCAGCGCCGGCGCCGGCGCAGGAGGCATGGCCTGCGCGCGCCATCAGGATCGTCGTGCCCTCCTCGCCCGGCGGGGGCACCGACTTGTATGCCCGCCTGCTCGCACAGGGCTTGTCGGAAGGACTAAAGCAGCAGTTCGTGATCGACAACCGGCCCGGTGCAGCGGGTAACATCGGCGCGGAGGTGGTCGCCCGGTCGGCTCCCGACGGCTATACGCTGCTCGTTTCGGCGAATCCGGCGCTCGCGATCAACCCCAGCTTGTATCGCCACCTGCCATACAACGTGGAGCGCGACTTCGTTCCGGTCGCGCGCGGGGTGATCTCGCCGCTGGTATTCACGAGCCACCCATCGGTGCCGGCGAGGACGCTGCCCGCGCTGCTCGCCCTGGGCAAGCGCGAGCCGGGCAAGCTGCCCTACGGGTCCGCCGGCACAGGCAGCCCGCCGCACCTGGGCGTGCGCATGTTCGAGGAGGCATCAGGGGCGCGGTTCATCCACGTCCCGTACAAGGGGCTGGGCCAGGCGGTGCAGGGCTTGCTTCGCGGCGAGATCGGATTCATGCTCGGCGACGTGGCGACAGTGCTGCCCTACGTCCGCTCGGAGCGAGTGTTGGCGCTGGCCGTCACCGAAGCCACTCCCCAGCTTCCCGGAATACCTACCGTCGCAGCCGCCGGCTATCCCATTGCGGTCTACACTTCGTTCAGCGTCGTGGCGCCGGCGGGTACCTCACCGGCCATAGTCCAGCGCCTGAGCGCTGAAATTCTGAAGGCGATGAAGGCTCCTGCGATCAAGGAGAAGCTCGAGGGACAAGCCTTTATCGCAGTGTTCGATACGCCGGAAGCGTTCGCAGCGAGCCTGAAGAAGGAAAGACAGATGTGGGCCGACGTGATACACCGCAACAACATCGTGGCCGAGTAGCCCGGTCCGTTTCGTTCCTCGGGAGGATTGCGGGAACATGATGCTCTGCCGCTTCGACAACGACCGCCTGGGCCTCGTAGACGGGGATACCGTGCGCGATGTGACGGCAGCGCTCGACACCCTGCCCCGGTACGGCTATCCGCTCCCCCGCTTCGATCCCCTGATCGCCAACCTCGCTGCGGTGCGCAAGCAGGTCGATTCCATGTCGGTGAAGGCGCAGCCCCGCCCATGGTCTGACGTCAAGCTGCTCAGTCCCGTTGCGAATCCCGGCAAAATACTCGCGGCGCCGGTGAACTATAGGAAGCATCTGGAGGAAGCCCGGACGGATCCCGGCATACACCACCAGAAACAGGTCGAGGAGATCCAGAAGATGGGCCTGTTCCTGAAGGCGACGAGCTCGGTGGTCGGACCGGGCGAAGGCGTTGCACTACGCCATCTCGACCGCCGCAACGACCATGAAGTCGAACTGGCGGTGATCGTCGGCAAGAGCGGCAGCAGGATCTCCCGCGCCGAAGCATTCGGGCACGTCGCGGCCTATTGCATAGGCTTCGACATGACCGTACGCGGGCCGGAAGAGCGCAGCTTGCGCAAGTCGGTGGACAGCTTTACCGTCCTGGGACCGTGGCTCGTGACCGCCGATGCGCTCGGGAATCCGTCCGAGCTCGACCTGCGGCTGAGCGTGAACGGGGAGATGCGCCAGCAGGCGAACACGCGCGACCTGATCCTTGCGATACCCGAGCTGATCGAGTTCGCGACGTCGTTCTACACGCTGCATCCGGGCGATGTGCTGCTGACCGGCACGCCGGAGGGGGTCGGTCCCGTGAAGCCGGGCGATCGCCTCGTCGCCGAAATCCAGGGTATCGGCCGCATGGAGGTCGCCGTTCGGGCGGCTACCTAGCACGACACAGGGAGGCATGGATGGCTCGTAGCAGGAGACTCGACGCCAGGTTGATCGGGGACCTCGTAGTAGCCAACCGTATCCTGTTCAAGGAAGGCGTGGTCGACGGTTTCGGCCACGTGAGCGCGCGCGACGAGCGCAATCCCGAACGCTTCCTGCTATCGCGCAGCATCGCGCCGAGCACGGTCACCGCGGGAGACATCATGGAGTACGATCTCTCCGGGAATCCGGTAGACGAACGCGGGCGGCGCAGCTATCTGGAGCGGTTCATCCACAGCGAGATTTACCGCGCGCGTCCGGACGTGCTGGCGATCGTCCACAGCCATTCGCCGTCGGTTATACCCTACGGGGTCACCGCAACGCAGCTGCGGCCGATCTTTCACATGAGCGGATTCCTCGGCTCTTCCACGCCGATTTTCGAGATCCGCGACGCCGGCGGGCCGGCGACCGATATGCTGATCCGCGATCGCAAGCTCGGCGCCGCACTCGCGCAGAGCCTCGGGCAGGCGGCATTCGCCCTGATGCGGGGCCACGGCTCTGTGGCGGTGGGTTCCTCCATCAAGCAGGTGGTCTACCGCGCGATTTACGCCGAAGTGAACGCGCGGCTGCAATCGGAGGCCTTGCGCCTCGGTGAAATTACGTTCCTGAACGAGCGCGAGGCCGCCAACGCAACGCAGACCAACAACGGCGTTCTGGACCGTCCGTGGGAGCTCTGGAAGCGCCGGGCGCGGCAAGAGCGAGGTTAGACCGAGCCGCGAATTCGCGGAGCACAACTGGAGAGCAGGTTCGCCGTGATAGGGAGGGTACTCGAAAGACGTCTGATCGTGCGGTCTCGCGTGGCCGACGATTACCATTTGAGCGAGCTCGGACTGAAGCAGGTACAGCACGTATTTACGGTCTGGTTCCCACGCGTCGTTTTCTTCGATCTCACCGACGACACGGTAAGGCTCGATGTTCTGGTAAGAATGGGTCGTACTACCAACAAGAGCGTATACAACGCATCATTCCTGCGGGCCGATGGGTCATTGATAAAAACCATTTTCTATGACGAGGACAGGCTTTCGGGCAAGGTTTGCGACAGCTACGATCAGAGAAGAAGCGGCTACTTTGGAAAAAAGGACGGGTTCGACTACCGCATCGTGTTTTATACGATAAGACCGACGAGCAGGATGGTTCGCTGACGGGGGAGAGGGGGACTACATGAGACAGGTGCTCAAGGCGCTGATCGTCGCCTGCGCGTGCGCGCAGTCACTGCCTGCGACGGCACAGGACGAAGGCGCGGCCGTGCCGGTGGACAAGGCGGCGTACCACGTTCCCGTGTTTCGCAACGAGTACGTGGCCCTGGTCAACGTCTACATTCCGCCGAAGCGCTCGGCGGGCTATCACATACACTCGATGGACCAGATCAGCGTCCTGGTAGAGGACGCCGACCAGGTGGCGCAGGTGCTTGGCGAGCAGCCGACACCGCCGCGTCGTAACCCGCGGGGAAACGTGACTTATACCGCCTTCTCCAAGAAGGCCGTGACCCACCGGGTCTCGAATGTCGGACCTACGCCCTTTCACAATATCGTGGTTACGATCCTCTATCCTGAACCGGGGCGTTTCGCCCCGGGTTCCCGCGCCGACGTTCCCGGCTACGCGCTGATCCTGGACAACGAGCGCGTCCGCGGCTGGCGGTTGGTGCTCGACCCAGGCCAGTCGGTTCCCGCCGTTACGCAGGGGGCTCCCGGCCTAAGAGTGGTCATCGACGGGGGCGAGATCTCCGAGCGTGTGGCCGGCGCGGCCGACCGCGGCATGAATCTCAAACTCGGCGAGTTCTACTGGCAGGAGCCGGGTGTCACGCGCGCCGTTCGCAATATCGGAACATCCCGCGTCCAGTTCGTGGAGTTCGAGCTGAAATGACGCCGACTCCGTTCCGAGTCTGCTGCGCGGAGTTTATCCTGCCGGATCGCCTCGAGCGACGAATCGCGGCGGATCGAACGCCGTGATCGGCGGCGGGTCGCCTTCGTAGCGCTCGACTTCGACCAGGCAGCTGTGGGCGATGCAGCCCTGGCCGAGACTGGAGCTGCCCTTGTCGAGCGTGAGCACGTTCGGGTTGCCGTGCTTGTCGAGGGTGCCGATACGCCCGGGTTCGAGCGGGTCGTACCACGCGCCCGTCGCCATCTCCACTACGCCGGGGCGCAGCCCGTCCTCGATACGCAATCCCGCGAGGCATGCGCCGCGGTCGTTGAACACGCGCACCACGTCGCCCGGGGCCAGGCCGCGCGCGGCTGCATCGCCGGGACTCATCGCGATGGGCTCGCGCCCCTTGATCTTGTAGGCCAGGCTCACCGCCCCGTGATCGTACTGGCTGTGCAGCTTGGTCACCGGCTGATTGGAGATCAGATGCAGCGGATAGCGCCTGGCGGTCGCAGCGCCCAGCCACTCAACCGGTTCCTGCCACACCGGGTGGCCGGGGCAGTCCGCGTAGCCGAAAGAGTCGATCCGCTCGGAGAAGATTTCTATCTTCCCCGATGCGGTGCCGAGCGGATACGCCCGCGGATCGGCGCGAAAATCGTCCAGGCAAACCTGCGGATGCTGCGGCCGGGGAACCTCGAAGTAGCCCTGCCGCCAGAACTCATCGAAACCCGGCAGCTCGATATTCCACAGCGCTGCTTTCTCTCGCGAGGACTCGTAGAGATGCCGCAGCCAGTCCTTTACCTCGCGATTCTCGGTGTACGCGCGCCGCGCCCCCAGTCGCTCGGCAAGATCCGCAAAGATCGCGAAGTCATCGCGGGCTTCGCCGGGCGGCGCCACCGCTTTTTTCATCGCGATCATGTAGCGGTCGCGTCCCGCAGAACCGATGTCGTCGCGCTCGAGCATCGTGGTCGCGGGCAACACGACGTCGGCGTGCTTCGCGGCCGCAGTCCAGTAGTGATCGTGCACGACGATGCTGTCGGGGCGGCGCCATGCTTCGATCAACCGGTTGATGTCCTGGTGATGATGAAACGGATTGCCGCCGCACCAATACACCAATCGGATGTGCGGATAGACGTGCGATTTGCCGTCGTAGTCGAAGCGCGCCCCGGGGTTGAGCAGCAGATCGGAGATCCGCGCCACCGGAATGAAGCTCTTGACAGCGTTCCTCCCCTGCGGGAGCACGGGTCCCGAGTACGGCGCGGCCCACGAGCCTTCGGCATTCACCGAGCCATAGCCGATGCCGAGACCCCCGCCGGGCGTGCCGATCTGGCCAAGCATCGCCGCAAGCGTGACGGCCATCCAGAACGGCTGCTCGCCGTGGTCGGCGCGCTGCAGCGACCAGCTCGCGTTGATGAACGTACGGCTCGCGGCCATGCGCCTGGCGAGCAGCCGCAGGCGCCCGGGCTCGACACCGGCGATGCTTCCCGCCCACTCGGGACTCTTCGGTACACCGTCGGTTTCGCCGGTAAGGTAGGGACGGAACCGGTCGAAGCCGACACAATGACTGGCGAGAAAATCGCGGTCGTGCAGGTTCTCGGTAACCAGAACGTGCGCGAGCGCGAGCATCACCGCGGTATCGGTATTGGGACGGATCGGCAGCCACTCGGCACCGCGCGCCTCGGCGAGGTCCGCGCGCGTGGGGCTCACGTTGACGAACGCGACGCCCGCCTCGGCCAGCCGGCGCAAGCTCGGCCGGGTCTCGTGCTGCGAGACACCGCCCGAGTTGACCTGCACGTTCTTCGCCGGCACGCCGCCGAATGCGACGAAGAGCTGGCAATGCCGCTCCAGCGATGCCCACGCCGTGTGGCGCGAGCGCAGATGGTCGATGTCGCGCAGGACGTGCGGCAGGAGCGTCCGGCCGGCGCCCAGGCTGTAGCTCGTCACGTGGCGAACATAGCCGCCAATCGCGTTCATGAAGCGGTGCACCTGGCTTTGCGCGTGATGGAAGCGACCGGCGCTACCCCAGCCGTACGAGCCGGCGAAGATCGCTTCGTTCCCGTAACGGCTTTTCACGCGCTTCAATTCCGCGGCGACCAGGTCGAGCGCCTCGTTCCACGGCACCTCGACAAATGGCTCGGCGCCGCGCCCCGAGGTCAGCGCTCCAGGCCCATGATCCAGCCAGCTCCTGCGTATGGCCGGTCGCAGGATGCGCGCCGGCGACGTGAGCGCCGCAGGCATCGAATCGCCGATTGGCGAGGGGTCGGGGTCGTGCGCGAAGGGTGTCAGCCGCGCGACCCGTCCGTCGGCAACCTCGACCTCGTAGACTCCCCAGTGCGTGGACGTCAGCAGCGGCGCATTCATGCTGGGTTCCAAGAATAGACCGCACCAGACGATTCGGCAATTGCGCTATCGTTACGACTTATCGAAGTTCGGAAGTTCCGGGTACCCGGATAGGAGAGGATCGCATGAAGGACAAGGTGATCGGCCTGGAACAGGCGGCGGCGCGAGTGCAAACCGGCGCCTGGCTGGTGATGAGCGCCAACATGAACCGCTCGCCGATGGCTTTCCTGCGCCAGATCGTGCGGCAGGGCACGCGGGATCTGCGCGTCGTAGGCGTCGTGGGCGGCGAGATCAACATCGATTTCCTGGTGGGCGCTGGCGCGGTGCGCGTGGTGGACACGTGCAGCGTGACTCTGGGCGAGTTCGCACGCACCGGGCCAAATTTTGCGCGCTATGTCGAGACCGGCAGAGTGAAGGCGCTCGACAACACCTGAGGGGTGCTCTATTCGCAGGCCCAGGCTGGGTCTATGGGGGTGCCGTATGTGCCGGTCCTCGGATTGATCGGTACGGACCTGCTCAAGCGCCGCGACGACATGGTGGTAGCGGCCGATCCCTTCGACGGCAGCACCCGGACCGTGGTAGCGAAGGCGCTGCGGCCGGATGTCGCCGTGTTTCACGTCCAGACGGCGGATCGCCAGGGCAATGTGTCCTGCGGCTATGACGCCGAGGTTGTGATCCTGGCCGAAGCCGCAAAGCACGTAATCGTCACCGCCGAGCGAATTGTCGACAGACTGCCGGAGAAGGAAGCGGTCGGCGCATTCATTCCATCCATACTTGTGGATGCCGTCGTGCACACGCCGTTTGGCGCCCACCCGGGGGGGTGCAGCGGGATGTATGGACCGGACAAGATCCACATGGCCGGCTACGTCGCGGCAGCGAAGGATGATGCTTCCTTCGCGGAGTACCTGCGCAACTACGTGCTCGGAGTGCTCGACCACGACGACTACGTGGAGCGTTTTGTGCCGCAGGAAATGCGGCAGCCACTAGGGGGCGATGCAGAAGGATGAGGGGGCATTCCTTCGTATGGATTTCGTGGGCCAGGAATACAACGAAGCCGAGCTGATGGCGGTACTGCTGTCACGAGAGGTGCGCGACGGCGAGGTCTCCGCGTGCGGGGCGCTCTCTCACATCCCGGCCGCCGCTCTGCTGCTGGCGAAGGAATTGCACGCGCCCAACG
>DATFWO010000255.1:0-9746 GCA_035259205.1 Burkholderiales bacterium | reverse complement strand
CCCGCCACGGCAACCGCCACCAGGAGCGTTGCCGCGGGGCGGCTCGCGCGCACCGGTGGCAGCGGCTTGCCGGCCGCATCGCGAATCGCTCGCGTGATCGCACGCTCGCGCGCGCCGCTGCTCAGCGGGGACGAGGCGGCGCTATCGACGAGCTCACCCAGCACGTCGATGGCGAAGGCATCCTGCCGACACTTCTCGCAGCTCGCGAGGTGGTCTTCCAGAACCAGCCGGTCCGCGTCGGACAGCCCCTCTTCGCGGCGTTTGATGAGCAGGGCGACTCGAATGCATGAAGCTCGCATCACCGCTCGTCCTCCCGATTCGCGAGCAGGTCGCGCAGCACCGGATCCGCGCCCACACGCGCCAGCAACTCGCGCCGCGCCCAGAAGACCCGCGATTTTGTTGCCACGCGACTGGCGCCCAGCAGCGCCGCCACCTCTTCGATCGATCGGCCATCGAGCACGAACAGGACGAACGAGAGCCGCTTCTTGATCCCGATGGCGTCGAGGTGCTCATAGAGACGTTCGAGCTGCCGGCGAACGTGCGCCTGGCGATCGGGTGCTGGCGCTGGATCGGCGGGCTCGAGATGGCCGCGCACGAGGTCGAGCGCGACCGGCCTGCGCCGCCTTTCGGGATGACGCAGGTGCTGGTGGACGACGTGCACGGCGATTCGGCCGAGCCAGGTTCGTACCGACGCCTTGCCGCGAAATCGCGGAAAAGCGCCCAGCGCCTCCATCAGGGTGGTCTGGAGCAGATCCTCGACATCGGCCTTGGGACCCACGAGACGCACGATGAGGCGTTCGAGGGCCGGCGCCTGCACACGGAAAACGGTCTCGAGCGCCTGCCTGTCCCCGCGGCGGCACGCCTCCACGGTGCGTGCATCTGGCTCCGGCGCCACGTAGGCACGGCTGCGGCCGGTCACAATACCATAGTGGCAGCAGTGGGTCGGTTGGTTGAAGCGGAATCACCCGTCGGAACAATTTTGCTCTGCGGTGCAAAAAAGTTCCGACCTGCGCGCTCGGATCGTCAGTGGTTTCGCAGTGCGACTGCTGGCGCGGCACATGCAGCGGATTTGAGCATGCGCAGTCTCATCGTAGGATTGGTCGCCTTGGTGGGTGTATGTGGGATGTCGCCGGCCGTCGCTGCGAAGACGGTTCGCTATCACTCGCAGCATCCGATTCCGCAGCGTGCCGGCGGTGGCTTCTGTTACATCGGGGTCCCGCACATGCATCAGTACGCGCCCTCCGATGCGCGTCTGTTCCGCAAGCACGACGACGACTACTACTTCGTCGGCGACCCGACGCCATTCGGCTACGACGGGCCCAAGTATGCCTACTACGGGGCGCATCCGATCGCCGAAGAGATCGACGATGACGGCGACCGCGAATACTGCTACCTCGACGGCCCGCACTATCATTGGTACGAGCCGCCCCCGCAGGCATCGTTCGAGTTCCGCGGCGGCGCGTACTGGTACGTGGGCGACTACGATCCGACCTACTACAGCGCGCGCCCTCGCTATGTCGTGATCAACCAGGCCTATCGGCCCATCACGTACACGCGGCCGGTCGTCGATGTGACGGTCGCGCCGCCTGCCTTTCACGGCACCATCGTTGCGGCGCCGGTGGGCGTGCGCGGCCGCGCGTTCGTGGCTCCCCCGTCCGTTTCGGCGGGCGTCTACGTGAACGTTCCGCCGCCGCCATCGATCCACGTCGGAATCGGCGTCGAGCCGGCGCCGGTTTACCGCGAGCGTGTGATCGTGGCCGAGCCACCGCCGCGAACCGTCATCATCCAGGAACGGCGGTACTACCGTCATCATCACGAGAACGAGCAGGGCGAGAACCACGACGACTAGGTTCAGGGCGCGGCGAGCACGAACGAGAGCATCGCCAGCGGGCGCAGACGTCCCAGGTCCGACGCCCGAGCCCCATCGATCGAGAAGCTCTGACGCGTGAGATCGAGCTCGAGGCCGGCCGCGCCGCGCAGCGCGATCCGGCTCGCCAGCTCGAATCGCGCCTCGGCGCCCCATAGCAGCAGGGCCACGGTTCGTGAGAGGGTGCCGCGGCCTCCCGGGGGCGATGTGCCCTTTGCGTCGAGGAGCCGTGCCCCCGCCTGGAAGAAACCCCCGAGCGCGAATCGGCGTCGCAGGTGAAGCGCTCGCACGCCCCCTGCGAGCACCTGCTCGCTCACGCTCAGGCGTCCAGCGCTGCCGGTGACGTCGATATCCGTCAGTACGAGCAGGGCGCCGTAGGCCTCTCCGAGCCAGGAGCGACCGCCCAGCCGGCCGCCGAGCGCGACGCTGAGCCCGCCTTGTACGCTGTCGGGCGTAATCCCGAAAGCCGTCACCGCGCCGACTTCCCCCATGAAGCGAATGCTGAGCCGCGCCATGGGCGGTGCGAGATCCCCTCTGGCAAACGATCGAGCGACGTCCACCTCCGGAGCACGCTCAGCCAGAAGCATGTCCAGGAACGCGCCCACCTTGAGCGCGAGCGCCCGATCGATGTCGGGCCCCTCGCCGGCGCGCAGGCGGGCGATTTCGATCAGCGCGCGATGACGCTCTTTGCCGACCGCGTAGACGACGAAATCCGAAACCGACGGATCCTGCGCAGCCGCCTCCTCGACCCACACCGCCAGAATGGCGTCCTGCTGCTCGACAAGCCCGGCGGCTTCAGCGAGCCGATCGGGGAGGGACGTGGTCTGAAGTGGCGGCCCCGCCTCGACCAGGGCGGACTTCACAACCTGAATCCGAAGTAATTCGAGGAACGCCGGGCGGACCGGCGCGCTCTCGGAGCCGAGAACGAGCACACGCGGCGGCGGAACTGCAAGCGCTGACCACCCAGCCACGACCAGGAGACAGAGGAATGCCGGCACGGTCCCAAGGTGATTCTACTTGGTTTGGGAAGCACGCGTTTCGGAAAGGGCGTGGGCGCGTGCTCCGGCCGACACAACGGCCTGCAGTTGCCGGCGATGATCAGACGCGTCGCTGCTTAGGGCTGGTAGTCGCTCTGAATGCGCGGGGACGCGCTCGTCTTGCCGTGCCACCCATCCGGGAACTTTCTCACAATCGAGGACAGCCGCACGCCGATCTCACCGCCGAAGAGTTGCTTGCTCTGCGCCTTGAAGGTTTGGTTTCCCCCGCGAGCGCGCTTGCTGAGCGTCACCCCAAAGTCACGGCCCTCGAGCGGGACGAGATCGGTGAGCGGCGTACCGAGACGGTTTGAAGCCTTGGCGGCGCCCTTGTTGAACAGATAAGCCGCGGTGTCTTTGGCGGCCAACTCCCGGTTGCTGTACTTCGTCTTGGACCAACCCTTGGGCGGGGCGGCCTCGGCGTGGAATGCCGTACCCAAGATGCAAGCAACACCAACCAAGCCCATCATGATCGTTTTCATCTGCGAACCTCCTCCTTCTCGCGAGGCTTAGCAGGAACAATGCCAGAGGAGATTTCAGGAAATTCTGAAGTGATTCGCCGCCGCGTCGCTGGCTAAGTGAGTTGCCATGGAAGTCCGCGCGGTCGTCACCGACGATTGTCTGCTCGACGGGTGAACCGGCGCTTGCTCAGCGGCTCGACGTCGCGTCCTGCAGGATGACGTCGACGGCTTTCTCGCTGACCATGTAGGTGGGAAAGACGATGAACGTGCCCGGGATGCGCGGAAACACCGAGGCGTCCACGACCCGCAGCCCGCGCGTGCCCCGGACGCGGAAGTGGTTGTCCAGAACCGCGCTCGGATCGTCGTCGGCGCCCATCGCATCCGTGCAGCAGGCGTGGTGGCCCCAGGCCTCGCGCTCCACCCACGCCGCCAGCGCATCGCCGCTGACGTCGGAGCCCGGCCACACCTCCTGATAGTTGCCGAAGAAGGGGATGGAGGCGGTCTTGGCCTCCACGCGGCGCACGAAATCGATTCCGCTGAGCACGCCGGCCAGGTCATCGCTATTCTGGCTCTGCCCAGTGTCGCCGTCCTCGAAGTAATGAAAGTTGATGACCGGCCGATCGCGCGGGTCGGCCGACCGCAGCTGAACGGTGCCGGCGCGGTTCTCGTTGTGCGCCTTCAGGATCACCCAGGTAAAGGAGCGGCGATTGGGAAATGTTGCGCGCGAGTAGCCCGGGAAGTAGCCGCGAAACGCGCCCGGAACGCCGAAGATGTGCAGGTCCGGCTCCGGCTTGTCGGGAGTCGACCGCCAGAGCATGCTGAGCACGCCGCCATTGGTCGTGTACACGCCGTGGCCCTCGCTCCAATCCTCCATGCAGGGGTCGTTCGCGCTGCCGTCGAAGGTGCAGTGGCCCAGGATCGCAAAATCCGAATCGACTTCCCCGATGATCCCGACCTCGTAGCGATCCTGCAGGTTGCTGCCCACACCGGGGAGGTCGACCTGGACGGGGATGCCGAATTGCGCGAGCTCGTCGCGCGGGCCGACACCGGAGAGCTTGAGCAGCTGCGGCGTGTTGAACGCGCCCGCCGACAGAATCACCTCGCCCGCACCTGCGCCTGCACCCCCACCCGCACCCGCACCGCCGCCGAGCGAGATGGTGCAGGTCGAGCCCGCGCCGGCGGCCGCCGGCTGCTTGTCGGCTCGATACAGATGGGGGCCTTCGAGCATCTCGACGCCCACCGCGGTCGGCACGCTGTCCTGCTGGCTCCAGAGCACGCGCGTGACCAGCGATTCGGTCTTGAGCGTGAGCGGGAATCCCTCGGCGATGGTGCGGACCACGTAATCGCGGGGGCCATTGCGGTGCCCGCCCGCGGTCGCGAGCGGAAACGAAAACACACCTTCGCGGGTCCCACTCAGGATGGCATCGTTGATGTCGCGCGACATCAAGTTGCGCAGCTGCGCAAGGTCGGCCAGCAGGTCCAAGGGGTTCAGATCCGGCCCCTCGTGCCCCGCATTGACGAAGCTGAAAACGGCCGCGCCCACGATGCTCAGGATCCGGCGGTCCCCCAGCGCCAGCGTCGGGTCGGGCCGCTCGACCTGCAGCCAGTTGAGCACGCGCCCGTAGTACACCTGCATGGCGGCGCCGCTCCAGGACGGCTCGGGGGGCCTGTTGGCGGGGCTGGTCAGAGACGCAATGGTGTCCCAGTCACTCGGCGGCGGTACCACCGCGATCATCGCGTTGACCGCGGTCGAGCCTCCCAGCGAGCCGCCGCGCGGATAGAGGATGCCATCCGGGGTCTGCTTGGAGTCGACGTGCTGCGCGCGCGCAGCCGGGCCGTAGTGGTCGACGAAGTAAGCCCAGGCCAGCTGAGGATCCTCGCTGGCCCGGCCGTGCAGCGCCGGGACCTGGTAGGTGGTGGTGCCGCCGCCATCGGAGCCGGCCTCGATCAGGAGGACCGAGTGGTTGGCGCGCGCCAGGTTGGCCGCGAGCGGTCCGCCACCGGCCCCCGAGCCCACCACGATGTACTCGAACGACACCTGCTGCAGGTCGTTGCAGGAGGGCGGGCTGCAGTTGCCGCTCGGGCAGTCGCACTTGCCGTTTCTGCACACGGGCGGAGTGGGTCCCTGAGCCGTTTGCGTGCTGCACGCGCCGGCGAGGACGTGAAGGATGATGACAAAAGCCGTACCCGTAGCGGCTGGTCGAGTTGCCATGAGGAACGATGGAGCAGCGTTCATGCCAACCCGAGGCAGCTGTGGGGCTGCGTACTTGGGCGCACGGGGATGGCTAGGCGAGTTGCGAATGAGGCCGTCCAACCCCAGAGCGCGTGAACGCCCAGCGACGGGCCTTACCAGCCGTTGGAATACTCGGGCCAGATGGTCGACCAGCTGCTCCACTGCGAGAGGTCGCCTATGTCCATAGACCCGTTCAAGGTGTCCTGAGTTCCGTTTCCCCAACCGTAGCCGTAGTCCTGCGTCCCGCCATCCCCCAGATCGCCACCCCCGACCTGGCGCAGCTCGCGCACCGAGAGGTGACGCAACGTCTCGGTTGAAAGCGCGAGCCTGCGCCCGTTCGCTCTGGGCGATGCCTTCATAGCTTCTCCTTCCGTCCCGGCTGGAAGCAGAACCGAGCACGTAACGTGCCCAGGCCAGGTCGGGCGGCTTCTCGACGGCATGGCCGCAGCTCGGGTGCGGCCGGAAACCGAGATGCGGTGTCGATTCGTCTTCGGCTGGAGGGGAGGCCGCCGCTGGTGCCGCCGCGGCGGCTTCCGTGTCGCCGCCGGGCTGCGTCCATGGTACCGCTCGGAGACGCCCCTGCGGTCCTCGACGTTACCGGCCAAACGCGCTGTAATCCGAGCCATGTCAACGCAGAGCATCCACGAACGGGCGCAGCTCCTGGTCAGCATCCCTTTGTTCCGCGACCTTCGCGCCGAAGACCTCGAGGGTCTGGCACGCAGCATGACGGAGCGCCGCTTCAAGGCCGGTGAGATCATCTTCCATCAAGGTGAACAGTCCTGCTCGATGTACATCGTCTCACAAGGTCACGTGAACATCTTCCTGCCGGGGGAGGCGTCGCGCCGAGTTTCCCTGCAGGACATTTCGCGCGGAGAGGTGTTCGGCGAGCTGGCGCTCTTCGATGGCAAGCCACGCTCCGCGAGCGCCCTCGCAACCACGGACCTGGTTCTGCTCGAGCTCTCACGCGTCACTCTGTCCGACTACCTGGAGCGGCGGCCGAACGCGGCCATGGACATCTTGCGCATCATGGCGGAGCGCCTGCGTCAGACCGACGCGCTGCTGTCCGAGCGCGCCGCCAAGAACGTCGACGAAGAGATCGAGAAGAACCTGACCTGGAGCGATCGGCTCGCGGATCGCGTGGCCTCTTTGAACGGCAGCTGGGTCTTCATTGTCATTCTGGTCATCGTGACGCTGGGTTGGACTCTCGCAAACTCGCTCGGCCTGGTGGGCCGACCGTTCGATCCGTATCCGTACGTCTTTTACAACCTGGTGCTGGCGATTCTGGTCGCCTTGCAGGGGCCCCTCATCGTGATGAGCCAGAATCGACAGGGGAGCAAGGATCACGCGCGGGCGGAAACCGACTTCAAGGTCAACCTCAAGAACGAGGTGAACATCGAGACCATCTTGCGCGAGCTGGGCGAGTTCCGCGCGGAGGCCAATCGCCGCCTGGGGGCGCTCGAGTCGCGTTGAAGCTGGTTGCGCACCGGCGGGTGGCCGTCGCCGGTGTCGCTGCCGCGCGACGACCGAGCTGCGCGCCGTCACCGGCCAGACGCGGCGCCCGGGTCAGCCAGGCCAGCCGGCTTGCTTTTGCCACGACTGAGCGCCCTCCGACGCCGGTAGGATCAGCAAGGCTTCAGCGAAACGACTCGGAAAGGGCAGTATCGGCGCTGCGCGCGGGTCGCTGTTCGCGCATGCGAACGGAAACCACGAGACCCGATGTGAACGTGAGTCCCGCGACCAGCCAGATGGCGGCTCGCAATCCCAGCGCGTCGGCGCAGATGCCGGCCAGAAGGGCACCTATTGCGTAGCCGAGATCGCGCCATAGCCGATAAACGCCGACCGATGAAGCTCGCCACGATGGATGCGCGACGTCACCGATGGCAGCGAGCAGCGTGGGATAGACCATCGCAGTGCCCACTCCAAGCAACGCCGCGCCGGTCGCGAAGCCGGGCAGTTCAGATGAGAGCACGGTCAGGGCGATTCCGGCCGCCTGCACCCACATTCCGGAGGCGATGAGCCACTTGCGACCGACGCGGTCCGATAACCCGCCCGTGAAGAGCTGCCCGACGCCCCAGACGGCCGGATAGATGGCGGCGAGCCATCCGATGCGTTCGATGGAGAGACCGGCCGCGGCAAAAAAGAGCGGGAACAGTCCCCATGCCATCCCGTCATTCAGGTTGTTGACCAGCCCCGCCTGGCTGACCGCCGACAGATTACGATCGCGGAAGGAGGTCCGTACGAACACCTCGCGCTGCGAGATGGCTTCGCGCGCCTGCTGGCTTTCGGCCTCATGCTCTGCGTGGCCGCGCGTGTCGCGAACCAGCAGCGTGGAGAGGACGAGCCCGATTCCCGCGAACGCGATGCCGAGATAGAACGGTTGCGGCCTTAAGCCATAGCGCGCAGCAATGTGTCCGGTCGCAAATGCCGAAAGCGCAACCGCAAGGTAACCGGCGCACTCGTTCAGGCCCATCGCGAGGCCCCGCCGCTGGGGGCCCGCAAGGTCGATCTTCATGATCACGGTCGTCGACCACGTCAGTCCCTGGCTGACGCCGAGAAGCACATTCGCGAACAGGACCCAGCCCCACGAGGGCGCCCACATGAGAAGGAATGGAACCGGCACCGCGATGAGCCATCCGCCCACCAGGATGAGCTTGCGTCCGAATGCGTCCGAGAAGCGACCAGCGAAGTAGTTGGTGACCGCCTTGACGAGCCCGAAGACGACGATGAACGACAGCACCGCGGCGCGCGCTGCCAGGTGAAAGTCACGCTCGGCGATGGCGGGAAGGATGGTTCGCTCGAGGCCGACCATGGCGCCGACGAAGGCATTGACCACGACGAGCAGGGAAAACTGCGCGAGGTTTGGTCCCAATCCCAGCCGAACCGGCCGTCCCATCATCAGCGGCCCTGGTTGAAGCGAAGGATGCTTTGCATCCCGGCTGGCTGGGACGGGATGTCGGCGCTGAGCTGGTTCACGAACTCCTCGCGCGAGAGCGCGAGCAGCGGGTTCCAGCGCTTCTCGAATGCGATCGTGCTGGCCGGTTTGCCGCTCATTCCCACACCACAGGCGGACCCGGCGAAGTGCGCGGGATAGATCTCGATTCCGTCGGGCAGACGGGCGATCTTGCGTAGGCTTTCGTGAAGCTGCGCGGCATTCTCACGCTCGTGTCCTGGAAGGTCGGGGCGGCCGACGGAGCCGACGAACAGCGTATCTCCCGTAAGCACGAACCAGGGCTCTGGCCCCCGGCGCAGGTCGGATACGAGAAGGCAGATGCTTTCGGGCGTGTGGCCCGGCGTGTGTAGCACTTCCACGATCGTATTGCCCAGCTCGATTCGCTGGCCGTCATCGAGCGGCTCGAATGGGAATCCGACGCTCGCGCTCCGATGCAGGCAGTAGGCGGCGCGATTCTGCTCAGCCAGCTTGCGTCCACCCGAGCGATGATCCGCGTGCACGTGCGTCTCGATGACATGTGTGATGCGCATGCCCTTCTGCTCCGCGAACTGAGCGTAGGCATCGACGTCCTGCTGCACTGGATCGACGACTGCGCACAGTCCCTTGCTGCCGCAGCCGAGCACGTACGATGCGCAGCCGGTCTCGTAGCGATAGAACGGGCGGAAAAACATCACGCCCTCCTTTCCGTCGCACGCTCGACCGGAAGCCCCGCTTCGCGCCACTCCGCTACGCCATCCTGGGAACGGGTGGCCTGCACACCGCGCTTGCGAAGCTTGGCCACCGCCTGAATCGCGTAGACACAGAAGGGACCCCGACAATACGCGACCACGGGCCGACGGCGCGGCGCCGAGCGTGCCCACTCGTCAACCTCGTCGACCGGAACCGAGATGGCGCCCGGAAGATGTCCCTGCTCATACTCCTCCCGCGGGCGAACGTCGATGAGGGTGACCGTCCCCGCTTTGATCCGCTTGCTCAGCTCTTTGCGCTCGATGGGAGCAAAGTTGTCGCCTCCTTCGAGGTAGTCGCGCGCGACCTGCTCAAGCTCGGCGAGCTGCTTGCGCGCCGTGTCCCGCAGCGCGAGCCAAAGCCGCTCGACGACCGGATCGGCGATCCGATAAAGGATGCGCTGGCCTTGGCGGCGACTCTCGATCAGCTTGGCCGCGTGCAGAACCTGCAGGTGCTGCGACGCGTTCGCCACTGA
>DATFWO010000254.1:0-4823 GCA_035259205.1 Burkholderiales bacterium | reverse complement strand
CGATCACGAGCAGCACGGCGAGCACGTGAAGAACGGTCACGCTGCCCGAGCCGTGGCGGGGGCGATCCATGGTCAGTCGGTCTCCTCTTCGCGCGCGCGCGCCCACCCCGGGCGCCGCAACGCAAACAGCCCGAAACGGGCGAGTTGGGATTCCTTGTCGAGCCAGAGTTGCGCGCCACACCGACTGCAGCGCAACTCCTCCGCGTCGGTGCCCGTGTCCGGAGGCGTCGCGGGTGAGGCGACGGTTGCCTCGGCCGATGTTTCTGTGCAGCCGTGACATAGCATGCCGGACAGCGATTCAAGTTTCGCGCCGTTCCAGTTGTGAGCAGAACACCGCAATTTGCGGCGTGAGTCTGATGACGGTATCGTATCTATCTCGTAACGATTGAATCAGTTAGCTTGTGACCGCGGCGCGCACGACTTCTGCAATGGCAACCGGACGCCGCCGGAGCTGTCCTCGCGCGCTCACACGCGGCAAGTGCCCTGTCGCTATAGAGACACGAAATCTACGCGGAGCCATCAACGACCCCGACCCCGGTTGTGCTCATCGCCAGTACGCACGAGTGGAAATCCCGCTCGCTGGAAAGCCTGCTCACGCCCAAAGGGTACCGAGTGGTAAAATCGTACACCCGAACGCAGGCACTGCAGCAAATGGGACTGCACCCGGACGCCGTCATTATCGACGAAGATTTGCCGGACGCGGATGGCCACACCCTGTGCCGGGAACTGCACGCGACGGCGCGCCAAACGCCAAAATTCCTGACGCTGAGCCATCAGCCGACGCAGCGGGATCGGATTGCGGCTCTGAAAGCGGGCGCATGGTTGTGCTGGGGCGACCCCTTGGACGGCACGGAATTGCTGGCGGCGCTGGCGGTGTTCGTCCCAACAGGTTGAGTCGCTCATGTGAAGAACGCTAGGGTGCCCGGACGAGCATGCGCTCATCCTTCGTCCCATAGCCGGTCAGATACGAATAGTAGCTGTACACGCCGCCGGCCGGCACATCATTCAGGGCGACGCCGAGCAACCGGATGGGCAAGTGCTGCAGCATCGCCAGGCGTGAACGCGCGAATGCGAGATGTGTGATTCCGGTGCGCAGCACCACGACCATGCTCCCGGTCAGCGTGCCCAACGTGCAGGAATCCACCCCGGCGCCAAAGGGCGGGCTGTCCACCAGGACCACCTGGAATCGGTTCCGCAACTGAACCAGCAATTGCACCATCGCGGGTGAGCCCAGCAGCTCGGGCGATTCATGGACCCGGCTGCCCGCGGCAAGAAAGTGCAAGACCGGCGGGCTCCCGTTGCCGTTCCCGCGCGGCTTTCCGCCTGTTTCAATCGCATGCAGGGCGTCGTCGAGACCGACGCGACCCGCCAGGACGTCGGTGAGCCCCGGCTTGCGCGGCACGCCGAGCAGCCGGTGCAGCGCGCCGCGCCGCGTATCTCCGTCGATCAAAATGATGCGCTGACCGGTGTTCGCGAAGGTGAGCGCCAGATTCGCCGAGAGGAAGGATTTGCCGTCACCCTGCCCTGGGCTCGTGATCGTCGTGACCAGGGGGCCGGTTCCGTACGCGTGGCTGAGGTTCAGGCGGACAGTCCGCATCGCTTCGAGCACTTGAACGACCTGTTGGTCGGAGCGATCGCCCTTGGGGCGCTCCACATGGGGCAGCACACCCAGAATGGGCAGCCCGATCCCGCTCGTGACCTGGTGCGGGTACCGAATCCGGGGGTCGATACGATCGGCGATGACGGCGCCGACGAGCCCGAGCCCAAGCCCCGCGATCAGGCCCAGCGCGAGCAGGCGCGCGGCGAGGTTTTTCACCGGAAGCTGGGGTGCCGCCGCCGCATCGAGCACACGTACATCGGCGATGCTGCTCGCCTCGGCCAAGCGCGCCTCGTTATAACGCTGCTGTACGGCCGCGAACAGCTCTTCGGCGATGGTCACTTCCCGGCGTAAGCGCGCCTCCTCAATCGTGCGCTGTGGAATCTCCGCCAACTCGCGGCTGTCGTTGTTCAGCTGGGTGCTGAGCAAGCGCTCCCGTTGCGCCAAATCGTTGGCGAGGGCCTGGGCCATTCGAGGGATCGTCTCGCGCTCCAAAGTCGCGATGTCGGTCGCGAGGCGCTGCACGGCGGGGTGATCCTCGGTATAGCGAAGCAGCAGGGCACGCTGCTCAGACTTCTTGGCGGTGAGCTCCGTCAACGCCGCAGACAGGTCGGGCGCGCGCTGGACCGCACGGATGCGCGAGAGGGCATCCATCCGGCCGCTCGAGTTCGACCCGCTCAACGCGTACTGGATCGCCGCGCGGTCGCTGCGAGCTTCTTCACGCTCGAAGCGGCGGGAGAAGTACTCATTCACAGGCGAATTCGCCGCGCCCGTGACCGCCGGGGACGTGGGGAGCGAGGGATCGGGCGGCAGCATAATGGTCCGTGCGCGGAAGGTCGCGAGCGCCCGTTCGGCAGTGTGCAGATTGTCCTCGGCGCTCTGCCGCTGCTCGCCCAGCAGCTGGGCAAGCCCTGTCAGTTTCGCCCGGCGCAGCTCGGTCGCCACGGAGACGAATCGGTCCACAATCGCGTTCACGGTCGACGCTACGCCGTTCCCGTCGGTAGCCGTAAGCGACACACGGAGGAAATTCCCCGTGGGATCCACGACGACGGCAAGGTTCTGGGAGAGGGTCGTGGCGGCGAGCCGCGACGAGAGCACGGTGAACTTGAGATCGCCGTGCTCGAGCAAGACATCGGCGGGTGGCCGCCAGTCAAAGCCAATCTGACTGCCGATCGCATCGCCAATGTTTCCGTGCTCGAGCATGGCAGCGCCGTGCCCTTTCGCTTCCAGCCCGTAACCACGCGTCTTGGGATCCACGCGCAGGCGATACGTGCCCGCGCGGTACGGCTCGTGCACTGTGAACGTGGCGAAAGCGACCGTATCGCGCGGCCGAATCTGGAGATAGAGACGCCGCGCTCGGACGACGTCATCGAGCACGACGTAAGACTTGAGGAGCTCGCCCCACGCCGGCGCACCTAGCAGCTGGTTGGCGCCGAGCGGACCGCGATCCGGAGCGCCGCGAGTGTCGGTCGTCTGAATCCAGATCGTGGCCTCGGCGAGATAGTGGGGCGGCAGAACACGCGTGGCGGCCGCGCCCCCGAGCGTCCCAAGGAGCGTGAGGCCCAGCACCCACCAGCGAAAGCGCCACACCGCGCGACCGTACGCCACCCAGTCGGTGACGGGCTCGGCATCCGGCGCGGCCGGATACCCCGGCACGTAGTCCGGACGGGTGGCCAGCGCGGCGGCAGGCTGGCGGCGCGGGTTCACAATCTGATCGGGCATGCGGGCGAGCACCGCAAGGCCGGTACCAACCCAATGCGGCGAACCTGCCTGCTTTCGAGGCACATTCGCGGCGAAGCGTCGCACACCGCTGACAACTTTACTGGTTGGTGACTAAAACTGTCATTAATACGTGACAAAACGACTTGACAGATCGTTAATTTGCGTGCATTTCGGGTGCTCAATAAGCGCAAACCTTCCGGCCCGATCCCTGCTGGACACGCCGGCAACCTGGAAAGGGCTTACAACGATGGGTGCTACAGCTCCCAAAGTGACGACTCGTGGTGGATCTCGCCGCCGCGCTGGAGGTTCGGCGGAACTTATTGGCCTACCACAGCTTACGCCGGAACTCAAGGCGACGATCCGCATTCTGATCGTCGACGATGAGACCTCCCTGCGCGATAGCTGCGCCAGCGTCCTGCGATATGAGGGCTATCAGGTGACGGCCTGCAGCCGTGGCGACGAGGCGCGCGACCTGTTCAAGCACAATAAGTTCGACATCGTGTTGCTCGATGTTTACCTCCCCGAAATTCCGGGTCTGATGCTGCTGCGGCGCACACTCGAGCTGCATCCCAATACCATCGTCATCATGATCACGGGCAATCCGAGCCTGGAGTCGAGCCTGGAAGCACTGCGCTCGGGAGCCTGGGATTATCTCCCTAAGCCATTCTCGGGTACACACTTACAGATTCTCATCGGGCGGGCGGTTCACGCCGTGCTCGTCGCGCGCGAGTCGAACGCCCTGCAGGCGTCGTTCGCGCGCGAAAACGGCAACAGCGACTTAATAACCGTACTTGGCACAGCACCGTCGTTCCGGCGCGCGATGGAAATGGCACGCCGGGTCGCACCAACCGATGCGTCGGTGTTTATCACCGGTGAGAGCGGCTCCGGGAAGGAGCTGATCGCGCAATTCATTCATCGCCACAGCCGGCGTAGTAGTCGCCCGCTGATCGCGGTAAACTGCGCGGCGCTGCCGGAAGCGCTGCTCGAATCGGAGATGTTCGGGCACGTCAAGGGCGCCTTCACCGGCGCCGTGCGCGACAAACCTGGCCTCCTCGAGGCGGCGAACGGGGGCACGCTGTTACTGGATGAGCTCGCCGAAATGGCAAAGCCGATCCAGGCAAAGCTGTTGCGAGCGATCCAGGACGGCATCGTACGCCGCGTCGGCAGCGAAACCACGGACGCGGTCGTCAACGTGCGCTTCATCGCGAGCACGAACCGCAATCCCGAAGAAGCCGTCGCCGCCGGGGCGTTGCGCCAGGACCTCTACTACCGGCTGCGCGTGGTCCCGATTCACGTGCCGCCGCTGCGCGAGCGTCCGGGCGATATCAAACTGCTGGCCGAGTATTTTCTGGCGCACTACTGGTCTCGCCATCGGGGCGCGACGGCCGCGTTGCCGACGTTCTCCGAAGCCGCCATCCGTGCGTTGCGAGCGCGTCCGTGGCAAGGCAATGTGCGCGAGTTGCAGAACGTGATCGAGCACCTCGTGGTCCTGCTCGATGCCGGC
>DATFWO010000253.1:0-2233 GCA_035259205.1 Burkholderiales bacterium | reverse complement strand
GACGCAGTAGATGTTCTCGCCGCCCCGGATCAGCATGTCCTTCGCCCGGTCGACGATGTAGACGAACCCCTCGTCGTCGACCTTCGCGAGGTCCCCCGTCTTCACCCAACCGTCGACGAACGTCTCGGCCGTCGCCTGCGGGTTGTTCCAATAGCTGCGCACGACGACGGGCCCCCGATACCAAAGCTCGCCGACTTGGCCGGTGGGCAGCGTCTGGCCTTTGTCGCCCACGATCTTCACTTCGCCGGTGGGCGAGGGCACGCCGCAGCTCGCAGGCTTGCGTTCGTAGTCCTCGCCGAAATTGCTCGTGGCGGTCGCCGACGTTTCCGTCATCCCCCAGCCTTGGCCCGGCTGAAGCTTTGGAAACTTTTCCTTCAAGCGCCGGACCAGCTCCGGCGCTGACGGCGCCCCGCCGTACGAGATGACTTCAATCGACGACAGGTCGAACTCGTGAAACCGCGGATGTTCGATGATTTGCCACGCGATCGTCGGCACGCCGCCCGCGCTTGTGATGCGCTCACGTTGGATGAGCTCCAGCGCCTGATCCGCGTTCCACCGCCGCTGCAAAACGATCTTGCTGCCCGCGTAAACCGCGGGGATCATGACGGCAAAGCAGCCAGTCGCATGGAAGAACGGCACGGACAACAAATTCGCCTTTTGCACGCTGGGATCGGGCGGCGGAAGCGGTTCGCCACGGCGCAGGAACGACCGTGACCGCGCGCACATCGCGTTGAAGAAATTCGAGATGATATTGCGATGCGTGATCACTGCGCCCTTGGGCTTCCCTGTTGTGCCGGACGTATAGAAGATTGTGACGTCCTCCTCCGGGTCGAGCGGCACGTCCGGTAACTTGATCTCAGGAAGTGCGCTCCAGGAGTTGGGAACGCCGAGCACGTCCTCGAGCTTCTGTACCCGCGGATCGGCGACATCGTCGCTTAGGCGGCTCACATAGATGCGCTTTAGATCTTCGCAATTGTCGACGTGCTCGCGCACGCGCTCCCAGCGCTCGGCGTCCATGATCGCAAGCTTCGTGCCTGAATCGCAGAGGCCGTATTCGAGCTCCGGCCCCGTCAACCACGCGTTGAGCGGCGTCACGATCGCGCCGGCGAGCGCCGCCGCCCAGAATGCGACCGACCATTCCGGCAGATTGCGCGCGATGATGGCGACGCGATCGCCTTTCTTGACGCCGTCGGCGATGAGACGCTTGGCAAGATGCGCCACCGCCCGCCGATGCGCCTCGAACGTCACCCGCTCGTTCTCATGCACCAGATAGGTGCGCGACCCGAACGCCTTGTTGACCTCGAAAACGGCGGCGAGCGTGGGCGGCGCGTTCCTCCACGTCTTGATCTTCACCCCGCGAATCTCGCGCTCCTCGATCTCAAAGGGCGAAGCGGGGGCAGTCGTCAGCATCGCGTGCGCTTGCGCGATGGACACGGCGGGAAAAGCGGCAGGCAGAGTCGTGGCGGCAGCAGACATCAGGCGTTCCTCGAAGGCTGGTGAAGGGTAGGAGTCACGAAGGGGTATTCGGCCTTCGCGCGTCCCAGCCATCTACCCGGCGCGTCTACTAGCCTGCCGCCCTTTCGTCACGACGCAACGCACAATGGCCGGGCCGGGGTGCCCCGGAGCTGCGTCTCGGGTGCCTGAGCCAGTGATCGGGACGGGCCCGATCAGGTGTGAGCGAGCGCCGGACGCGGCTGCGCGGAGGCCCGCGCGTCCGGCGCAGGGAAGCGTTAGATCACGAGATCACGGCGGCCCGGCTCAGCTCCAGCCGACAAGTCGGACGGCGGTGGCCGGAGCGCCGCCGCCTCGGTGGGGAGCCCGAGGTGTGTGTGTGTGTATCCCGGATGACGACCGGATCCTCGATGGTGGCCACCACACGCATGCGGCCGCCACGCCGCAGCTCGCGTGGGTCAAGGCTGTTGCGCGGAAGTAGGGGCAGCTTGATCTCGGCGCGTTTGACCTTGCCCAATCCCCGATCCGCAGGACGCGAGCCCGCCGGGCGCGGCATGGCTCGCGCTGACGCGCTCGCGGCAGAGGAGGTCGTGCTCCCCCTGCACCTGCACTGTCAGGCACTGGGAACTAGCCAGCATGTGGGCGGGCCCGTCAGCGGTGCTCTGGTATGCGTAGCTTCCGAAACCGCAGCGGCCGTCGGCTTGCCTTCGGAAGTCGGGCGCCGCGGGGCTCCGCAGTCCTCCTCTCGCCGAAGGGCGGGCTGGCTCGCGTCCCTGCCGCG
>DATFWO010000252.1:0-33553 GCA_035259205.1 Burkholderiales bacterium | reverse complement strand
CCGGTGCGCTGGCCGATCTGCTGGCCAAGGTGCCGAACGCCGATGTCACGCGTGACGTGTTCGACGGCGTGACGTCGGACGCGCCGTGGCGACGCCACTTCTCGTGGGCCCGCCAGCCGGCCGGCGTTCACGAGCGCGTCGCGAAGTGGCTCGCGCGCGTCGCGCCGAGTGCCCACGGGTCTAAGCTGAGCGCGCACTGTCCTGAACTTTACCGGAGCCCCCGTCATGTCCTGGGTCGAATCGGCCACGCTGACGAGCCCGCCGTTTGGTTGACAAAATAGGCGGTTTGTAAGGAGCCATTCTGCGCTTGCCGATGTCATCCCTCAACCCGATCAGCGCGTGCTTTCTGAAGGCGGAAGGATGAAGGATCGGCGAGGACTGTCGAACCGGAATGTCCTGATTTCGCGCGACGCGGGTATGCGACCACGACAAAGGTCAGATGAGCGACAAGGGTCCGTGAGTTCCGCAGCCGCCGGCCTTGGCGAGTAGCGCAGGGTTTACCGCTACGAGCTTGCGAGGTGGCGGCGCCGGGTCGGGCGGCAAGGCCGTGTCCGACCCAGGCGCTTTTCCCACAAACAATCCTCTCTGCAGGAGGGGAGTGCTTAGATCTCGTGGCTCACAGTCCGGAGCGCGGCACGCGCCCTAGGATCGGAAATTTCGGATCGGTATAGCCGGGCGTGGAGGTGTGCCCGGGCGGGACGAGGCCGTCGATCAGCGCTTCGTCTTCGGGGTCGAACGTGTGATCGAGCGCGCCCAGGTAATCGCGCCACTGCTCCTCGGTGCGCGGCCCCGCAATCACGGCCGTCACGAGCTTGTTGTTGAGCACCCAGTTGAACGCGAACTGCCCCGCGGTCATGCCGCGCTTTTCGGCGTGGGCCTTGATGCGCGGCGCGAGCGCGATCGACTCCTCCCGGAACTCCGATTCCATCATGCGCCGGTCGTTGCGTCCCGCGCGTGTGCCGCTCGCAGGCTTGGCCCCCGGTACGTACTTGCCGGTCAGCACGCCGCGGGCGAGCGGGCTGTAGGGAACGATGCCGAGGCCGTAGTACTGGCACGCCGGAAACATCTCGACTTCGCCGAGACGGTTCATCGCGTTGTATACCGGCTGCAGCACGATCGGCTGCGGCACGGCCAGCCTGCGGCAGGTATTGACGATCTCGGCGATACGCCAGCCGTCGAAATTGCTGAGCCCGAAATAGCGCACCTTGCCGGCGCGGATGATGTCGCCCAACGCGCGGGCCGTCTCCTCGACGGGCGTGTCGAGATCGTCGCGATGCAGGTACCACACGTCGATGTAGTCGGTGCCGAGCCGCGACAGGCTGGCGTCGATCTCGTGCAGCAGCCATTTGCGGCCGAGTCCTCCCGAGTTGGGGTCGCCCGGGATCATGGCGTTCTGCACCTTCGTGGCGAGCACCCAGCGGTCGCGGCGCTCCGCGATCAATTTGCCGACCATGCGCTCGGAGCCGCCCTTGGCGTAGCTGTCGGCGGTGTCGATGAAGTTGACGCCGGCGTCCACCGCCGAGGCGACGATGCGCGCCGCGATCGGCTCGGCCGTCTGATCGCCGAACATCATCGCGCCGAGGCAGATGCGCGATACCTTCAGACCGCTGTCGCCGAGCCGGCGGTAATCCATAGTCGTGATGGGTGATGAGTGATAGGTGGCAAAAAGCCCTGCGCTGCGGAAGGTCCGTCACTCGTCAGTCGTCACCTGTCACTTCCTTGCTCTTACGCGGGCCGCTGCTTCTCGAACTTGGGCAGCGCGCTGATATCCTGGGTCCAGGGCATCGCGGAGCGGAACCAGCCCTGGCTCTTTGGCTTGAGCTGCGCTCGCTGGCGGATCGACCCGACGCGCAGGCCGTACACCTGGCGGTCGGTCACGGTCGTGGAGAACAGCGGCGTGCCACAGTCGGGGCAAAAGCCCTGGGCGCGCGGATTGCCGCTCTCGGCGGTCTTCTTGATGTAGATCTTGGGCTCGCCCGAGAGCAGCTTGAAGCTGCCCTTCTCGGCTTGCACGTTGGTGCGATAACCAGAGCCCGAGCCGGTCTGGCAGTCGGTGCAATGGCAGATCGAGACCTTCTCCGGGTCGATCTCGGCCTGGTAGGTGATATTGCCGCAATGGCAGCTGCCGTCGATCTTCATGGTATGAACTCCTTTTCAGGGAACCGGGGAACAGTTTAACTTTTCGTAGCGTTCGGTGCCGCCCAGTCCATCATCTGGCTGGGCTGCGCGCGATGAGGCCATCGCTCGCGAGGAAATCGATCATCTGGCGCCGGGCGTCGGCTTCGGCTTCGGGATCGTAGCCGAGCTTCATTCCCAGCACCGTGCGCTCGGGCAGGCGCATGTCGGGCGTATCAGGGCAGCTTGGCCAAAACTGCCTGCGTGACCCCCTGCAGCTGCTTGAAAACGGCATCGCTTATCGGCGTGCCTACGGCCCAGGTCGCCCGCACCACGACCGAGCGGTTGCCTTTCACCGCGTACAGCTCGACTTGGCGCTGCTCACCCTTCTCGCGCACCGAAAAGGCTTCCGGACCCAGCGCGGGCTCAGCGGTTACGGCCACTTCCTGCGCGCGCTCCTGGGTGCTCACTTTCTTCACCATGGCCATGAAATTCTTGATCTCCTCGGGGGATTCTTCGTCGACCGTCAGTATCACCAGCCGGCCGGGCCCTTTCGACTCGACGCGGCACGCGGCTTTTCCGAACGGCACGGGGGCATCGTGGTCCTTGCCGAGGAGCGGCTTGAGATCGATGCTCTTCAGCACCTCGCACGACATGCGTTTATCCTGCGCCGGGACCAGGCCGCAGACCAGACACAGCGCCAGAAAAATGACATGCCGCAGGGGTTTCATGTTTACTCCTCGATGGCCGCAGCCGTCTTGAGTTCGCGTTCGTTTCACCCTCGAAATGTTACTGCGATCCCGCGCACATTACATAGTTCACGAGCATCGTTGCGGGCATGTGTGCGCGACAGGCGCCTCCCTTGCTCAGGCTCCACTCACGAAGCGCGGCTTTGCAGGG
This sequence comes from Burkholderiales bacterium, assembly GCA_035259205.1. Taxonomy (GTDB): domain Bacteria; phylum Pseudomonadota; class Gammaproteobacteria; order Burkholderiales; family SG8-41; genus SG8-41. The sequence goes on along the minus strand of DATFWO010000252.1, from coordinate 30,538 downwards.
CATGCGTCCGGCCCGCCGTGAACCAGGCGCCACTTGCGACGGCAACGGCATTGATCAGGCCGAATACGGCGAGCGCTACGCTCAGCGCGATAAAAACATGGGTCACGTTGCCGCTCCAGCGCAAGGCGATCCAGCCCCCCCCCGCCGCAATCGCGAGCCGTGTCAGGTTCGCGATCAGGGGCCAGATGAGCCGCCCGGCGCCCTGCGCGGCGAAATAGAGAGCCATGCCGAGCCCGAACAGGCCGTAGACGGGGCCGACCGCTTGCAGGTAGCGCGACCCGGCGTCGAGCATCGCCGGGTCGGTGTCGAACAGCGAGAGCCAGGCGCGCGGGAAGGCTGCGGCCCACAGGCCTATCGCTTCAGTCAGCCCGGCGGCGATGGCGGCGCCTATCCATGCGGTGCGCAGCGCGCGTTCGCGCCGGCCCGCGCCGATATTGGTTCCGACCATGGCGACGAGCGGAGCGCCCAGCCCGAAGACGAGGGGGATGAGCAGATATTCGAGGCGTGAACCGGTGCCGTACCCTGCGATCGCGGCCGATCCGAACCGGCCCACGAAGCCCGTCGCGATCGCGATGGTGAGATTGGTCGAGATCGTGACCAGAGCGGCGACTGCGCCCACGCGCAGGATGTCGCGAAAGAGCGGCCGTTGAAAATGCATGCTCCGGAAGGAAGGGCGGACGATACTTCGTCCGGACCACAGATACGCCGCCAGCGCGCAGCTGCCGAGGCCGTAGTAGGCGATTACCGCGACGGCGCCTCCCGCGATGCCCAGCTTTGGAAACGGCCCCCAGCCGAAGATGAGGCAGGGCGACAGGGGTATCAGCAGTACCGCGCCCACGCAGGTAACGATGGCCGGTACCGCCATGTTGCCGGTGCCGCGAATCACATTCGCCAGCGAATTGAAGATCCACGCCAGGATCGCCCCCGAGAACACCACGTTGGAGTAGGTGAGCGCCGCATCGAGGGCGCCGCCGCTGCCACCCATCGTGCCATAGAGCCATCGGCCGCCGCCCAGCACGGCGAGCATGAAGACGAGCCCGAACAGCAGGGCGATGGCGAGGGCGTGGAGCACCAGCGCATCGGCGTCCGCTCTGCGTGCGGCGCCCAGCGCGCGGGCGATCGCAGACGAGATGCCGCCGCCCATGGCGCCGGCCGACATCATTTGCATCAGCATCATCACCGGAAATACCAGCGCGACGCCCGCCAAGGCATCGGTTCCGAGCTTGCCCACGAACCAGGTTTCGATCAGCCCCACGGAAGCCTGCACGAACATGACGAGCACATTCGGGGCGGCTAGCCGCAGCAAAGTCGGAGCGATCGGCCCTTCGAGGAGGACTCGGGTTCTCGGATCCATGCCTAGGTTCTAGAGCCCATCTCAAAAACGATGAAGGGCAATATAGCCGCCGATACACGCCGATAAACGCAGATAAACGCAGATGAGTTCCATGGCAAGCGTTCAGATCGATTGTCCAGCTATCTGCGTGTATCTGTGTTTATCTGCGGCTCGAATATCGTTTTTGAGACTGTTTGTAGTCACCTGACAGCGGCGCCATCCGGCTTCTTCACGTCGCGGATCAGCAGGCCGGTGGTCGAAACGCGCAGCTCGAATTGAGCGGGCCGGGTCACCGGCACGAAGGTCGCAGACCCGTACTCGGCGTCGAGCACCGGCGCGAGAAAAGGGTGGCGCCGGCGCAGCGCGTAGAGATCGACCGGCTTGTCCCGGGCGAGCGCATGCACAGTGCGCGGCGCGGAGCGCTCGTCCTTGACGTCGTGGTAGCGCCCCGCCACGCGATCGAGCTCGTAGGCGGTGTGGAGCCCTATCGTGTTGGCCCACGGATGCCACTTCAGCACGTGCGCGTCCACGTAGATCTCGTCGCCCGCCATCTCGTATTTGGTTTCCCGGCCGTCCGGATAGCGGATCGTGGCGGTAAAACGCTGCGGCCCGGTGGGTTGCACGACGATGTGGGCCGCCACGACTTCACGAGTGAGCGCGCGATAGCCGATCATGCCGAGCGAGATCGTGCCCGCCAGGAAGCCGAGCGAGAGAAGCGCCAGCCCGATGAGCGTGCGGAAGATCGACCTCAGGAGCTTCAGCTGGAACAATGCCAAGATCGCCGTGATTATCGATATCCCGCCCAGCACCCCGAACAACAAGGCGGCGAGGAATAGCGGCGAGCTGGTCAGCTCCTGCATTACCACAGTGACTGGTGAATCGTGATTTCCGTGTGATTCCGCGGTTGACTCAAGAGAATTTCCACCACACGAAGCCCGCCGCAGCGGCGGGCACGGCGAAGATCAGCGCGAAAATAGGCAACTCTTCGCCGACCGTGTACCCGGCCCGGCTGACCCCGATCCACATGTTGAGCGCTGCCACAGCGAACCAAAGCGGAATGAAAACCTTGACCGCGAGAGCCGTCGCGCCGGAACCTCCGACCAACCGCCCCGCCAGTACGCAAAAACACAGCAGCAGCAAGCCTCCCCCTATGATCAGCATCGAGCGCATCGCTACTCACCTTCCCAATAGTCGACGCTGAAGGTTGGGGTGGCCGACGAAGCGGAAGGCTGGGTCATAGGATTCCTTCGTGCTATTTCGGATGGGGCATCGAGACCGGTGCGACCATTCCGGTGCTCGGATCTGTCCGGGGCCAGTGCGGCCGACTATGGCAGAGGCGGGTTACGCGGTCAATCGAAGACGCCCGGTCCAGCTCGCGTGTGCCCTATGGCAGAATAGTCCTGGAGCGTCTTCACTCGGAGGGGGAAGATGGCAGGCCTGTCGGTGGCGGACCATCGCGTGAGTCCGCCGCACGTCAACGTTCCGCGCGACTACAATGCAGCGCACGATCTCATCGAGCGCAACATCGCTGCTGGGCGCGCGCGCAAAACGGCATACGTCGACGAAGCCGGGCGTTACACGTACGGCGAGCTTGCCGAGCGCGTGAATCGCGCCGCGAACGCCCTGACCGGCCTTGGGCTCGAAATGGAGCAGCGCGTGCTGCTCGCGCATCTCGACACCATCGATTTCCCGGCGGTTTTTCTCGGCGCGATCAAAGCGGGCATCGTTCCCGTTGCGGTCAATACCCTCCTCACCACCGCCGATTACGAGTACATGCTCGGTGACAGCCGCGCGCGCGCCCTCATCGTATCCGAGGCTTTGCTGCCGGTCTTTGCGCCTGTCTTCGGCAGGTTGCCGTTTCTCAAGCACGTCATCGTTTCCGGCAGGAGCGGGCAGGGACACCTGCTGCTGTCGGAGCTCATGGCGAAGGCGAGCACCCGGTTCGAGCCCGCTCCGACGACCTGCGATGACGTTTGTTTCTGGTTGTACTCCTCCGGCTCCACCGGCGCGCCCAAGGGCGCGGTGCACCTGCATTCGCACCTGATACAGACCGCCGAGCTGTACGCGCGGCCTGTGCTGGGTATCGGCGAGGGCGATGTGGTGTACTCCGCGGCCAAGCTCTTTTTCGCCTACGGCCTGGGCAACGCACTCACTTTCCCGATGTCCGTGGGCGCTACCACCGTGCTGCTCGCTGGCCGGCCGACGCCGCCCGTCGTATTCCAATGCCTGAAGGAGCACCGGCCAACCATCTTTTACGGCGTGCCGACGTTGTATGCGGCCATGCTGGCGAGCCCGGAGCTGCCGGCGAAAGGGGAATTGGGGCTGCGGCTGTGCGTATCGGCGGGCGAGGCGCTGCCTCCGGAAATCGGGAAGCGCTGGACGGAACGCTATGGCGTGGAGATCCTGGACGGCATAGGCTCGACCGAGATGCTGCACATCTTCCTCTCCAATCGGCCGGGAGAAGTGCGCTACGGCACCACCGGCAAGCCGGTTCCCGGCTATGGCATACGCGTGGTTGACGAGCAAAATCAGCCCGTGAAACCCGGCGAGATCGGGGAGTTGCAGATCAACGGCCCGACCTGCGCGCCCTACTACTGGAACAACCGGGTGAAGACGCACGCGACCTTCCTCGGCGAGTGGACGCGCAGCGGTGACAAGTACACCGTGGACGCGGACGGCTACTACACTTACGCCGGGCGCACGGACGACATGCTCAAGGTGAGCGGCATGTACGTCTCGCCGTTCGAGGTGGAGACGGCGCTCGGCTCCCACCCGGCGGTGCTGGAGGCGGCCGTCGTCGGCCAGGCCGACGACGAGCGGCTGATCAAGCCCAAGGCCTACCTGGTGCTCAAGCCGGGACAAAGCGGTTCCGCGGCGCTCGTCGAGGAGCTCAAGCAGCACGTCAAGAGCAGGCTCGCGCCGTACAAGTATCCGCGGTGGATCGAGTTCATCGGCGAGCTGCCGAAGACCGCAACCGGCAAGATCCAGCGGTTCAAGCTCCGTAAACCGTGATGTGCGGATCTCCTGTTGTCGCCCCTGCTACATGTCTTTCATCCCCGATCATTCGGCCATCGCGCTGGGCTGAGGAGAAACGCATTCTTCGGAAGCCAGGTGGTTCCGAGTTCATGTGCGCGATGCCGTGACGTGCTCCGGGCCGACGGTTCCTCCGCGGTCCTGAGCTCCGTCGAATCGTGGCATTTTGAGACCGGTTCTATACAATCGCGGTTACGAAACGCATAACGGGAGGGGATCATGGGCAACCGCAAGCCGTCGGACACGCGCCGCGCGCTACTCAAAGCCGTGGCTGCTACCGCTGGAATCTCGGCAGCCGGCCTGACGCCGCGCTGGACATATGCTCAATCGGGCAAATTGAAAATCGGCCTGATGCTGCCCTACACCGGGACCTTTGCCCAGCTCGGCGTCGCCATCACCAACGGGTTCAAGCTGGCCGTGCAGGAGGAAGGCGGGAAGCTCGGGGGGCGCGACATCGAGTACGTCACCCTGGACGACGAATCCGAGCCTTCCAAGGCGGCGGACCGCGCCAATCAGCTGGTGACCCGCGATAAGGTGGACGTGCTGGTGGGCACCGTGCATTCCGGCGTGCAGATGGGCATGGTCAAGATCGCGCGCGAGTCCGGGGTGCTGCACATCATCCCCAACGCCGGCGTCGCGGCGGCGACCGGCGAGCTGTGCGCGCCGAATATTTTCCGCACCTCGTTCGCGAACGCCCAGACTACCTATCCGATGGGCAAGGTGCTGGCCGACCGCGGGGTGAAGAACGTGGTGACGTTGAGCTGGAAGTACGCGGCGGGCGAGGAGGCGGTCCAGGGCTTCCGCGACAGCTTTACCAAGGGCGGGGGCAAGATCGCAAAGGAGCTGTGGCTGCCGTTTCCGAACGTGGAGTTCCAGTCGCTGCTGACCGAGATCGCTTCGCTCAAGCCGGAAGCGGTGTTCGTATTCTTTGCGGGCGGCGGGGCGGCGAAGTTTCTGAGGGATTACCAGGCCGCGGGCCTCAAGGGCCGCATACCGCTCTACGGGTCGGGCTTTCTTACCGACGGCATACTCGAAGCCGCCGGCGACGCCGGGGAGGGTGTGGAGACCACCCTGCACTACGGCGACGGCATCGAGACCCCGAGGAACAACGCGTTCCGCGTGGCCTACGTGAGAAGCTACAAGATTGCACCGGACGTATACGCCGTTCAGGGATACGACTCGGGCCTCCTGCTGGCGGCCGGCCTGCGGGCCGTGAAAGGCGACATCAGCAGGAAGAAGGAAATCATCGCGGCCATGGAAAAGGCGGAGATCGACAGCCCGCGCGGCAAGTGGAAGATGTCCCGCGCCCACAACCCGGTGCAGGACATGTACCTGCGCAAGGTGGCGGGCAAGGAGAACAAGGTCACGAGCGTGGCGATCAAGAACCTCGATTACCCGCCCGCCAGCAACTGCAAGATGGCAGGCTGACCGCAGTTCTTTCGCAACTCAGCCGATTGGCGCCCGAAGGTCTCCGGCGCTATATGCCGCCGAGGCGGGGTGCGTGCTGATAGCTGCTTCGGTGCCGACACTCGACCTGGATCAAGTGCCGCGATGGACGCATATACCTTCCTGATCCAGGTCCTGAACGGCATTCAGTACGGGATGCTACTGTTCCTGTGCGCGGCCGGCCTGACCCTGATCTTCGGCATCATGGGTATCATCAACCTGGCGCACGGCAGCTTCTACATGCTCGGCGCCTACCTCGCCTGGTCTCTCACCGCGCGTCTGGGCAGCCTGTGGCTCGCCGTCGCGTCGGGCCTGGTGCTCTCGGTACTGTTCGGGCTCCTGCTGGAGCGGCTGCTCATCGACAAGCTCTACCGCCGCGACCATCTCTATCAGGTGCTCCTGACTTACGGCCTGATCCTGATATTCGAGGAGCTGCGCAGCATTCTCTGGGGCGACGACGTGCACGGGGTCGCCGTCCCGGCCGGGCTCGCCGCGTCCGTCCCGCTTACCGAGAACCTCAGCTATCCGGTATATCGCCTCGCCATCTCCGCGGTGTGCGTGGTGCTGGCGATCGGCCTGTACTGGCTCATCCAGAAGACGCGTCTCGGCATGATGATCCGCGCCGGCAGCGTCAACCGCGAGATGGTGGAGTCGCTGGGGATCAACATCCGCCTGCTGTACCGGGTGGTGTTCGCCCTCGGGGTGGCGCTGGCCGCATTCGCCGGGATGATCGCCGCGCCGGTATCTTCGGTGTTTCCCGGGATGGGCAACCAGGTGCTGATCATCTGCTTCGTGGTGGTCGTGATCGGCGGCATCGGCTCGCTCAAGGGCGCGCTGGTGGCGGCCATATTGATCGGTCTGGTCGACACCTTCGGCAAGGTCGTTACCCTGGAGATCGCGGGCGTGAAGCTGCTGCCGGAACTTGCAGGCATGACCGTCTACATGCTGATGGCCGTCGTTCTGCTGTGGCGGCCGGAAGGCATATTCGGGAAGAAGCTGTGACGAACCGGCACGCCCTGATCGTCGCGTTGAGCGTCGTCGCGCTCGTATTGCTCGCGGCGCTGCCCGCGTTCGCCGAAAAATTCTACGTCCAGCTCTTCACCAAGATATTGATCATGGCCATCTTCGCGATGAGCCTCGACCTGCTGGTCGGCTACACCGGGCTCGTGAGCTTCGGGCACGCCGCTTTCTTCGGCTTTGCGGGCTACCTGCTTGCCCTCGTCACGCCGCAATACCAGGCGGCCAGCCTGTGGCTGTCGCTGGCGATCGCCCTGGCGGGATCGGCCTTGCTCGCACTCGCCATCGGCGCTCTCGTCCTGCGCACCTCGGGCGTGTACTTCATCATGGTGACGCTTGCCTTCGCCCAGATGCTCTATTTCCTGTTTCACGACACCAAGATCGCGGGCGGTTCCGACGGCGTGTACATCTATGTCCGGCCGCTCGCGACCATCGCCGGCTGGCGGCCGTTCGATCTCGAGAACTTCGTCCATTACTACTACGTGGTGCTGGCGCTGGCGGTCGCGACGTTCTTGCTGCTCTCGCGCGTGCTCGCCTCCCTGTTCGGCGGCGTGATCGTCGGCATACGCGTGAACGAGCACCGCATGCGCTCGCTCGGCTATCCAACGTTCCGCTACAAGCTCGCCTGCTTCGTGCTCTCCGGCACCCTGGCGGGACTCGCCGGCTACCTCGCGACGGTCCAGTTCGGATTCGTCAATCCCGACATGCTCGGATGGCACCTCTCGGGGAGCGTGCTGTTGATGGTCATCCTGGGCGGCATGGGCACGCTCATCGGTCCCGCCCTGGGCGCACTGGCGATGCTGGTCCTCGAGATCGCCTTCCAGGCGTTGCCGGTCGTGGGCGCGGTGAATATCGGCAAGCACTGGCAGCTGCTGATGGGAGGCTTCATCGTGCTGGTGGTGCTCGCGCTCCCCAACGGCCTCATCGGCCTGCTCGAGGCGAGGCCGCGGCGCGAGGAGGTCTTCCGTGAATGAAGCCGTGCTGGTGACCGAGGGCCTCACCCGCTACTTTGGCGGCCTGGCGGCGGTAGACGGCGTTTCCATCGCATGCGAGCGGGGTCGGGTGCACGCCATCATCGGCCCCAACGGGGCGGGCAAATCGACGCTCGTCAACATGCTTTCGGGTGATCTCGTTCCGAGCAGCGGCCGGGTTACGCTGCGGGGCGCCGATATCACCGGCGTTGCGGCGCACCGCATCTCGCGCCTCGGTATCGGCCGCAGCTACCAGAAGACCAACATCTTCCTGCCGTTCACCGCGTTCGAGAACTGCCGTCTCGCCGCCCAATCCCGCCTGGCGAGCTCGATGCGGTTTTTCAGGCCAGCCCGCGCCTATCGCACTCTGGCGGAGGCTGCGGAGCGGGCGCTTGCCGCGGCGGGGCTGGACGCGCGTGGCGACATGCCGGCCGCCGCGCTCTCGCACGGCGAGCAGCGCCAGCTCGAGATCGCCATGACGCTCGCGACGGAGCCGGAAGTGTTGCTGCTCGACGAGCCGCTGGCCGGCATGGGCGCCGACGAATCCGCGCGCATGGTGGAGCTGCTGCGCGGCCTGCGCGCGAGCCACGCGATCCTGCTGGTCGAGCACGACATGGACGCGGTGTTCAGCCTCGCCGACCGCCTTACCGTGATGGTCAACGGGGCCGTGCTCGCAGGCGGCAGCGCGGAGGAGATCCGTGCCAATCCCGCCGTCCAGGAAGCATATCTAGGTGAAGCGTGACTGGTAGCGCGTCGAGAGGCGGAGCAGGGTCCCCGCTTGCGGGGATGCGACCCTCGGTGGCGCGCAAGCGGCCGAGGCGGCGCTCGATCGAACTTGAGATGATTTGTCGGAGGCCGCGCGTGACGGTAGGGCATCATGATGGCTGAGTTGCAAACATGAGCGATCGAGGACGGGACGCGGAGCCGTTGCTGGAGGCGCGCGGCCTGCACACGTACTACGGGGCCAGCCACATCCTGCACGGCGTCGATTTCGTGGTCGGCAAGGGCGAGACGGTCGCGTTGATGGGGCGTAACGGCATGGGCAAGACGACGCTCCTGAAAAGCGTGCTCGGACTGGTGCGGCCGCGTGCGGGAGAGGTGCGGGTGAAGGGGCACGTGATGACGGATGCGGCGCCCCACGCCGTCGCGCGGCATGGCATCGCTTACGTTCCCGAGGGGCGGGGAATATTTCCCAATCTGACCGCCCGAGAGAATCTGGTCATGGCCGCCCGCGCCGGAACGGATGGACGCCGCCAATGGACGTTCGAGCGCGTCATGCAGACCTTTCCGGCGCTCGCGGGACGGATCAACCACGCCGGAGGGCAACTGTCAGGCGGCGAGCAGCAAATGCTCACCATCGGCCGCGCGCTGATGACCAATCCCGACCTGCTCATACTGGACGAGGCGACGGAGGGCCTGGCGCCGCTCATCGCGCGTGAAATCTGGGCAATCGTCCGGCACATCCGGGACGCGGGTATCGCCGCCGTGATCGTGGACAAGAATTTCAGCAGGGTCGTGGCGGTCGCGGACCGCGCGGTGCTCCTGGTAAAGGGCGTCGTCGTCCACGCGGGATCCGGCAGCGAGCTGCGCACCCGGTCGGACATACTGCAGAAGTACCTTGGCGTCTAAAACCAATCAAATAGCCACGGAATCACACGGAAATACACGGACAAGAATCCGATTCGGTTAGTGCGCTTAGAACCTATCTCAATAATAGGCGCGTGATGCGTTGTGGCCAGGACGGACCGTATGCGAGGCGCACGGCGCAGGCCATATGTCGATATGGTCAAGCCGGGCAACGAAGTAGACGACCGTCCTGGCCGCAACCCCGGAGGGGACGGGGCGCTCTGGGCGCATCTCTTTGTCGGGAACCCTCGCAATATCGACATATTGCTTCGGGCTCTCCTCCTCGACCTGCATCCCACATCGCCTCCGTCGCACACGTGCCTATTATTGAGATAGGTTCTAGCCATTCGAAAACTTCTGTGTGCTTCCGTGTGTTTCTGTGGCTGTAATGGATTTTGAGATACCTTCTAGCCTTGATCGGTGATCGGTGATGAGTGACCACCTTCTGGTGCAGGCTTCGTGACCTTCGTTCAGATCCAGGGGCGCCGCATCGAGTACGAGCTCGCGTGCGGCGACGCGAACGCGCCGGTCATCGTGTTCCTGCACGAGGGACTCGGGTCGCTTGCGATGTGGAAGGATTTCCCCGGCAGAATCGCAGCGGCGACCGGATGCGGGACGCTCGTCTATTCGCGCTACGGCCACGGAGCTTCCGAGCGGCTGGCAGCGCTGCGCCGGCCCGATTTCATGCACGAGGAAGCGCTGAAGGCGCTGCCCGAGCTGCTCGACAAGCTTGCGATCGAGCGTCCGCTGCTGCTCGGTCACAGCGACGGCGGGTCGATCGCCCTCATCCATGCGGCTGCAGCGGGCCGCCCCGTGGTCGGGCTCATCGTCGAGGCGCCGCACGTGATGGTGGAGGAAATCTCCATCGACAGCATCCGGGAAGCGAAGAAGATTTTCGAGAGCACGGATCTGCGGGGCAGGCTCGCGCGCTACCACGCGGATGCGGAAGCCACGTTCCGTGGCTGGAACGACATATGGCTCGATCCCGGCTTCCGCGACTGGAGCATAGAAGGCTATCTGCCGCGCATCGCGTGCCCGGTGCTCGCGATCCAGGGCGAGGACGACGAATACGGCACGATGCGCCAGATCGAGCGGATCGCCGAATCGGCCACCGACGTGCAGTTGCTCAAGCTCGGCGGCTGCGGCCATGCGCCGCACCGCGACCGGCCTGACGCCGTAGTCGAGGCCGCCGCAGGTTTTATCCGGAAATGCCGAGGCGGAACCAGGGCCGTTCCGGCCAAAAAATGACGCAGAAATATACGGAATTTGCGCGCGGCCGACAGGTCAAACGGGCATTGGTTGCGCAGCCGTGCAGCGAGTTTCCTCAGCAGCGCCCCCGCCGGCAGTTTCCATCCGCGGTGACGGCGATCGATTGGTGCTCGAAGGAGCACTCGATATCCGTACGCTCGCCGAGGCCGAAAACGCACTGAATCAGCGGTTGAAGGTGGGCCCCGGCCGTCATGCCGGCCGCTCACTCGATCTTGGCGAGCTCAGCGGCCTGGATACACCCGGTGCGCTATTCTTGTGCGGCCTGCGCGAGGCGGGTGTGGAACTGACCGGGGTCCGCGCCGCGCACAAGGCACTGCTCGATCTCATCTGCTCCCTCGAGAGAAAGCCGCTCACCAGGGCGGAGCCCGTTCCCAGGTGGCGCCAACTGGTCATACAGCTGGGAAAAGGCGCGGACGATGCCTGGCACGACGCGCTCGATGTCGTCACCTTTGTCGGCCGGGCGGCCAGCGCAACCGGCCAGGCGCTGGTGCACCCGCACCTGCTGCGGCTTCCTTCGATTTCCCGTCATATCTCCGAAACCGGCATACACGCGCTCCCGATCATCGGGCTCATGGCCATCATGATCAGCGTCGTGATCGCCTACCAGGGCGTTGCGCAGCTACGTCCCTACGGCGGCGAGGATTTCACCATCAACCTGGTTGCGGTTTCGGTGCTGCGGGAAATGGGCGTGCTGATAACGGCGATCATGGTGGCGGGCCGCTCCGGCTCTGCCTTTACCGCCGAGATCGGGGTGATGAAAGCGCGCGAGGAAATCGACGCGCTCAAGGTGATGGGTATGGATCCCATGGCGTTGCTCGTCGTCCCGCGACTGATCGCTCTTGTGATAACCCTGCCGCTGCTGACGGTCTTCGCCGATGCGATGGGTTTGCTCGGCGGCGCCGTGATTTCCCGCTCTCTCCTCGACGTCTCGCCCATGCAATATCTGGATCATGTGCATCGCAGCGTAGATGCCAGCGATCTCTTTGTGGGCCTGGTCAAGGCGCCGATCTTCGCTTTTTTCATCGCCGTGATCGGCTGCATGCACGGGCTGAGGGTGACGGGCTCGGCGGAAAACGTCGGCGAGCAGACCACCCGCGCCGTGGTCAAGGCGATCTTTCTGGTGATCGTGCTGGACGCGCTGTTCTCCATCCTGTTCGAGAAGCTCGCTTTATGAACGCCAGGACCGAAAAGCGTCCGGAGGCCATACTTTCCGCGCGGGGCATCGTCAACCGGTTCGGCGAGCAGAAGGTGCACGATCGAATCAGCCTCGACATCCGCCGCGGGGAGATCCTCGGCATCGCCGGCGGCTCGGGATCGGGCAAGTCGGTCCTCCTCAAGACGCTCACGGGACTGCATCCGCCGACCGCCGGCGAGGTCCTTCTCGACGGCAAACCGGTCGCCGCGATCGGCGATGCAGAAAAAGCCAGGCTCATCGGCGTGCTGTTCCAGCAGGGCGCGTTGTTTTCCTCGCTTTCAGTGGCGCAGAACATCATGCTGCCGATGCGCGAACATACCGGGCTGGATCAGCCGGAACAGGAAAAGATCGCTGCGATGAAGCTCGAGCTTGCCGGCCTGTCGGCCGACAACGGCAGCAAATTTCCTTCCGAGCTTTCGGGCGGCATGGTCAAGCGCGCCGCATTTGCGCGGGCGCTCGCGCTCGATCCGCGGATTTTGTTCCTGGACGAACCGACCTCCGATCTCGACCCGCTTACCGCCGGCGGTATCGACGAGCTCATCCTGCGGTTGAACGAGAGCCTGGGCATCACTGTCGTCATCATCACGCACGATCTCACTACGCTGTTTACCGTCTGCAGCCGGGTGGGCGTGCTGGTCGACAGGAAAATCATGATCGACACGCTGGACAAGCTGATGGAATCCGACCATCCCTGGATACACGAATTTCTACACGGGCCGCGGGCGCAAGGTGCGCTGACGGCAAGGAAGCGAAGCCATGGAAGCAGATAAGCGCTATTTCTTCGAGGGCCTGTTCATTATCGTCGGGGTCGTTGCCGCGGCGTTCCTGTTCGTGTGGCTGGCGGGCTCCGGCCATCGGGACGATGTGCTCTACCGCATCCACTTCGCCGAGTCCGTGAGCGGCCTCGCGCTGGGCGACCCGGTCAAGTACCGCGGCGTCGATGTCGGGACGGTAAAGGCCATGGTGATCGATGCCGAAGATCCGCGACTGGTACAAGTGGATGTCAAACTACGCAAGGAGGCGCCCGTGAAGACCGATACCAAGGCGACGCTCAAGCTGAAGGGCATCACCGGTGTCGTCTTCATCGAGCTGAACGGGGGCAGCGCCGGTGCGAAGAGTCTTGTCGCCGCCACGCCCGAGGGGCAGATCCCGGAAATCCCGTCCGAAAAGAGCAGCCTTACCGCTCTCCTCGAGCAGCTGCCGAAGGTGGTCGAAAAATTCTCGGCTATCGAGGGGCAGGCCAAGAAGGTGCTCACCGACGTCGGCGACGTGACGGGCAAGATCAAGCAGGACCCATCCGTGCTGCTCAGACGGCCCCGGCAGAAGTCCGGCACCGACGACAAGTGATCGGCGCCGCGTCAGGCGGCGAGTGCGCCTGCGAGGAACCCGCTCGTCATCCGCCGATCGCCACCACGCGCTTCCCGGCCGAGCCCGTCGCAGCGGTGCTCGTGCTCGCCCCCGCCGCCTTGTCCGCTTTCTGGAAGTCGGCCTCGGTGAATCCGTAGAGGTGTGCGCCCCCCATCAGAATCTTTGCGGCGGTATCGCGCGAGCAGCCCTTGAGGACGTTGTTCGCCACGTTCGGGAAGTTCGAGTCGAAGTGCGGGTAGTCGCTCGAGACGCACATCCGGTCGGCGCCGATGAGGCCCGCAGTCGCCTCGATCTCGGGCTCGCTGCCCTCGACCGCAGCCCAGCAGTTGCGGCGGAAATACTCCTTCGGGGTGAGGCTCAGGTAGGGCGCGTGCGAGTCGCGGAACTGCGGGTAGTCCCACTCGATGCGGGTCAGGAGGCCGGGCACCCACGAGTTTTGGCATTCGAGGAACGCCACCCTGAGCTTCGGATGGAACTCGAACACGCCGCCGATCGCCATCGCGATCAGGGCCTGCTGCATCTCGATCCAGTGGCTCGCGACGTGGCGGTAGAAGCGGTTCTCACCGTAGAGCTCGAGCATGTGGGAGTAGAGCGCGCTCACGCCTTCGTGGAAGCCCCAGGTCACGCCGAGCTCCTCGTGCACGGTGTAGAGCGGATCCCAGTAGTTGGAGTGCCAGTAGTGACCGTTCACGAGGTTCGGCCGGATGAAGGAGCCGACCGCGCCGAGCTCGCGCACGCAGCGCACCAGCTCGCGGCACGCCAGGTGGACGTCATGCATGGGCAGCATCGCGACGAACTTCAGGCGATCCGGGCTGTAGCTGCAGAACTCGTGGATCCAGTTGTTGTAGGCCTGGCACATGGCCAGCGAGAGCCGCGGGTCGAGGCCGTTCCGCGCGAGCAGGCCCAGGCCCACCGTCGGATACAGTACCGCGATATCGATGCCTTCCTGGTCCATGCCCCAGCACTGGGCGACGGCGTCGTAGTCGCGCTCGATCGCGTAGTCGAGGCGCTTCGCATCGTGGATGCGCGAACCCGACAGCGGGGGCTGGGTGCTGGTTGCCGCGATGCGCTTGGTCGACTTGCGATACTGCTGGAAATCCAGGTCCGAGGTTGGCTGCCCGTCGATGAGGATCAGCCCGGCCGGACCCCGGTTGGGGCGTCCGTCCGCCCCGACCCGCACGGTGACGCGGTCTCTGAATTTCGGATCCAGGTACCGCTCGAAGAGGTCGGGCGGCTCCATGACGTGCATGTCGGAGTCTACGAACCTGAGATTGTCTTTCATCGGAACCTCCCGTGGGACAGGTGATTTGAATAGGCGGGCCTGCGCTACGCCGCCCGCGAAATGCTCGCGCTCCCTTTTGCCGCCGCGTCCGCCTTCTGGAAATCGGCCTCGGTAAATCCGTAGAGGGCCGCACCCCCCATCAGAATCTGCGCGGCGGTCTCCCGGGAGCAGTTCTTCAGAACGTTGGACGAGACGTTCGGGAAGTTCGAGTCGAAGTGCGGGTAGTCGCTGGAGACGCACATCCGGTCGGCGCCGATGAGACTCGCGGTCGCCTCGATCTCGGGCTCGCTGCCCTCGACCGCGGCCCAGCAGTTGCGGCGGAAGTACTCCTTCGGCGTGAGGCTCAGGTATGGCGCGTGCGAATCGCGGTACTGGGGATAGTCCCACTCGATGCGCGAGAGCAGTCCGGGCACCCACGAGTTCTGGGCTTCGAGGAATGCCACACGCAGCTTCGGATGGAATTCGAAGACGCCGCCCACGATCATCGCGAGCAGTGACTGCTGCATCTCGATCCAGTGGCTCGCCACGTGCCGGTAGAAGCGGTTCTCGCCGTATATCTTGTTCATGTTCGAGTACCAGGCACCCGTGCCCTCGTGGAAGCCCCAGGTTACGTCAAGCTCCTCGTGCACGGTATAGAGCGGATCCCAGTAATTGGAATGCCAATAGTGGTCGTTCACGAGATTGGGCCGGATGAACGATCCGACCGCGCCCAGCTCCCGCACGCAGCGCACCAGCTCGCGGCAGGCGAGGTGCACGTCGTGCACCGGCAGCATCGCGACCCATTTCAGCCGCTCGGGGCTGTAGCTCGTGAATTCATGGATCCAGTTGTTGTAGGCCTGGCACAGAGCGAGCGAGAGCTGCGGATCGAGGTTGTCCCGCGCGATCAGGGAAAGACCGGTCGTTGGATAGAGCACCGCGATGTCGATGCCTTCGATCGCCATGCCCATCACCTGGGCCTCGGCGTTGTACTTGCGCTCGATGGCGAAGTCGAGGCGGTTGCTCGACTGCAGCCGCGAGCCCGACAGCGGCTGGGTGCTATGGGCGGCCACGGGGCCACTGGTGCCGCGCTTGCGGTACTGCTGCAGATCCGCGTCTCCCGAGGTCGCCAATCCGTCGATGATGATGGGGCCGCGCTTTATCCGCCCGTCGGATCCGACCGGCAGCGCCACGCGGTCGCGGAACCGGGCATCGAGATAGCGCTCGAAGAGATCGGGTGGCTCCATGACGTGCATGTCGGAGTCCACGAAGCGGAGATCGTCTTTCATCGGCTTCCTCTCGTAGCGCGGCGCTGTGAAACAGGCGAATCTACGCTACGCTCGCGGCGAAATAGTGTCAACGTTCCGACTGATGAGTGACGGTGAGGAGTGATGGGTGATGGCGGGTTTTCAGGCTGGAGTGCCACTATGCGGACGCAGGCGTTACGCGACGTTCATCCCTCATCCTTCCTCCTTCATCCCTCATCCCTCATCCCTCATCCTTCATCCCTCACTTCACCAGTCCCATCTCGTTCAATCTCTGCCGGTAGCGCTCGAACTGCGCATCCAGGGCGGCGGGAAGCTCCTTGTGTCCCAGCAGGTCGACGATCCAGAGATTGGTCTCGATGTCTTTCCTGATCTCGTCGCTCTGCATCATCCGGGTCAGGGCGTTCTCCCAATAGGCAGCCTGCGCCGGACTGATGCCCTTGGCAGCCATGATCACGTACGAGACCGGCGTCATGACGTCAAGCCCCTGCTCGCGCAGCGTAGGCACGTCGGCGAGCGGCCCGGGAATGCGCTGCGGTCCGGCTACCCCGATGTAGCGCAGCTTGCCGCCCTGCACCATGGGCATGGGACTGGCTGCGCTCGAGTGCCCGACGTCCAGATGGCCGCCGGCGACTTGCGCGGCCGACATCGTGCCCGAGTCGAACACCACCGCTTTGACTTTTTTCGGGTCGGCGACCGCAGCGGCGGCCACGTCCACGATCGAGATATGCAGCGGGTTGCCCGCGCCGACCGAATAGGCGAAAGAGACCGAGGTCGGATCCTTCCTCAGGCGGTCGCGAACGTCCGCCATGCTCCTGAGGGGTGAATCGGCCTTCACGAAGAAGACCTGATATTCCGTAAAGAGCCTCACGATGGGCGTGACGTCGCGGAGCGTCGTGCCGCCGCCGCGCGCTCCTGCGATCGTGGTGAGCCAGCTGGATGACGCGAGCGCGAGGTAATGCGGGTTCCCAGAATGTGCGCTCAAGTAGGCGATCGCAATGGTCTGGCCGCCGCCGGGCTTGTTGACGACGCTCATCGTGACGGGGACCAGGCGGTTGGCCTGCAGCGCGTTCTGGATCGCGCGCCCGATGCGATCGTTGGCGCCCGCTGCCGCGGCGCCGATCACAAGCTCGACGTTACGGTCCGGTTTCCACTCGACTTGGGCGTAGCAGGCACCCGCGACAATCACTAGGTGCGCACAGAGGACGTATTTCAGGTTCACCATCTGACGATACTATGATTCGATCCAGCGTAGGGTTGAGGCAGGGCCCTCGGCCTAAAGCACATGAGAAGATCGCCAGAACTCGGCACCGATTAAATTCCGAAGAGTGCGTTTCTCCTCAGTCCTGCGCGAGATCGAATATTCCGAAAGCTACGCACAGAAACCGATTCAGGAACGAAAAGGAATTTCCCGACCGCGATGTCAGTTGAACCGTACGTATTCGAACTCGATCGGCTGGTTGTTGATGCCGCGCTCGGGCGGGGCGATCCAGTTCGCGAACTTCCCCGGCTCGACCACGCGTCCCATCAGGGACTGCACGAATGCGCGGTCATCCGGAGTCGGCAGCCACTGCCGGGCGTTCGTATTCCACTCCTCGTCGCTCACCACGCGGCCGTCGGGTGAAATCCTGGCGCCCGCGAACGATCCGATCTGCCGGTTGAAGCCCTTGTGAGGCAGCTCGATCCGGGCATCAACGCCATGCTTCTGCATGACCCGGTTCCAGCGGGCGACGCCTGTCATGCTGTCCTTGATGTAGTCGTCGCGCAGCCTCTCGTTCAGCGCATTGAGGGCGGGGGCCTCCGTCAGCGCGAGCCTGCCTCCCGCGACCTCGAACACCGGATAGGCCGTGTCTTTCAGGGCGTGGTCGTCGTCTATCCGCAGTTCGTCGAAGCGTCCCTTGAGTCCCGTGGTGTAGAACGTCGCCGCATTCGAAGACACGTCGGAACCGAAGAGATCGAGCGTGACGCTGTAGTGGAAATTCACGTAGCGCTGCATCGTCGGCAGATCGATTACGCCGAGCGCGCGGAGCCGCGCCGGATCGTCGGTCTTGTGCCGGGCCATCACCTCGGCAGTGCGCTCCAGGATGCGCGTGATCCCGGTCACGCCGACGTACATGTGGTGAGCTTCCTCGGTCAGCATGAAGCGGGTGGTCCGGGCGAGCGGATCGAATGCCGACTCGGTCAACGCGGTCAGCTGGAACTTGCCGTCGCGGTCGGTGAAGAACGTGAACATGAAGAACGACAGCCAGTCCGGAGTGGCTTCGTTGAACGCGCCGAGTATGCGGGGGTTGTCCTGGTCCCCGGAGCGGCGCTCGAGCAGCGCTTCCGCCTCTTCCCGGCCGTCGCGGCCGAAATAGCGATGCAGCAGATACACCATCGCCCACAGGTGCCGCCCTTCCTCGCAGTTGATCTGAAACAGGTTGCGCAAGTCGTACAGCGACGGGCAGGTCATCCCCAGGCGGCGCTGCTGCTCGACCGAGGCCGGCTCGGTATCGCCCTGGGTGACGATGATGCGCCTGAGGTTGCTGCGGTATTCGCCGGGTACGTCCTGCCACGCCGGCTCCCCCTTGTGATCGCCGAAGCCGATCTTGCGGTCCGGCTCCACCGGATTGAGGAAGATGCCCCAGCGATAGTCGGGCATTTTCAGGTAGTCGAAGTGCGCCCAGCCGTCGCGATCCACGCTGACGGCGGTGCGGAGGTACACGTCGTAACCGCTCGTGCCATCGGGTCCCATCTCGCTCCACCAGCCGAGAAATCCCGGCTGCCAGCGCTCCAGCGCCCGCTGGAGCGTCTTATCGGATGCGAGATCGACGTTGTTCGGTATCTTCTCGCTGTAGTTGATGGTCATGTCACTCTCCTGCGTCCAGGCAGTTGGAAAATCCGCTTCGCTGTTACGAAGCTATGTGCGTTCCCAGTTGAACTTCGCCTTTTTGCCGCTCCCGTACACTTTCAGCGCGCCCGACTCGCCGACTGCGTTCGATCCCCTGAAAATCCAGTTCTGCCAGCCCGAGAGGCGGCCGTAGATGCGGGTCTGCATGGTTTCGGCCGGACCGAAGCGCAGGTTCGCTTCCATTCCGGTCAAGGCATCCGGGGAGAGGCTCGCGCGCTCTTCCAGCGCGAGCCGTATCTCGTCGTCCCAATCGAGCTCGTCCGGCGTGGTGGTCACCAGGCCCAGCTCCAGCGCCCTGGCCGCACCGAGGGGATGCCCGGCGGTTTGCTGCGCACGATCGATGAGCGCCGGATCGCCGTAGAAGCGCGCGGCGATGCGGGGCAGCCGATGCACTGCGACGTAGGGGCCGAAATTCATCCCGGACAGCACGATCGTGGGCGCCCCTGCGTCATCCTCGGGCAGCGCGAGCATGTAACTCCTGTCAGCGGCCAGAGCAAGCTCGAAAAGAGTGCCCGCGAAGCAGGAGCCGCGATCGATCAACGCGAAGAGGGTGCGCGAACTCACTTCCAGCCGCGCGTACGTGCGCCGCAGCATGCCCGTCACCTCGCGCACGAACCAGTTCTGCGCGTGAGCCTGCAACGCCGCGTCCACCGCAAAGACCAGGGCAGGATCACCGCGCGTTCTGAGGATCCAGGTGCCGAGGCCGAGATCGTTCGTGCGCAGCATCAGGATGGCGTCGTCGAGCTCGCGCGCCATTTGGAGCGGCCACCACGATGCCCCGGCGTCGAAGATCGCCCCGATATCGTTGGGCTGCTGCCGCTTCGGAGCGGCCACGGCGATCGTTGCAGAGCGCCCCCTGGGATCGAGGCGCACATCGACGTATTCATAGTGATAGCCGGTCTCGTCGATTGCGCGTGCCACGGGAGGAAGCGCAACGCCTTTGCCGTCGCGCGGGCGGTCGCTTAGGGCGGCGAGCTCCTGGGCCCGGCGTTTGACGTGCTCTGCGAATTGCTGCGGCTTCACCACGGCGTCGACCAATCCCCACTCCCTGGCGCGCGCGCCGCGCACGCCTTCGGTCGTGGTACAGAACATGTCCGCCAGATCGCGCCTCACCTTGCGCTTGTCGATCATCCGGGTGAGTCCTCCGGTGCCGGGCAGCACGCCGAGCAACGGGACTTCCGGCATGCTCACGGCCGACGAGCGGTCATCGATGAGGACGATCTCGTCGCAGGCGAGCGCAAGCTCGTAGCCGCCGCCCGCGGTGATGCCGTTGCAGGCGGCGATGAACTTGAGGCGGGAATGCGCGCTTGCGTCCTCGATGCCGCAGCGCGTCTCGTTGGTGAACTTGCAGAAGTTCACCTTCCACGCGTGGGACGAGCTCGCGAGCATGAAGATGTTGGCTCCGGCGCAGAACATGCGCTCCTTGCCGCTGGTCACTATCACGCTGCCGATTTCGGGGTGCTCGAACCGTATCCGCTGCAGTGCGTCGTAGAGCTCGATGTCCACGCCCAGATCGTAGGAGTTGAGCTTGAGCTTGTAGCCGGGCCTGAGCGGCCGCTCCTCGTTGACGTCCAGCCGCAGCGTGGCGACCGCGCCTTCGAACGAGAGGCGCCAATGCAGGTAGCGGTCCGGGTGCGTGTCGTAGGTGACCAGCTCGCGGGGCGTCTCCGTGCTCGTGGCAGGTTGGTCCATTGCGTTCTCCGGTTTACTCAGCGCGCAGCGGCTGCGGGCAGGGCCTGCTGCAACTTCGCGAGGCTTGCATGCGGACCCTCGCCGGACGTATCGATGACGAGATCCGCCTTGCGATACAGCGGCTCGCGCGCCGCCAGTATCCTTCGCAGCTCGTCCATCGCCTCCGCATTGCCCGCCATGGGCCGCAAATCGCCCTGGGCGATGACGCGCGACATATGCTCCTCGGGCGCGGCCTTCAGCCATACCGCGTAGCATTTCTGGAGCAGCAGGTGGTAGGTCTCGGGCTCGGATACGATGCCGCCGCCCACCGCGATGACAGCACGCTCGTTTTTCCGGAGCACCTTTTCCAGGCAGCGGTGCTCGACGCGGCGATAGCCGCTCTGGCCGTAGAGATTGAATATCTCGGCGAGATTCATGCCGGCTTCGGCCTCGATCTCGCGGTCGAGCTCGATGAACGGGTTTTTGAGTTTCCTGGCGAGCGCGACACCCAGTGTGGACTTGCCGGCGCCGCGCAGCCCGATCAGCGCGATGCGCTTGCGGCGCGACGCCTCGTCCGGCCCCAGGTCGCGCAGCAGTCGCGACGTGACGTCGTCCAGGCGGTGGCGCGGCAGGTCTTCGATCAGGCGCCGCAGCAGACGCTGCTCGGGAGAGACTTCGTTCGGGCTCAGCAACTCGGCAAGCGGAATCTCCAGCGCCGAGGCGACCCGGCGCAGCAGGACGATGGATGAATTGCCTTCGCCGGCTTCCAGTTGCGCGAGATAGCGCTCGGACAGGCCCGCTTCGCCGGCGAGGATCCTTCGCGCCATTCCGCGGCTTTCGCGCGTTTCGCGCACGCGCCGGCCCACTGCGCTCAGGAATTCGGCGTCATCCGCGGCGGAGCTGCTCGCAGCGATAGTCTTGGCGGCGGTCGGCATGGCGCGGGATTATATGAATTAAACTGCATCATATAGAAATAAAGTGCAACCCGCCAGCGGCGGGGCGACAGGCCGGCAGTGCCACGAATATCAGGTTAGTCGCTACTTTTAACCTCGGGGGTGGAGTGCCCCGCACTTTTTGCACGTCCGCAGCTCCGTGCGCGCGTAGAACTGCTCGAAGAGCGGTGGCAGGTCGCGCACGATGCTCTTCAGCTGCACCTCTACGCGGTGGACGAGGGCGTCGCACTGCATGCAATACCATTCGAAAGCGTCCTTCACCCCTTCCGGGCGGGTGCGCTCGATGACCAGGCACAGGCTGCCGGACTCGGGACGCTGGGGTGAATGCCGCACGTGCGGCGGCATCAGGAACATCGCGCCTTCGCGCAGCTCGACGCGCTCGCGTTTCCCGTCCGCCATGATATTGAGATAGGCATTGCCCCTGAGCTGATAGAAGAATTCCTCGTACGGATCGTCGTGGTAGTCGGTGCGCTGGTTGGGGCCGCCGACGATGGTGACGATGAAGTCGGTGTCCTGCCAGATCTGGGCGTTCCCCACCGGCGGTTGGAGCAGGTGGCGGTTTTTTTCGAGCCACCGGCCGAAGTCGAGTGCTTTCAGCATGTGTGATCTGCGCCACGGCGCGTAACTGGACACCCCGCACCGAAGGGGTCAAACTACATTACATGAGGCGCACAGGGCAATGTTCGGCGGCAGTGGCGTTGCTTGCCTTGCTCGCGCCGGCCGGGAGCGGCGCCGCGGACAGCGGCTCGATATTCGCGAGCCTCGCGCAATCCAGGCTGGTCCATTGCGCGTTTTACAAGGCCTACGAGGTCGACTCGCGCACCGGCGACCACGTGCTCGTCGAAGGGCACTCGAGCTCTCTCACGCACTTTCAGGGCATCCAGGGAGACCATGCCCGGCAGATTTCCACGCGCATGGCGGGTGCGCGCGAGGTGCGGGTCATTCGCGGCGCGAAATACCTGCATTTCGTCGACCAGGTCGCCGGCATGAATCTCCTCACCACGATCTACGGGTGCATCGATCAGGACAAGCACGGCGCGTGCGGGGTCTACGGTGCGATGCAGTCGCGAAATTTCGATACGCGCGTCCTGTACGATCCCGATGCCGTCTACGAGGCGTTGAAGGACAGCTCGGATCCCGGCTTCTGCGATCACGGCTTCGTCAACATGCAGGAAGCGTCTCACAGGCCGGGGACCAGGGACTAGCGAAAGGCGAGCGGCGGTCGCCTGCTCTTTTGGCCGCTGCTGCGCCTGGTCAGCCGCCGACGCCCGCGGCCCCGAACGGGCTGTCTATCGCGAGCAGCCACCGGCCGTCCGGCTGGAGGCGAACAACGTCGGACGTCTGACCGGAGAGCCGGATAGGGCTACCGTCCGCGGCCGCGGCATCGAGAGTCCAGTCGGCGAACACGATGGCGATATCCGGGGCTTGTATCATCCTCGGCGGCGCCATGTGAAACTTCCCTTTCATTGCCAGGAATGCCATGAGCGCGTTCCTGATCGCGGCGTGGCCGCCGACCTTCTGGCCCGGCTGAGGCAGCAGTACGGCGGCGGGCTCGTAGAGCGACATCAGCGCATCGATGTCTCCGGCCGAGAAGTATTGAGTGAAGAGCTTGTGGACTTCATCCGGGGCGCGGGCGGGCATGCTCGCTTCCTTTCTCGCGGCTGAAATTGATAATCTTACGACGTGGATGCAAACCGATTGAGAGCGATATGAAGCGGGACGTGCTCGGGACGTTGTGCGCCGTCATTCTCCTCGCTGCCGGCAGCGTTGCTGTTGCGGCGGACTGGAAGCCCGACCGGCGTGTGGTCGAGGTCGTCGTGCCCAACGCGCCGGGTGGCGGCAACGACCGGCTCGTGCGGCTGCTCATCAAAATTTGCCAGGAGCGCCACCTGGTAGAGCCGGTCGTGAACGTCGTGAACAAACCCGGAGCGGGCATCGTCATGGGGCTGACTTATCTCAACCAGCACCCCGGCGACGGCAACTATATCGGCGTCATCTCCGCGACCTTCCTCGGGGACTACGTCTCAGGAAGAAGCTCCTTCGGGATCTCCGACATCACGCCTGTCGCCCAGTTGTTCACCGAATATGTCGGCTTCGCGGTGAAGCCCGATTCCGGCCTGAAGAGCGGCAAAGACCTCGTCACCCGGCTGAAATCGGACCCGGGTTCCGTGAGCGCCGCGATCGCCGGCGGCCCCGGCAACCACAATTACCTCGCGCTGGCGCTCGTGACGCGGGCCGCGGGCGGCGACGTGAAGAAGCTCAAGGTCGCGATGTTCAGCGGCGGCTCGGAATCGATTACCGCGGCGCTCGGCGGTCACGTGGACGTGGTGATATCGCCCGCGGCGACCATACTGCCTCACGTGCAGGCGGGAAGGCTGCGCTTTCTCGGCATCACGGCCCCGAAGCGGCTGAAGGGGGCTTACGCCGGCGTCCCGGTATGGAGGGAGCTGGGCGCCGATGCGGTGCTCTCCAACTGGCGCACCATCGTAGGCCCGCGCGGCATGACCCCGCCCCAGGTCGCGTTCTGGGAGAACGTGCTGGCGCAGGTCGTCGAATCTGAAGAGTGGAAGCAGATGGTGGAGCGCGATTCCCTCGATTCTGACTTCCTGCGCAGCGCGCAGACGCGCAGCCAGCTCAAGGCGGATTACGACAACGTCAGGTCGTTAATGACCGACCTCGGCCTCGCAGTGAAACGTGACTGAAGCCACGTGACTGGTGGGGCGAGACTGATAGGGCGTAGGGTTTTTTAAGAACACGCTTTTCCAGTCACGTAGTATCAGTCACGTAGTATCAGTCACGCAGCATCAGTCCTTCAAGCGGCATATAGCCGCCTGAATGCGCGGGCATTGGCGAGGCGCTCGAGGTCGAAGATCGCCGCCATCAACGCCTGACTTCTCTTTTTTCCCAGCACCGGCGCCATCAGGTCGAGCGCCTTTTCCGAGACTTCCTCGCGGTTGAGCGGGTTTTCCGCGTTCCCCTTGGCCGCCAGGGTCTGGTTCTCCAGCACGCGACCGTCCTTGAGCGTGACCTTGATATTGCTGCGCCAGCCGCGCACCGCGTTGGGTATGCCGGGATCGGCGACGGCTTCGATGCGCCGGCGCACCTTGAGCACCGCCGGGTCCTTTACCCGCCCGAAGTCGTGCGCCGCGGCGAAGGTCATGGTGCCGTCGACCAGCATGATCGCGAGGAGGTGCTGCAGCGAGATGTCGGGCATCTCGCGCTCGTTCACGACCTCGAGCATCTCCTGAGGGAGCCCGACCACGACCCGCTCGACCTCATCGGGCTTGATCCGGTGCTGCCGGATGAGCTCGTAGAGGACGTGCATGGGGCCCTGTATCGGACCGCCGACCGACCAGCGCTTGATGCCGCCGCGCATGATCTCGTAGGTGCTGCCCAGTCCGCGCACCAGCGCTTCCGGATCGGCTTGCGGCGTCATGACAAGGAAGAAATGGGGATCGCCCGAATAGATATCCTCGACGCCGGTGAAGCCGCTCGCCGCCATCAATGCCGCCTGCACACCGTTGTGCGCCGGCATGCCGCCCATCGCATACGCCTTCTCGATGTGCTCCGTGTCGCGGAACATCGTGGTCACCCCCGCCGTCTGCTCGAAGGTGTAGGCAAGCGCGTAGCGCACCTTGCGGGCATCGAGCCGGAGCAGCGCCGCAGCCGCGGCGGCCGCCCCGAATACCTGTCCGGTGGCGCCGGCGTGCCGGCCCGTGGGGACGAACTTGCGCGGGTCGAGCGCCGTGAGCGTGCGCGCGCACAGATCGTAGCCGAGCACGACCGCCCGCAGCAGGTCTTTGCCGGAGCGTTCCTGTTTCTCGGCTATGGCGAGGGCCGCGGGCAGGACGCTGGTGCCCGGATGCGTGCGTGTAGGTGGATGAGTGTCGTCAGTCTCGTCCGCGTGGCCGCACGTGCCGTTGGCGAGCGCGGCATTGAGGACGGTGGTCACGTGGCGGGTGCCGATCACACCGGCATCCCGTGTCCCGCCCAATGGCTTCACGTAGGCGTGAATGCGCTTGCCCGGCAGCAGGCGTGACCCCGACAGGATGGCCGCGAAGGTGTCGACGATATGGATCTTGGCGCGCTCGACGACTTCATCGGGCAGCTTGCGCTTGAGCGCGCCGGCGATATACGCGCTCAGCTCCTGCATCAATGGGGAAATTTCGGACATATCTTTCCTCAAGTGACTGATACTCCGTGACTGATATTTCGTGACTGGTGAAACGTGACTGGTGAGGCGTGTTGCGTCTTGGTTGTGTCACGACCCGCATTCCCAGTCACGCAGCACCAGTCACGCCTGATCAGTCACGAGGCATCAGTCACTATCTGGGGGCGCGCCCGCGCCCCCTGGTCATGTGTATTCCGCGTGCCTCGGGTGCTGCCCTGGCTCCACGTACCACGCTGCCTTCGATGCCCAGAAGATGCTGTTCTCGGGCCGCTTGCCGGGGTCCTGATCCAGCACGCCGGCCGGTATCAGGTAATCGCCCCGGCTCGGAATCTTGTGCGGCATGCGCGTGCCGCAATTCGTGCAGAACCAGACTGAAAAGCGCTGCGCGCCCGGAAGATTGAACCGCTTCACGGACGCTTCGCCGGCAGTCCAGGCGAACTGGCTCTCGGGCAGGAATATGTTCGCGGCGTGCGCGCTTCCCGTGGCCTTGCGGCAGCGCGAGCAATGGCAGTAGCGGAAGCCGGAGAGCGGCGGCGTGATCTCGAACTTGACCGTGCCGCAGAGGCAGCTGCCGGTGAATTTGTCAGATTCCATGTCGATTCCTTTCGTTTGTTTGATGCTTGAGCGCGCCAGCGATCCAGTAGGAAAGCTCCCGCATCAGCGGCGAAATGCCGCGCGCGTGGCTCACGTCAGCGCCGCCGCGGCCCGCGCACGTTGGGATTCAGGCGCTCGATGTCGGCCTGCACCTGCTCGCGGCTCCTCTCGTAGACGACCTCGCGTCCCATCGCGTTGCCGGCGTAGGCGAGGCCGTTGCGGGTCGGTGTCAGGTCGCATTTCACGCTGTGCACCCCTTCGCCCAGCACCACCGTGATGCGATCGGCGCGCTTGTTGAACACCACCACGTCGATCGTGTTGCTGGTCTCGGTCACGCGCAATCTGATTTTCTCGTCCATATAGATTATCTGGTGAGAGACACTCGCGGCACCTACTGAATCACCTCGTCGGCAAGTTGCAGCACCGCACCCGGGATGGACAGACCGAGCGCCTTTGCGGTCTTGAGGTTGATCACCAGCTCGAACTTGCTCGGCTGCTCTACGGGCAGATCTGCCGGCTTGGCCCCCTTGAGAATCTTGTCGACATAGACCGCCGCGCGGCGGGCCAGCTGGGGATTGTTCACCCCATAGGCGAGGAGCCCGCCGGCCTCCGCATATTCCGGCATTGTGCGCGCGGTTGTCGGGGTTCCTCAAGATGAAGGATCAGGACTTCGCCACCTCGAACCACGTCGCGCGCGCGTAGGCGCGGCACGCTCCCGATTCGGAGTAGACCGCCGTGCCCGTGTAGTGCCTGCGGCCTTCGCGCGCAAGCTCCCAGCCCGTCACGACGCAGCGCTCGCCGGCGCGGATGTTACCGCTCAACGACGCCGCGAGCTCGCCGAGCATCATCGCCATTCCATCGGGAACCCCGAAGGTGAAAGCGCCCGGACAGTCGAGCGCCGCCCAGATGAATTCCCGGCGCACTCTGCCGTTGTCGTCGCCAAGCGTAGCGTCGGGATTCCAGGGCGAGGCAACCAAATTCGTCCCGGCAAGCCGGCCCGCAAAGATCCGCAGGCCATCGCCTTCCTTGCGCCAGGGACCGCAGACGAAGCACCCCGGAAAGGGGTGTATACGAAAGCCCCGATACGAACCCGCCGCGGCCTCGGCTTCGGCGTAACCCGGCGCGGCGGGGACATCGAGGATAACCTCGGCCGGGCGCGCGGTCGCCACGACCGTCGCTCCATCCATCATTTCCACGGCATCCTCCGAGCGCCTCACGCTCATCTGCACATCGAGCGGGGGAGGAACGTGCAACCGCACCACCGCCGGGCCGTCGACGAACTGGGCGAGCCGGCCGCAGACGTAGCCGCCGTTGCCGGAGTCGGGTGGCCCACAAAAGCGCCTCGGGATCGTTACTAGGGAAGTCATGTCGTGAGGGCGAGAGGTCGGCAGGGGGGAGAGCGACAAAGCTGCAAGGGTCATCGCCTAACAAAGCCTTTTTTTCCTCCGACCTCACGCTCTCGGTATCAATGCTTCTGCTGTTGCTGCTGCTGTTCCTTCGTCAGCGCCGCGATGACGCGCTGGCGCTTCACCTCCACGTCCCGGGCGAACCCTGGGTGACGCTGCTCGACGAAACCCGTCGCGAGTCCGAGCTTGAGCAACGCCACTGCGAACGTCGCCGCAAGGTCGTCGAGATCCGGGCTCACCTTGGAGAGCTGCAGGGTTTCTATGGTTTCATCGAAGAGCTGATCCATCGCTTCGTTCAGCTCCTTGTCGAACAAGGTTGTCATGGCTATCACCAGCTCCGCAAACGCGCATCTTAGCAGTCTGCCGAAATTCCGATCTGTCGCGAGTCACCCGTCACGAGTCACGGGTCACGCCATCTTCCTTTTGACCGCCTCGGGATTGGCCAGGTTGAGAAACGGCTTGCCGTCGTTGAAGGCGACGATGTTGTCGAACGCCTCGCCGAAGTAGAGCTCGTAGGTGTCTCGCACCAGCCAGGCGCTGTGCGGCGTGCAGAGCACGTTGTCCATCTTGAGCAAAGGATGGTCGCCGTCGACCACCGGCTCGTTCTCATAGACGTCCACCGCCGCGAAGCCGGGCCGCCCCTTGCGGAGCGCCTCGACCAGCGCGCCGGGCGCGACGAGCGCGGCGCGGGCCGTATTAACGAACAGCGCCGACGGTTTCATCCGTGCAAGGTCGTCGGCCGTTGCGATGCCGCGCGTGGCGTCGGAGAGCCGCAGGAGCATGCACAGCACGTCCGATTCCTCGAACAGTTGCTGTTTGGCGACCGCGACGTCGTAGCCTGCGGCCCGCGCTGCCGCGGCAGTTGCTTCTCTACCGTAGGCCAGTACCCGCATGCCGAAGCTCGCGCCGGTTGCCGCGACGAGCTTGCCGATCTTGCCCAGTCCGAAGATGCCCAGAGTCCTTCCGTGCAGCAGCGAGCCGAACGACGTACGCAGGCCCCCGCGCTTCATGAGCGCCGTCTCTTCGGGCGTGCGCCGCACGGAAGAGAGGATCAGGCTCCACGTGTGCTCGGACACGGTAAAGACGGAGTCGCTCTTCCCGCTCGCCACGAGCACGCCGCGTTCGGTGCAGGCCGCAACATCGATGTGATGCACGCTGCGGCCGGTCTGGCTGAAGAGCTTGAGTCTGGGCAGTCGCTCGATGATGCTCCGGGTAAAGCGGGTGCGCTCGCGGATGGGAACGACGACGTCGGCGTCGCGGAGCTGCTCGACCAACCGCTCGGTTCCCGGCGCAACATCGTGAAGCACGCGCACGGTATGACCCGTGAGCCTGGCCATGCATTCGAGGGTGGGAACGACTTTGTGGTAGTCGTCGGGAATGGCTACGATCATCGCGGCAGTTTAGCAAACTGCCGCGATGAGTGATCGGTGATCAGTGATCGTGATCGGGAAGTTCCACTCATGCCCAACCAGTCACGTTTCATCAGTCACGCAGTATCAGTCACTCTTCCAGCCTGGGAGTGCGAGCCCGATCCGCCGGATCGTCCCAACCCTTGAACTTCGGCGCGCGCTTCTCGGCGAACGCCTTCCTCGATTCCATCAGATCGCTCTTGGCACCGTGGTCCTTCAGCCGCGCCGCGAGACGCTCGAGCTTGTCGGGAACCACGGCGCGCATGGCGCGCATCATGGTCAGGGTATTCACCCGGCACGCGGGCGGGAGCGTCAGCAGGTGCGCTGCCATCTCGCGCGCCGTCGGCAGCAGCTGGTCCGCGTCCACCACCCGGTTGATCCAGCCGATGTCGTACAGTCTTTCAGCCGTGAAGCGGAAGGCGAACGCCAGCTCCGTGGCGACGGTGTGCGACAGGCCGCCCTTGTGCCCGTGGTCGTAGCCTCCGATCAGCCAGCGCTTCGCTTCCGACGATTCGAATGTCGCGCCGCGCACAGCAACCCGCAGATCCGCCCGCTCGACGAGCAGGAAGCCGCCGCCCATCGCGAAGCCGTTGATTGCGGCGATCACCGGCTTTTCGACCTTGCCGCTGCGGTAGAGATCGTCACGGTGCTGGCCGGCGCCGGCGCTTCCACGCTCCACCGATTCCTTCATGTCCTCTCCGGCGCAGAATCCGCGCCCGGTGCCGGTGAAGATCGCGACTTCCAGGTCGGAGCTTTCGTTGAATTCCAGCCACGCGTCTGCCAGCGCGGCGCGCAGCTCCGAGTTGAGGGCGTTCAGGCGATCCGGGCGGTTCATCCGCAGCACCATGATGCTGTCGCCGCGCTCGATTTCCAGCACGCTCATTTCGGCTCCTTTTTGGGCTGTATGTGATCGGCGCCGACCGCCCCGCTCGCCCGCAATGCGGCGATCTCGGCTGCGGCGTAGCCGTGCTCCTTCAACACTTCATCGGTCTCGCCGCCGGGCGCGGGCGCAGCCCGCCGCAGCGCCGTCGAGGTGCGCGAGAGCCGGGTCGGCGAGCGGACGAGCGTCAGCTTGCCGAATTGCGGGCTTTCGACGGTCTGCGCCAGCTCTAGGTGCCTGATCTGTGGGTTCTCGAACACCTTGTCGATGGTCAAGATGGGGCCGCTCGGCACGCCCACAGCGTTCAGCGCGTCGATCAGCGCCTCGGACGTCCACGTGCGGGTCTTCTCTTCGACCAGCGCGCGTAGCTGGGGACGGTGCTTGTTGCGGATCTTGCGCACGGCGAAGCGCTCGTCCCTGGCGAGCTCCGGGGCACCGATGACCTTCAGGAAATCGTTGAACATGCGGTCGCCGGAAGCGGCGATGTTGATCGTGCCGTCTTTCGTCGGAAAGACCCCCATGGGGAAGGAGGTCGGGTGGTCATTGCCGGCTTGCGGGGGAACCTCGCCATCGATCAGCCAGCGCGTCGCCTGGAAGTCGAGCATCGCCACCATCGCCTCGAGCAGCGAGGTCTGCACCCACTGTCCCTTGCCCGACTGCGTACGCTCGAGCAGCGCCGCCATTACACCGTGGGCGAGGTACAGCCCCGCGCACAAGTCGGAAATCGGGATGCCGACGCGCCACGGCCCGCCGCCAGGAGGTCCCGTGATGGTCATGAGCCCG
>DATFWO010000251.1:0-62292 GCA_035259205.1 Burkholderiales bacterium | reverse complement strand
CCACGACGTCATCAGGCTTCACTTCCGGATTCCGACCGGCGACCGCCGTATTGGGCTCACCCAGCTGCTTGAACTCGTACGGCACGAATTTCTGGATGCGCGGCAGATCCCAGGAGTTGAAATACACGAGCCCCGTCCGCGGATTGTACGAAAAGAGCGTAGCGTTGGTGCCGCGCTGCGGATACATCGAGACTTCCTCGCCCGCCTTCAGCCGCGCGTAGACGTCGCTCAGCACGGGCCGACCGGTTTTCAAGTCCACGTGCGTCGCCCACGTGACCCGCGTCAGCGGGTGCGCGGCGATGAGCTTGCCATTGGTGCGGTCGATGACGTAGAAAAAGCCGTTCTTATTCGCGTTCATGATGACCTTGCGCATCTCGCCGTTCACGCGCAGGTCCGCGATCACGTTCTCGTTGGTGCCGTCCACGTCGTAGACATCGTTCGGCGTGTACTGGTAGTACCAGACCATGGCGCCGGTCTTCGGCCGGATCGCGAGCACGCTGTTGGTGTAGAGCGCGTCGCCTTCGCCCCGGTACTTCGAATCGTACGGCCCGGCATTGCCGACCCCCCAGTAGACGAGGTCGAGCTGCGGGTCATACGACCCCATCTGCCAGGTCGAGCCGCCGCCGATCTTCCACGCATCGGGTATTGAATTGGCCGTCTTCGGCCAGGTCTCGTGACCGGGCTCGCCCGGCGCCGGGATGGTATGCCTGCGCCACAGCTCCTTGCCGGTCTCCGGATCCCAGCCCACGAGGAAGCCGCGCGTTGCGTGCTCGCCACCCGTGGTTCCCGTGATCAGCACGCCGTTGGCGATGAGCGGCGAACCGACGCCCTTGTAGCCTTCCTTGTGCTCGGCGAACTTCTGCTTCCAGATCTCCTTGCCGGTCTTCATGTCGAGCGCGACCACGTGCGCGTCCAAGGTCGTGCGATAGAGCTTGCCGTTATACAAGGTCGGCGCGCCTCGCATGATCGCGCCGGCGGTCGAGATGCGCAGCACCGCGCGGTCGTACTCGACGGGGGTCCGCCAGATCTGCCGACCGGTCGCGACGTCGAGCGCGAACGTCCAGTTGCCGTTCACGATGTACATGACGCCCTGGTAGATGGCCGGGTGAGCCAGCTCGCCCTGCTCGCTCATGAGGTTCGTGCTCCAGAGCGGGACGAGCCGCTTCACGTTCGACTTGTTGATCTGCCGGAGCGGGCTGTACATCGGGATGCCGTAGCCCATGCCGAAGGTGAGCACGTTTTCCGTGTTCTTCCCATCATTGAGCAATTCATCGGCGGTCTGAGCCGATGCCAGCCCGCACCACGCACACAGCACTGCCGCAGCTATCTTCTTCATGTCGGTCCCCCAATAGTAAACGGCGCTCCCACAGTCACTCGGTCATCAGCGCGAACGTCCACACCGACCCGCCCGCGGGAACGATGTCGCCGACCGAGCGCGTGGGATTGCTGCCGCCGCGCCCGGACAGAATCGTCACATACTGAACGCCCTTGTGGGTGTAGGTGATCGGCGGCGCGTTGACGCTGGAGCCGGTCTTGAACTGCCACAATTGCTTGCCGGTATCCTGGTCGAGGGCGATGAACTCGCCGGTGAGCTTGCCGGTGAACAGCAGGCCACCGTCGGTCGCCAAGGTACCCGCCGAGGCGGCAAATTCCTGCAGCGGGATCTTCCACGCGGTCTTGCCGGTGAGCGGATTCATTGCGACGTGATATCCCGCCGGCTTCGGAAATTTGGAGCTGGTCTCGATACCGGTGTAGCCCTGGCCAACCTTCAGCTCCACATCGACGAATTTCATGACGCGGATGAGCTCCCACGAATTCAGGAACAACAGTCCCGTCTTCGGATTGTAGGCGGACAAGGTCGCATTGGTGGCGAGGCGCGGCGCGAGATCGATGGTCTCCCCCTTGATTGCGCGATCGAGCAGGTCGGTCAGCACCGGCCGCCCGGTCTGGAGATCGATGTGCTTGGCCCAGTTCTGGTTCACGAACGGGTGCGCAGCGATCAGCCGGCCGTTTGTGCGGTCGATCACGTACACGAAACCGTTCTTGTTGACGTTGAGCAGGACCTTGCGCGGCTTGCCCTCGACCTGGATGTCGGCAATGATGTTTTCGGCGGTGCCGTCGAAATCGAAGCTGTCGTTCGGCAGGAACTGGTAGTACCAGACCAGCTCTCCGGTCTTCGGCCGGATCGCGAGCACGCTCGCGGCGTAGAGGCTATCCAGGCCGCCGCGGTACCTGGGGTTGTACGGCTCGGCGTTACCCGTGCCCACATAGAAAAGATCGAGCTGCGGGTCGTACGAGCCGGGCTGCCACGTCGCCGCGCCGCCGTATTTCCACGCGTCCGGAAATTCCTTGCTGGGCCAGGTCTCGGAGCCCGGCTCTCCCGGCGCCGGCACGGTCCACCGCCGCCACAGCCGCTTGCCGGTATCGGGATCGTAGCCGTCGATGAAGCCGCGGGCCGTGCGATCGCCGCCCGCCATGCCCGATATCAGCACGCCATTGGCGAGCGTGGGCGCCACGATCCCGGCGTAGCTGTCCTTCCACTCGGCGAATTTCTGCTTCCAGACTTCCTTCCCGGTCTTCATATCGAGCGCCACGATGTGCGCATCGATCGTCTGGCGGAAGAGCTTACCGTTGTAGATCGTCGCGGCGCCCCGGATGTAGGCGCCCGAGGTCGTAACCCGCAGCGCGGCCCGCTCGTACTCGACCGGGGTACGCCAGATCTGCTGCCCGGTCGCGACATCGATCGCGAAGGTCCAGTTGCCGTTCACCACGTACATGACGCCGTTGTAGATCGTCGGCTGGGACAGCTCCCCCATCTCGTTCATGAGACTGAAGCTCCAGATCGGAACCAGCCGCTTGATGTTGGACTTGTTGATCTGCTTGAGCGGGCTCCACATCTTCAGGTCGTAGCCCATGCCGAAGGTGAGCACGTTTTCCGTGTTCTTCCCGTCGGTGACCAGCTCTTCGGCCGTCTGCGCCCACGTGAACCCGAACCAGGAACACGCCAATGCCGCCAGCAGTTTTTTCATGATTCCCCCTTCCTCGATACCGGCCGCCCGACACAGTGCGGACGTCGACCCGGTCCCGTACTACTTGTGACTTGCCCATGTATGGTAGTTTGTGAGCCGCTTAAAGGGAAGATCATCCATGTACCTGGAACGGACCGGTGGCAGCTGACCTCTTCGCGCACCCGCCGTTCCGACGCTACTGGCTCGGGGAAACCGCATCGACCCTCGCCCATCAGATGCTGACGATCGCCGTCGGCTGGCAGATGTACGAGCTCACCAACAGCGCGCTCAGCCTGGGATTGATAGGGCTGGTGCAGTTTCTCTCGCAGTTCCTGTTTACGCTGGTCGCCGGATACGTCGCGGACCGCTACGACCGGCGCTACATCGCGCTCGTGTGCCAGGTGGTCCAGTGCGCGCTGGCGGTAACCCTGGCCAGCGGCAGCTACGGCGGCTGGCTGAACAGCAACGTCCTCTACGCCTGCGCCTTTCTGCTCGGTATCACCCTGGCCTTCCAGTCGCCCACGTTGCGCGCGCTGCTGCCGGCACTGGTGGCGCGCGAGCTGCTGGCAAAAGCCATCGCCTGGGCTTCCGCGAGCAAGAAGGCGGCGGTCATCATCGGACCGGCGCTGGGCGGAGTGATCTACCTGGTCGATGCCAGCGCTGTATACGGTACGAGCGCGGCGTTCTTCGGGCTCGCGGCCATGTTCATCGCCGGCATCCGCATCCGCGCCAGGCCCGTGGAGCAGGAGCCGGCGACGTTGAAATCCATCTTCGGCGGCATCGCCTACATGCGCGGCAATCCGGTCGTCCTGGGGGCGATCACCCTGGATCTCTTTGCGACCTTGCTGGGGGGCGCCACGGCGCTGCTCCCCATTTATGCCCGGGACATACTCGAAACCGGTCCGTGGGGCCTGGGGTTGCTGCGGGCCGCACCGGCGGTCGGAGCCGTGCTGGTCTCCGCGTATCTCGTTCGAGCCTCCTTCGTGCGCGGGGTCGGGCGCATCATCCTCGCGTCGGTGGCGATGTTCGGGGTCGCTACCATCGTGTTCGGGGTATCCCGCTCCCTGCCGCTGTCGCTGGCCGCCCTGACGGTGATGGGCGCTGCAGACATGATCAGCGTAGTGATCCGGCTGTCCCTGGTGCAGCTCGAGACGCCGGACGGGATGCGTGGCCGGGTGAGCGCGGTCAATTCGCTCTGCACCGGAACGTCCAATCAGCTTGGCCAGTTCAGATCGGGCGCCATGGCCGAGTGGCTGGGCACCGTGCCGTCCGTCGTCATCGGCGGCATCGGCGCTCTGCTCGTGGTAGCCCTGTGGATGCACTGGTTTCCCAGCCTCGCGAGGAGGGAATCCCTGGCCGTTCCGGACTCGCCGAAATAGCCTTTCTCAGGCGGCCGGAATCTCGATCGCCATCAGCGGCACGTGCTGCTGGCAGCCGTAGACGTCGCGGTCGGTGATGTCGCCGGACCCGACCGGGCGGCGGATCGTGATCTTGAAGGCGCAGGCGGGGTCGTAGGGCCGGCATACCAGCACGTCGTCGACCCGCACGCGATAGATTCTTGCGATCGCGTGGGCGTTGATCGCGCCGGACGTTTTCACGCGCTCGTAGCTGCCGGCGTCGTCGAACATCACGTCGAAAGTCAGCTCGAACGGGCCCGCATTCTTGCTTCTGATCACCTTTGCGAGCGTTTCAAGAGTCGTCATCGGGCTTCTGCAACCGGGTGAACAATGAACCGTAAACGGTGAACGGTAGCGTCCCACACGGGGTCGATCACTGCCCCCTAATTCCTGACTTCCTCGATCGTCATAGGAAAGCACTCGCAGGGGTCGCCGAGTGGCATCAGGTGATAGACCGCGAAGCGATACGCAGGCCCCACCGGCACGCCGAACGGCGAGAACGGATACGCCATGTTGCCCGCCGTGTTCACGATGCCCGGATAGCTCGCGTGCTGCAGAGTGCCGCGAACGAACATCGCGACGGCGGTCGCGAGCTCCTGCTGCGGGGCGACCACGTCGATCAGCAGCCCGACCTCATGCGGTTTAGCATCGGCAACCGGCTCGAGCCCGCCCATGACCGCATTCCTGCCGTAGATGCTGAAATTGAGATGCACGCCCTGCGCCGATAGGTGGAAGCGGCTTTCCGCGCGTTCCCTCACCTCCGCAAACAACCTGTCCAGCGCCGCGATCATGTGCGGGTCCCGGATGCCGACCAGCACTATGCTGCGGAAACCGAGCTGCTCCGCTCCTTCGAGCTTGACGCGGTAGGTTGCGTCGCGAATGAAGCGGCTGCCCGTCACCTTGACGCGCCGTTCGTCGACTTGCGTGAAGACCGACCCGGTCAGGTCGTTCATGCCGCCGGGACCCGGCTGCAGGCATGGGTCGCCCCGCTCGTAAAGCGAATGCCCGGCTACGGAAACCGTAGTGCAGCGATGGGCGGGATGGCACGGCTCCACTTCGAAGTGGTCGCGCCGCACCCGGCCGAGCAGCGGCTCGGCGAGATCGCAGGGAACGGCGGACAGTCCCGCGCATTCGAGGATCTTTCCGCAGTGCAGGGCCAGTCCACGGTCGTAGCCCCGCATGATCGGCATCGCGGCGAAAATCACGTCGTCGCACGCACGCCCCGCAATGATCACCTCGGCACCCGCGTCGAGCGCCTGGATGAACGGCTCCACGCCCATCTGCGCGACGATCGGCCCGCAGCGGTCTATGGTGTCGGGCGTCAGCGGATCAGGTCCCAGGCTGTCGAACGGCGCCTGGCGCAGGCGCCGCTTGAGATCCGCCTTGTCGATCTCAGCGCTGATCACCGCCATGCGGAACGATAGCCGGTCTTCCCGGGCGACGGCGTGCACGAGCTTCACGGCCTGCTCGAGCGAAACGTTGGCGCCGCTGGTGAGCGCCGAGCCGATGATGAGAGGAATGCGGCTGCCGCGTGCGGCGCGCAGCATGATCGCGAGGTCGTAGCGATAGGTGGCGAGCGGAAGAAACGTTGCGCCCGTGCCGTGATAGTAGGGGCCCATGTCCGTCGA
Organism: Burkholderiales bacterium; assembly: GCA_035259205.1. Classification (GTDB taxonomy): domain Bacteria; phylum Pseudomonadota; class Gammaproteobacteria; order Burkholderiales; family SG8-41; genus SG8-41. The sequence goes on along the minus strand of DATFWO010000251.1, from coordinate 56,259 downwards.
CCCCGCGTCCTGGCCGATAAAATGCGGTCGGGCGGCGAGCCCCCGCTCGAACGCCTCGAGATTGTATCCGCTGCCCATGGAGCCCGACGGCGCGAGGCCGACGATTTCCTCGATCATGAGTCGTCTCCGCCGTTGCGCGCAGCCCCGGAACGGGTCATTGCCGGCATTTTTTATTCGAGCCTGATGTTCCCGGTCTTGATGACGCCACGCCAGAGCTCGGCGTCCTTGCGTATCATCTGGCCGAACTCGCGCGGCCCGCTTGCCACGATCTCCGCGCTCTGGGTGGCGAGGCGCTCCTTGACGTCCGGGGCGGCAAGCGCTTTAGAAAACTCCTGATGGAGCTTCGTCACGATCCGCTCGGGCGTGCCCCTGGGCGCCATCATGCCGATCCACAAATTGCCGATCACCCCGGCGAGGCCCAGCTCCTCGAACGTCGGCACCGTCGGCAGGCTCGCCGTCCGCGTGCGCGCGGCGACCGCCAGGGCGCGCACGCGCCCGGCGTCGAGCAATCCTCGCGCCGTGGACACCGTGGTAAAGATGAACGGCACCGTGCCGCCGGCAACGTCCGACAGCGCGGCGCCGGCGCCCTTGTAAGGGACGCCCAGCACGTCGATGCCGGCGCGCTGCCGGAACAGCTCCTGAGCGAGGTGCGACACGCCGCCCACGCCCGATTGCGCGATGCCGATCTGGCGCGGCTTCGCCTTCGCCATGGAAATCAGATCGCTCACGGTCTTGACCGGGTAGGACGCATTCACGAACAGCACCATGGGCGTATCCACGAAGTGCGTGATCGGGATGAGATCGACCAGCGGGTCGTACGGCAGCTTGTCGTAAAGCGAGGGGGCGATCGAGATCTGCCCGTTGCTGGCGAGCAGCAAGGTGTAGCCGTCGGGGGCGCTCTTAGCGACGAGATCGCTCGCGATCAATCCTCCCGCGCCGCCCCGGTTGTCCACGACCATCTGCTGGCCGGTGGCTTCCGAGAATTTCTGTCCGACCGACCGTCCCGGAAGATCCAGCCCGCCTCCGGGCGGATACGGTATCAGCATGCGCACCGGCCGCGTGGGATACGCGTCCGCGGCCCGCACCGGCAGCGCAAGCACACCGGCCAGCAACGCAACGGCCAGCACAACAAGATCAGCCATGCAAATAAGTTACCATGCAAGCATCAAGCCCGAATAGCAGCGGCTGCTTTTCACGCAGGATTCCGCTTGACCAGCTCGCGCGCGATGATGATCCGCTGCAGCTCGTTCGTGCCCTCGCCGATGGCGAGCAAAGGCGCGTCGCGATAGTAGCGCTCGATGTTGAATTCCTTCGAGTAGCCGTAGGCGCCGTGGATACGCATCGCCTCCAGGCTGTTCTCCAGCGCAGCTTCGGTGGCGTAGAGCTTCGCCATTCCCGCCTCCAGATCAGAGCGCCCGCCCGCGTCGTAGGCGCGCGCCGCCGACTCGACGAGCAGGCGCGCCGCCTCGACCCGCGTCGCCATGTCGGCGAGCTTGATCTGAATCGCCTGATGCTCCGCGATCGGCTTGCCGAAGGTCTGCCGCAGCTGCGCATAGCGCAGGGACTCCTGCAGGCATGCACGCGCAAGCCCCGCTCCGCGCGCGGCGACGTTGATGCGGCCGAGCTCGAGCCCGTTCAGCACCTGCTGCAGCCCGCGGCCCTCCGCGGGCCCGATCAGGTTCTCCGCTGGCACGCGGCAATCCTCGAACAGGAGCTCGGCGGTGTCGATGCCGCGGTAGCCGAGCTTGTTGAGCCGGCGCACGACCTTTAGACCCGGCCCTTTCTCGACCAGCAGCAGGCTCATGCCCTTGTGCGGGGGCTGCGCCTTCGCATCGGTCTTGGCCAGCACGGCGAGTATCTGTCCCTCGGCGCTGTTGGTGATCCACGTCTTGGCGCCGTTGATCACATAGTGATCGCCGTCGCGCCGCGCTTGCGTACGGATCGCCTGCAGGTCGGTGCCGCAGTCGGGCTCGGTCAAGGCGATGCCGCCGCGCAGCTCGCCGCTCGCGAAACGCGGAAGAAAACGGGCTTGCTGCCGCTCGGTGCCGTTACGCTGCACTGCAGCCGCCATGATGAGGTGCGTATTGAAGAAACCCGGCACCGACGCCCATACCGCCGACATGCGCTCCACGATCCTCGCGTAGGTCAGCGCCGGCAGACCGAGGCCCCCGTATTCAGGGGCGATGGTCGCGCCGAACATCCCGAGCGTCCTCAGCTTTTCGACGATCTGCGAGGGATAGGCGTCGGCGGCGTCCAACTCCCGGGCGACCGGACGCACCTCGCGTTCCAGGAACCGGTCGACGCTCTCCAGGATGAGCCCTTCCTGCCCGTCGCCGGCAGGCTGTTGCGGCGCCGCCGCCATGCTCAACCCTCCACCGCGCACGCTGCGGTCAGGCGACCGAGGCGACGCGGCGGCCGGCTCCCTCGTCGGGACGCGTCAGGCGGAGCAGCCCGCCTACGTCTTTCGCCTGATCGAGCGCCAGCAGGGCAGCCGCCACCTCTTCGCGCCGGCGCACGGAAAGATACGGGCCTGCAAGCCCGTCGAACTTGGCGCGCAGCTCGGCGGCAGACAGAAAGTTCGCAGGCTCACCTTTGGCCACGCGCACATAGGTCTCGAACGCGCCGCGCACGGTCTCTATGCGCACGCTTCCGCTCATCTCCGCAGGAAAATCGGCCTGAGCCTTCGGGTCGACCCGGGCGCGCACCTTCCGGCACAACGCCAACGTCGCCGGATCGCCGAGATGACGCTCGTAGTCGTCCCACACGAACGCGCCGCTGCGCAGCGCGACCGACGCCACGAACGCCATCGAGAACTGCCCGTCCACCACGGACCGGGGCGATTGCTTGGCCGCCTCCGGGTCGCCGATCAGCTTCCAGCCCGGTTCGGGCAGGCCCACATCGACCGCGCGAACCTCCTCCGCCTTGATACCGTGCTCGCGCGTGAGCGCAAGTATTCCATCCAGCGCAGCGTGGCCATAGCGGCAGGAAGGATAGGGCTTGACCGCGATGCGCATCGTCTCCCAGCGGCGGCCCAGTTCGTCCACGACTTTACTGGGGTCGGCAGAGGGCGCGTAAGCGTGGAGGAAACCCCACTTCCCCTCGAGCGCGTCGCTTGCTCCCTTGTAGCCCTCTCGTGCGAGAGTCGCTGCAATGAGCCCGCACATGGCAGCGTGTCCGACGTGCGAGCGCTTGGTCCACGCGCCGTTTACGAGGAACTGCATGGAGCCGGCAGCCATGCTGAGCACGATCCCGAACGCGCTCGCCTGCCCTTCCGCATCGAGCCCGAGCAGCCGTCCCGCCGCAGCGGCGGCGCCGAATGCGCCGCAGGTGGCGGTGGGATGGAAGCCGCGGTCGTAATGCGCGGCGGGATCGAGCGCGAGGCTCAAGCGGATTTGTACTTCATACCCGGCCACGATGGCAGCGATCAACGCTTTCCCGTCGGCGCCGGTCATCTCGGCGGCAGCGAAGGCGGCTGGCGCGATTGGCGCGCTCGGATGCAGCGAGCCGGTCGCGTGGGTGTCGTCGAAGTCGAGCGAGTGCGCGAGAGTGCCATTGAGCATGGCGGCTCCCGGCGGCGTGTAGCCCGCTGAATCCCCGATGACGGTGCAGGCGCCCCCTGTGAACCCGAGCCGGCTTGCGGCGGCGATCATGGACGGCGTCGATTCGGCGTCGTTGCGCGCCCGCAGCATGATGCCGACCAGGTCGAGTGCGAGCGCCTTGATCCGCTCGCGCACCTCCGCGTTCAGCGTATCGTAGGAAATGCCGGCGACGAATTCAGCCAGTTCGCGTGTGATCGCAGTCATGATCGCTCCCGGTAATCTGCCGCAAGCTCGTCCGGCAGACTCAGAGAGCCATCATAAGAGAGCGGACCCCTCGCGGCAATGCCGCGCGTGGGTCGCGGGCATGCCTGTCCGCAACCCCGACCGCGACGATCAGGGCGCGCGCTTTTGACCCCGGCGTCTACTTCGCCGGCCGCTACTTACTTTGGGGGCAGAAGCGGATCCGAGACCCTCTGCCCCGGATCAAGGCTACTTTTTCGCCGAGTGCTCCACAATGTCGCCACAGGAGACGTAGGTCTTGAGATCTTCGGTGCTCTTGTGGACGTTGATCGCGCCTTTTTCCTTCATCAAGGTTTCGAAGCTCACCGGGACGACCGTCGATGACTTGCCATCGACGACGTTCGCTAGACCGTGCTTGGGCTTCGGATCGAGCTTGGCGCAGCTTCCCTCGTGGATATGGGCGGGTTGGGGCACGCCCTTCGGCTCACCTTTGAGACTGATCTCGACCTTGGTGCTGGTGCCCTGTGCAGTGAGCTTCGCAGTGCCGGTTTCGCCGGAGCCGTTCTGCTGCCCGAGCGTCACCGTGGCGGACTGGGCCAGCGCCAGGCCCGGTGCGGCTGCGAGGACCACAATGCTTGCAAGGAACTGAAGTTTCATAGGTATTACCTCCTCGGTTGGGTACACGACAGAAGCCGAAACGGTGCCGACGGCGCACCGCACCCCGTGTCGGACCCTCTCCGCGCGGTGGCTCTAGATGACGGGCCACCAGCCCCGGCTCAATCGGGCTGACAGCAGCCTTACAAGAAAAGTTCTGCGGTGAGATGCCGGTGTACCGGCGAGGATCGCCGGGAAGAAATTGCCGATGGGGATTTTAACGCCTGCGCTCGCCTACTGCGCCTTGGCGAGCGCCTCGTGACACACGCCGGGCCAGAGCCGCTCGAATTGCGACGCGGTCCCGCCGCGCTGCTGGAAGAAATGCATCGACTCCGCCCTCAGCTTGAGCCACTGCTTGCTCGTCAGACGCCGCTGCCACTGCCGGCTGCGCTCGTCGAGCCTCGCCCCGCGATCACTCAGCGCTTCCACCACCGTCCTCGTTTCATCAATGCGCGCGGCCAACGCCTTCGACCAAATGGATTCGATCACGTGTTCAATCAGCTGGCGCAGTTGCGTAGCCGTGTCGCAGACCGCGACGTAGGCCGCGGGATCGCCGGTTATGTGCTGGTGGAAAAGAGCAACGTTGCGATTGGTGCAGACCAGAATGATCGCGACATTGCGCTCCCTCTCTCGGATTCGATCGTAGAGATTGACTATATCCCTGGTACCCGCGACGCTGTCGAGAACGTACAGATCGTACAGCGCGCCGTTGGCCCCCAGCGCGGTGGTCCATTGGGCATCCAGTCCGGCGAGGGATCGTCGCAGCATCAGCTCTCCCCTAGTGCTGACGGCGAGAATGCTGCACTTCAGTGCGGGATCGGGCACGCTCATCTCGGAAGGGCGTTTTGGCCCGGCGATGGTAGCACAGGCCAATCGCGCTTCGCGATCGCGGGCTGTTTGCGGCACCGCGAACGAGCAGCTTGAATTCAGGGACTTGCGGTCCAGCACCGCGTCGACAAAAGTAAAGGGTTTGAACCAGCCCCATCGCGCCATGGTCGTACCGTACCTCCGGGACGGTCCTGCAGGACGGCAGTTCGAAGGTATGTTCGTTCCCACCCCCGGAGAGAAACAGGAGGCCGCAATGACGACCAAAATCCGTGAAGCGATGACCCAGAAAGTGCGCATGGCAACCCCCGACCAGACGATCCGTGAGGCGGCGCGCATCATGATCGAATGCGATGCTGGAGTCCTGCCGGTGGGTGAAGACGATCGATTGATAGGTGTGATCACCGACCGGGATATCGCAACCCGTGCGGTAGCCGAGGGAAAGTCGCCGGAGACGGCGGTCCGTGAGGTAATGAGCAAGGAAGTCCTCTACTGCTTCGAGGACGAAGACGTCGAGCACGTCGCAAAGAACATGTCCGACAACAAGGTCCGGAGGCTGCCAGTGCTCAATCGGAAGAAGCGACTGGTCGGCATCGTTTCGATCGCCGATCTGGCCCTGAGCGCGAATGCGAGCACCGCGGGTCGCGCCGTTGCGGGCATTTCCACACCCGGCGGCGCGCATTCACAACGGGCCCATTGACGCGCGCCGGTGAACTCTGCGCGGCGGCGAGCCGGAGGAAGTCGTATGCGGCGCTGGTCGCGTCGTGTTACACAGCAAAGCAACGCCCTCGACCTGGAGCGCGGCGTGTTCCGCGGCGCGGACCCCAGGCGCATCGCAAGGTCGCTGAAGCGCTCCGCGGAGCGCAGCCGCCGCCGCAAAAGCGGGGCTTACCGCTCCGCGATGTCGATGCTCACGTTCTATATCAACCGCGCCGGCAGGAACCTTCCGCGCAGGCGCCTGCAGATTCTCGAGCGGGCGAAAGAGGAGCTGCGGGCTCAATTTGATCGGCCCACAACGCCCTGAGAGCGTGAAAGGCGCCGGCCATTGTTTTCACCATAGCGAGGTCAATTCATGCCGCAGATCAGCAAGAGCAGTCAGACCGTAACGCAGATAACCGTCATCGAGCCCGAGCCGGGGAAACAGACGGAAGCATTGTCGTTGATGACGGAGCGGGCGCGTTTCATGGCACGCCAGCCGGGGTTCGTTTCCATCAGCCTGCATCGCAGCCTGGACGGTGCGCGCATCGTGAACTACGTCCAATGGCAGAATCGCGAGCTGTTGCATTCGGCCCACCAGTCCCCGGAATTCCGCAAGGAGTGGAGTCGCTTCGACGGGTTGACGGACGAGATCGACCCTCATCTCTACGAGGTCGCCACCGTCATCGGTTGATGCGCGGATGTCGCTGGCTCACTGTGAAGGACATCCCCGTGGCGGCCGCGAACGACGCAAGGTCAGCGCTGTCTCACAGTGGCTGAACAAGGAAGAGGTGATTGTCATGGCTGATGGACGGAAACGCGGCCTGGTGCGCAGGTTCAAGCGCAAGATGAGGAGCGCGGGAAGCGTAGCACGCAGGCGGAAACGCGTAGCGAAGCAACCCGTAACCCCGCTACAGCACGACCACGATTAGCAATTCGGGCGTTGCCGTACGGCTGTTGACGGCGCGCCCCGCGCCGCGGCTCTCGAGCGCCAGTTGTCGGGCGCTCGAATAGAGCGAGTCGGGAATGTGCGTGCGCACATCATATGGATGTCGCAGTCTTGCGACGAGTTGCGCGCGCAACTGAGTCGCCTCCAAGCGATGACCCGGCACGGCGAACAGAACGACGCGGTGGGTGGGAGGTCTCACTTTGAAATTGCCAGAAAGGAGACCACGATGCCTAAGCTACTATTGGTCGGCTCTTCCATCGCAAGTATTGCGCTCGCATTCCCGAACCTAGCGAATTCCACGCAGCCCGATGCATTGGCGAATCCGGTCATCGCCCAGTCAACCGGAGCCGGTGGCCGTGGCGCTGCAGGATCTTCAAGCGGCAGCCTTGGCGGCAGGTCGAGCGAGGTATCTCGCGGGTCCGCGACGTCGGGCGGAATGAGCAGTGACCCGGAGCGGGCGCGCCGGTTGGAAAGGGATACCAACCCCGGCGCGGACCTGTCGGCACCCTTTGGCAGTGATCCGGCTACAGTGCGCCGACTGGAAAGGGAAGCCAACCCTGCCGCGGACCTGCCCGCACCTCCTGGCAGCGACCTTCGAAGCCCACGGCAGATGGAAAACGACAGCGGCACCGCGCTGCGGGACGCGATTCCCAATGCCCGACCCGACGCCATACCGAGGGCCCGACCAGACAGCATCCCGAGACCTCGCCCGGACACCATTCCTGGCGCAAGGCCGTAGCGGTCATTCGCCCTTGATGCCGGCGACCCTGATCACTTCGAGCCACTTGTTCTGCTCCGATAGCATGAGCTTGCCGAACTCGGCGGTGCTCATTTTCACGGTCACGCCGCCCTGCTCTTCCAGGTATTTCTGGAACCGCGACGACGACATGACTTCCGAGGTCTCGGCGTGGAAGCGCGCAATGATATCCGCCGGCGTCCGGGGCGGCGCGAAGATGCCCCACCAGATGCTCGACTCGTAGCCGGGAACCGTTTCCGCGATCGTCGGAACGTCCGGCACTTTCGCATTGCGCTTCGTGCCGCCAGTTGCGAGGAGCCGCACCCGCCCGGCCTGAATGAAGGGCATCATCGTGACCAGCGACGAAATTTGCAGCTGGGTGTGGCCGGCGACGAGATCCGCCGCCGCGGGGCCGCCGCCCTTGAACGGAACGTGCACCATCTTCGTGCCGGTCTTCAGCATGAACAGCTCCGTGTTCATGTGCGGGAAGCCGCCGATACCCGAGGAGGCGTAGAGGAGCTCGCCCGGCTTCTTTTTCGCGAGGGCGATCAGCTCCTTCACCGTCTTCACCGGCAGCGACGGATGGACGACGAGCGCGGCATCGCCGAACCCGATCATCGCGACCGGGGCGAACGAGTTGACGAGGTCGACCGGCACCTTCGGCTTGTCGATCAGGAAGCCGTAGGCCGTGGAGGTCATCATGAAGGTATAGCCGTCGGCCGGCGCCGCGGTCGCGATCTGCAACCCGACGATGCTGCCGGCGCCGGCGCGATTGTCGATGATCACCTGCTGCTTGAGCCGGGATGTCAGCTCGGAAGCGAGCACCCGCCCGACGATGTCGGTGCTGCCTCCCGGCGGCCAGGGGATAATGATGCGCACCGGTTTTTCCGGCCAGCTCGCCGCCAAAGCGAGGGGAGCCGGCGAGAATGCAATCACCCCCAGCGTGGTTAGCGCCAGCGAGCTCCAGTTCATCACGCGTCTCCCTGCGACGTGGTTGCCGCGGCTAGTGTAGCCGGAAAAGTTTGCGACAGCACCAATGCCCGGACTGAATCTGCCGCACGGCGGCTGGTGTTAGCGCAGCTCTCCGCGCATCCCTTGCGCAGTAGAGCCAGGCCGCGCGGCCTTCAGGTCTTCTGCCAGCGCCCGATCGCGTCGACTTCGGGCGCGCCGCAGTCCGTGCCGCCTTGGGCGTGCCTGCTTTCCGGCTTGACGAGCAGGATGACCACCTCAGGGTGCGCCGCGCGTATGCGATCCTCCAGATGCGCCACGACTTTCTCGATGTCAGGCGTGGTGAGCGTATCTGCGAAGTCCAGGCTCAACGCCGCCACGACCTGTCGCGGCCCGAGCTGCACCGTGAGCAGGCCGTTCGACTGCTCTATTCCGGGCTCGGTGCGCGCAATCCTGCAGATCGAGGCGATCAGTTGAGGTCGGGCTCTCTCCCCTATCAGCAGCTGCTTGCTCTCCTGCGCCGCCTCGAGATAGCCGAGCCGCCCCTTGTGGGCACGAAACGCGCGCAGCGCTACGAGCCACGACACGCCCTCGAACACGGCCGCCAGCGCGAGCACGCAGTAGTTGACCAGGGGATACTCGATCTCCACCGGGTCCTGTATGTGCCGGATGCCTTCGTAGACCGACACACCGGCGCCCAGGGCAAAAATGAGCAGCGAGACGACAAAGCTCCAGAAGTAGAGCTCGCGGGCGTGTCCCAGCGGATGGTCGCGATCGGGTGGCCGCTCGGAACGGCGCAATCCATACAGCAGCAGCAACTGGTTGCAGGTGTCGACCAGCGAATGAACCGCCTCGCTCAGCATGGCCGAGCTGTGGGTAAAGGCGGCAGCGGCGAACTTGGTCAGCGCGACGAGGAGATTGCCGGCCACTCCCGCATAGACGACCGTCGAGGAACCGCCTCTCATGCCCGTATCGGTGCGGGGCCGGTTGCCCCGTCGCGCCGGCGGCGCGGGTGCTCGGGCGATACCGTGACGGTGGCTTCCAGCACTCCGGCATGAACGCACGGCGGACCGAAGGTCAATAGCTTTGTTTCCACGATGTTTTCCTCGCCGGGCGCCATGCCACATGGGAGTCAGGCGCCCGGGGAGAGTTCCGGCCCGGGGAGACGACCACGTGGAACCCGCGCCTACTCGCACCCGCGCCGCGGGCGCCGGCGTAGCGATTCCGTGACGGATCGATCACTACCTAGTTGCCGGCCCTGGCGTTTGCAGAACCGCCGGAGGATATGCTGCGGGCCATGTCCAGATGAGCCGTAATCGCAGGCAGGGATCTTTCAGCGAAAGCCTTGACATCCGGATCCTGCGCGTCTTTCTGAGTCTTTTCGAACAGCTTTTGCGCCTTCTTGTGGTCTTTCACCGCTTCCTGCACAAAGAGCTGGTCGAACTCGGCTCCTGATTTCCCGTGTAGCTTCCTCAGCAGCTTCTCTTGCGAGCCGTCGGGATGACCGGGCAGCGTGACGCTCCTGCTCTCCGCGATCTTCTGCAGATCCTTGTTCGCCTTGTCGTGATCGTCTTCCATCATCTGGCCCAGTTTCCTGACCCGCTCGTTCGAACTCCTGCTTTGCGCGAGCTTGCCCGCCTGGGCTGCCGTCAGGTTATCGCGAGCGACTGTTTCCATGAACTTGCGGTCCTCACCCGCGAGTTTGCCGTTCTCCATGTTCGTCTTCGAGACCGACGCTCCACGCTCCGTCGCGCGGGGACCCTGCGCATGCGCCGGACACGTCAGCGCAAAAGCTACGCCGAGCAGAGCCGCTCTGGATAAATTGAACGTCATGACACGCTCCTCTTGATGAGACTCAGGTCCGAGCAGGGCCGTTCAGAATTTGATTCAGAGTCAGGACGACACGGACCCTTGCGTAGCGATTTGCCGCGAGCGCGTGTAATGCTTTCACTACACGGCACTAGACGAATTTCGCCGGACAGGCGAGGCTGCCGCCCGTTCCCAACGGAAAAATGGACGCGAACCTTTGGAGACTTACAGCCGGGAAAGCCCGATTATCGGGACTTGTTTGCCCTGCGATCCTTCTTGACGCGCGATTCTCCGGCGACCGGTGATGCAGTCACACTGCCCACGGCGCTACGCCGCTCTTTGGTTCTTTTCGGGCGCGCCGCTTTTGGAGGGGTCGGTACATCCGGTGCATCGGGCGGTATTGATGCAGGTAGCTGTCCGGGGGCGAAATGCGTACACGTCTCTCCCGCAATTATGACCCATGAGTCGCGCTTCGGTTGGAATCCATTTCTGACCGCACTCATCACCGCCCTTCCGAAATACGGACACGATTCGGAAATGCGCTCGATCGCCCCGTCCACGCGCATCTGCCGCCAAGTCCAGGACTTGGCGGCGCCTGCCCGCTCCAGCACGAATTGCCAATGGGCGGCAGCCATGGGACGACGACTTCATGGAATAAAGGGAAAATTATTTTGAACTGAATTAACACAACGTTCAATAACGCACAGCCGGGACAGCCTGGGCGTGCCTCCCAGGCTGTCCCTTGCGGTATGCGCGCGCTGTGCGTCGCCCGCAGCCTTAGTCCTTATCCTTCTCCTTGGGCACCCCGAACACCGCGATGCAGCCATTCAGGCAGCCCGGGAAAACGTTGTTGGCTGCCAACGGCACAAACACCTGATTGTTCTGAGAATTGGCGGCAACCGAGTGCGCCGTTCCCGCCGGAAAGACGAACGCCTTGCCCGCGACGTTGATCGTGGGAACAACCTGCACGAGCGTCTGATCCTTGGCGTCTATGACGCCGAGCACGGGTCCGCCGGGCTGGTTCCGCGCAGCGAGGTAGTAGCGTCCGTCGCCAGAGTTGAACCAAACCTCGTCACTCCCGGAAACTCCCGTAACATTCCTATCGATGCTGCCGTTCTTGGCGTCCATGATCACTGAAATGGGTGCAGCCGTGGTCGCCCCGCCAGCGCTCCAGGGATTGCCGGCAGTATCAAAGACCACACTGCAGCCAATGAGTAGATCCTCCTTTGGACCCAAGGTCAGGCCGGCCGGCTGGCAGAATTGCACTGGAAACACCGCCTCCACCATGCCGGTACTGTTCCGGTCGATTCTAACGACCGCCCCATTTTTGCCCCCGCCTCCGCAAGGGGGCCCCGTGGTGCAGTCCACTTCCGGTATGGATACATAGAACTTGCCGGTGCCCTTATCCCACACCGGTTGTTCTGCACCATTGGTCGCGACGACACCGCCCGACGCGTCGAACGTGATTCGCTTGCCTACCGTTAACTTTCCGGTGGCCTTGTCGACCGAGATCAACGTGGCAAACGGCGGATCATCGGCGTTGTTTACTGCCAAGATGGTCCCGCTGTCCGGGTCGTAGGCCAGCTCATCGGCGCGGTTCGGGCTGGTGGTGGACGTTTTGACGTCGCTCACAATCGTATCGGTGTTGAGATCGATAGTTACCACCCTGCTGGGGGCATCGGTCACGAACAGCCAGCGCCCGGATGACACCACGCCGTTGGGACCGGATATATCGTTGTTCGCCCCGCCAGTGGCGTTGAATTTGACCCCGGCGAACCCGCCCTTGATCTGCTTCAGAAAGACGCCGTTCTTCGCGTCGACGACGTCGACCGCGGCGTTGGAGCGGTCCGCCAGGTAGTAGCGCTGGCTGGCTGCGTCGACCCAACTGATATCGAAGCCGTGGAGGGCAGCGGCAGTGTTGGGGATGGGAATGGTCTTCAGGAGCCGGACAGCGCCGGCGTCGTCGTTATCGGCGAGCGCGGCGCCGGCGCCGAAGAGCCCGCCGAGGAGCGCTGCAGAGCAAACGGCCGCCTTGCATGCTGCCGAGAGGCGTACTGGTCTGGAAACTGGTGAATCTGGTGCGGCGTGAAACGCAGGAGTTGCGAACATTTTCTTGGCTCCTCTCATAGGTGGATTTGCGCGGCCGGCGCGATGCCGCTGGCGAGCCGGAGCGAACGACCGCTCAGCAAGCGCTCAGCACGCGGGTAGCTTGAAAAACCGGTTGGACCCCCTTACTGCTGCCAGGACATTCACTACGCCGACCGTATCGCATCGAAACCGCAGGAATACGACGAGCGTCGTCCTCGCTTACTGAGCCTATTCCGCATTGCTTACATGGCGCTTACATGAATCCAGTACTTGCAGCCTCACACAAAACTCACAAATGTTCCGTATCATTCTCTTCTGATAGCAGACCTTCCGGTGCAACATTGCGTATTCTTGTCATCGAAGATAATCCCGAGATCGCCGGCAATTTGTGCGCCTATCTGGAGACGTGCGGACACAGGGTCGACGCCGCGCGTGATGGAGAGGCCGGTTTTCACATCGCAACCGGCCAGCATTTCGATGTGATTCTGCTGGACCTCGGCTTGCCGAAAATGGACGGGGCTCTCTTGTGCCGCAAGCTCCGCGACGAAGCGCGCGCAGATACGCCGATCCTCGTGCTGACGGCCCGCGATACGCTCAAGGACAAGCTCGAGAGTTTCGAAAACGGCGCTGACGATTACCTCGTCAAGCCCTTCGCCCTGGAGGAAGTCGAAGCGCGTGTGACGGCACTGCACAAGCGCTGCACCGGCAGGTTCGCGAGCCGCGCCATCAGAGTAGGCGATCTCAGTTTCGACGCTGGGACCATGTCGGTCGAATTTGCCGGTGTCGACGTCAGGTTGCCGCCCAAATGCATGCAGTTGCTCGCGCTGCTGATGAGCGGACCGGGGCGCCTTTTCAGGCGACGCGATCTCGAAATGGAATTGTGGGGCAGCGAACAGGAGACCAGCGACCGGCTGCGCAGTCACCTGCATATCCTGCGGCGGGCTCTCCTCCAGGCAGGCGGCCGCGACCCGATCAAGACCGTGCATGGCCTGGGGTTCCGCCTGGTGCTGGACGAATGATCAGGCTCGATCTGAGGTTGCGGATCGCAGCAACCATCGGAGCCGTGTGTATTGGGACAGTCACGGCGCTCGGCATCGCCCTTTACCTGGCCGCAGAGAAATTGGAGTCCGCCCTGGTCGAGCAACTCATGGCGGAGCAGCTCGCCTTCCTGACCGATCATCAGCGGGCCAACCCCGGCTACCTTCCCCCTGCCGGCCCCAACGTGCAGTACTACGCGGTCCGCACGGCAGCCGACGAAATGCGGCTCCCTCGGTTCCTGCACGGCCTCGGACCAGGCCGATACGAGATCGACATCGGCCAGGACACTGGCGACAGGCATATCGCAGTCCGGCAGGTTACCGATACGCGCCTTATCGTGGTCTACGATGTCGGTCCCCACGAGTTGCGTGAACGGAAGTTCAAGCAGCTGATAGCGCTGTCGTTATCCACCGTAGCGGGTGTCGCGCTGCTTCTGGGATATTGGCTGGCCGGTATTCTCACACGCCAGCTCACCGATCTTGCCCGCCATGTCGGCACGCTGGTTCCGAACGGGCCGCACGGGCCACTGGCAAGCGCGGAGCAGGATCGGGAAGTCGCCGCCCTGGCCCAGGCACTCGACCAGTATCAGGCACGCATCTCCAATCTGATAAGACGGGAACAGGAATTCACCGCGAACGCGAGCCATGAGCTGAGAACGCCGCTCACCGCCATTCGCACGAGTTGTGAGCTCGTCGCGAAGAATCCTGCTTTACCGGAACAGGAACGGCAGCGTGTCAGGAATATCAGCCGGGCCGCGGAGCATATGTCCGAACATCTGCGGGCACTGCTTTTTCTGGCACGCGAGGAGGAGCCCGCGGATGATGGACCCGCAGCAATATTCGAATGCGTGAACGACGCGGGAGCGTCCTTGCGCGGCGAGATAGCGCGCAAGGGGCTTGCATTTGAAGTCGAGGTTCCCCCGGAAGCGGTCGTGGAAGCGAACCGCCAGGCGCTTCATCTGGTGCTGTCAAATCTGCTCAGAAACGCCGTGCGCCATACCCAGCGCGGGTTCGTTCGCGTGAGCTACGCCCCCCACCGGCTCAGAGTGTCCGATTCCGGAGCGGGCATACCCGCCGACGAGCTGCCTCGAATCTTCGAACGAAACTACCGCGGCGGAGACAGCCCCGAAGGGCTTGGCATAGGCCTGGATATCGTCAAGCGCATTTGCGACCGTGCCGGCTGGACGATAGAAGTCGAGAGTATTCCGTCCAGGGGCTCCGCTTTCATCATCACGTTTGCAGGCGCCCGGAGTCGGTAGTGTGCGCCATGAATGTATGAATCTGCGCGACTACGGCGGCTCCCTCGCCGATCGCAGCGCCGACGCGCTTGACCGATCCCGCGCGCACATCGCCGATGGCGAAAACACCGGAGATGCTGGTTTCCAGAGGTTGACGACTGTTTAATGGCTGCACGCCGGCAGTCTCAAGTCCGGTTCCCGTTTTCACAAAGCCGTTGTCGTCGAGGGCGATCCCGCAGTCTGTCAGCCACCCGGTCGTCGGATCTGCGCCCAGAAACAGGAACACGTTGCGTATCGCATGCGTTTCCTCCTCTCCGGTGTCGCGATGGCGCCAGCGCACCGTCTCAAGCCCCGACTGGCGCGAGCCGGTCAGACCCACTATCTCCGTGCGGGTGCGCAACTCGATGTTCGCGTTCGACGCGATGCGGTCAATCAGGTATTTCGACATGCTCGCCGCCAGGCCCGCGCCGCGGACCAGCATCCACACCTTTGCCGCGTGCGCGGCGAGAAATACCGCGCCCTGCCCCGCGGAGTTCCCGCCGCCGACCAGCACCACCTCCTGTCCCGCGCACATCTTCGCTTCGATCGGAGACGCCCAGTACCAGACGCCGTGCCCTTCCATGGCCTTGATATTTGCGCACTCAGGCCGGCGATAGCGCGCGCCGCTGGCGATAACCACCGTGCGGCTGGCGACGGTGCGCTCATCGGCCAGCTTCAGGGCGATCCGGCCTGCGTTGCGGGTCCGGTCGCAGTCGAGGGTCACCACCTCGTCCGGAATCAGCATGCGGGCGCCGAACTTCTGCGCCTGGGTATAGGCGCGGCCTGCCAGCGCCATCCCCGAAATGCCGGTGGGGAAGCCGAGATAATTCTCGATGCGCGCGCTCGCCCCGGCCTGACCGCCGAAGTGACGCGCGTCGATCACCACCACCGAGAGCCCTTCGGAGGCCGCGTAGACCGCGGTCGCGAGCCCCGCGGGACCCGCGCCCACGACCGCGATGTCGACTTCGCCGTCGGTGGCTGCGCTGTCGAGCATGCCGATGCACTTCGCAAGCTCGCTTTCGGTGGGATTGCGCAGAACGGCTCCATCGGGGCACGCCACCAGGGGCATGTCTTCGGCGAGAGGCGCGTAGCGCTCGATGAAGGCGGCGGCGTCCTGGTCGCTGGCGGGATCGAAGAACTGGTGCGGGTAGCCGTTGCGGCTCAGGAATCCGCGCAGCCGGACCACGTCGGCGGACGATGGAGACCCGATCAGCACGGGGCCGCCCGAACCGGTCTCGATCAGCCCAACGCGGCGCAAGATCAGCGCCCGCATGATCTTCTCCCCGAGCGCGGCTTCGGCGATCAGGAGCGCGCGCAACTGCCCGGGTGCGATCAGCAGGGTTTCGAGCTCTCCGTGCGCGTGTCCGTCGACAAATGCGGGCTTGCCCGACAACTGACCGATCTCCGCCGAAAAGGCGCCCGCACCGAGCTCGACGAGCAGCACCTCGTGCCCCAGGCCTTCGCGACGCGTGAGCCGTATCGACCCCGACAGCACGACGAACATCCCCGGCCCGGGCTTGCCGGTCTCGATCAGATGTTCCCCGTCGGAATGGTGCTGGAGCGTGCCGAAATGGCGCATGCGCGCGATTTCCCCGTCCGTGAGGACCGGAAACATCTGCGCGCGCCGCGCTTCAAACGTGGGTGAGCGGAACCGTTCGGCCATTGCCCTGATGTCCGGGAACTATTTCAGCTCCATCATCAACTCGTCGACATAGCACCAGCTCCAGATATCGCCCGGCTCGATGGACGTCATGATCGGGTGCTTCGTGGAATGATAATGCTTCGTCGCGTGCTTGTTCGTGGAGCTGTCGCAGCATCCAAGGTGGCCACAGGTGCGGCACAGGCGCAGCTGCACCCAGGTATCGCCCATGGCAAGACATTCCTCGCACCCCTTGCTGTTCTGACGACTGGTTTTCACCTGGTTCAGGTGGCTGCATTGGGCTGGCATGGCGACCTCCTGTCTGCGGAAGGTGAAACAAACGAAACAAAAATAGCCTCTCACCGAAATTCATCTGACGCAACTGCCCACTAGACTGCGCGGCAATTGTTGCTTACGGAGGCTCAGATGCGGCAGCCAGATACGGCGCGTATTTTCCACGGGCCCGCGCAGCCCGTTGACGATGGAAAGCCGGCCCATGCTCGGCGCAAGGCCACTATAGGCTATACGGTCGTTCTTTGCCTCGTCGCCCCTGTCGGGCTCGCCACCGGGCTCGGACTGGGCACAATATTCACGCCGGGCAGCGCGCGACCGAGCCGGCCTCCGGTCACTGCCGCAGGCCCTGCAGCCTTCGACGCGTCCCGCTTCGTTCTCAACGCGCTCCTCGTGCCGGCACTCGACGGCGATGACATGCCGCTGCGCTGGAAAGATCCTCTGCTGGCAATGCGCTGTGGACCAGATACGACCGTACGCGTAAACGGCAAGCCGCTCGTGGCCGGTGCAGCGGTGCCCATCACGCCGTTCGAGCTCGAGTGGCAGACCAACGAATGCCGTCCCTTCGGCACGAGCGGGCCCCGGTTCGACGGGCGGGTCAAGCTCACTGTGTTCAGAGAGGACTGGGGATTCAGCGCCATGGTCGAGCCTTCCAGCTTGCGCGTCACGGGAGCAGAAGGCAGGACGACATTGGTTCCCCCAGGGGCAGCGTTGCTTCAGCAAAGCGTCGACTTCGACGACCCCACTGCGCCTCCGTCGTGGGGGCACGAGCATTGAGCGAAGCAGCCTCTTCGTCATTGCGATCATCTCGATCGCGAGATCATTGATTTCCGATACTCAGGAAAGGTGTGTGCAAAGTGAACGCGTCTGTCAGCAACTCATCTCATCTCGACTCCGCCCACGATCTGGCGAAGCTGCCGATCTCGGAGGCGTCCGGCTTCGTCCCCGTCTCGCTCGTCATGCGCGGCGGCCTGATCCTGTTGCTGGACCCGAAAGCGTCGGCGAAGGGCGCGGCGGAATTCGCCGAATACGCGACGACCCGACCGGAGCTAGCGAGCGACGGTGTATCCCCATCGCCTGCCAAGATCGTCAGGGAGACGGACGAGCACGCAGCCACGCCAGGCGCGCCGACGGCGCCGGTTCTGGACAGCCGGAAGGCGGTCCGCGCGCGGCTCACGCCACGCCAACTCGAGGTGCTCGAATTGCTATGCGAAGGGCTCCCCAACAAGCTCATCTGCCAGCGTCTCAGCATCTCCACCGGAACAGTGAAGGTGCACATTGGCGGCATCCTGCGCGAGCTGGGCGTGTCGAGCAGACTGCAGGCCGTCGTGTCCGCCCGCCGCTGCGGCCTCGTGAGCAGCGCTTCCCGACGTGCACTGCGAGAGGCGAACGGATGCCCCTCGGCTGACGTGCCGGCAGCCTGACCGTCGAGGAGCTCGCTCGCCCGCGAAGCGTCGCGTAGCGGTTCAGTGACCAGCAGATGGGCGGCTGCAGAAGAAGGCCGGCCTACGTCGGGTGCAAAATACCAGAACCTAGTGACGGACGCTGCGTTCGCCGGCCGCGGCCGTCTCGGCGACCACACGGCGCACGTCGCCAGGGAGGAACGGCTTTTCGATCACCGGACAACCGGTCGCAACAGCGAACTCGCGCGACGTGGAAGCGAGAGTATCTCCGGTCACGAAGACGATGCGCCCGACCCACTCCGGCCAGCGCCGCTCGATCTCCTGATACAGGGCACGCCCGTCGAAGTCGGGCATCCGAATATCCGTGAGCACCAGATCGTAGTGCTCTGCGGCCATCCGCTCCAGCGCCTCGCGCCCGGAACCGACCGTCACTACCCGATGCCGCGCATCGATCAGGATCTCGGCCAGCGCTTCGCGAATTTCCGCTTCGTCTTCAACGATCAATATCTTGTGCTGGGCTACGCACGCCTCGCGCGACGAACCGCTGTCCGCGACAGCCGCCTCCGGGGTGCCCACCGGCAGCGTGATGGTGAACACGGCCCCGCCCTCGACGGGACAATCGACCGTAAGCGTGCCGCCGTGGGCCTCGATGATGCCGGAGCTCACGGCCAGCCCGACACCAGTGCCGACTCCTATGGCCTTGGTGGTGAAAAATGGCTCGAAAACCCGCGCGCGCAGGTGCTCGGGAATGCCGGGGCCGTTGTCCGCGACCGTAATCGAAATTGCGTCGGTGTAGGGATCGAAGCGGCTCGTCACGCGTATCCGGCGCGGTGCAGGCTCGTCTTGCAGCGCCTGTTGCGCGTTGATCAACAGGTTCAGCAGCACCTGATGGAGCTGATCGGCGTCGGCCAGGATCGGCGGAATATCCCCGGCGAGATCGAGCGCAACGTCGATGCCGCTGGTACGAACGGCGTAGCCGGTGATCTCGAGCGCAGCCAGCACGACATCGTTGATCGCCGTCGGGCCACGCTCGGGCTCCTGCTGGCGCGCCATGGCGAGAAAGCTCCGCACAATGCGCGCGCAGCGCTCGGCCGCGGTGCGTATCTTCATAGCCGCTGCCTGGGCAGGCGGGTACCCCTGCTCCTCGAGCAATACCGCCCGCGCCACGACCACCGAGAGGGGGTTGTTGAGCTCATGGGCTACGCCGGCCAGCAACGAGCCCAGCGCCGCCAGCTTCTGCCGCTGATAGAGCGCCTCGCGCTGCCGCGCCAGCTCTTCGGCAAAGCGCTTCTTCTCCGTGATGTCGCGGGCGATGGCCAGGATGTGCGGCTTGCCCTGATACTGCATCGGGATCGCGTGAACCTCGAGGTCGAAGGTGGAACCGTCCTTGCGCAGCTGGACGAACTCCGCATGCCAGGGCTCGCCGGTCGTAACGACACGGTGGAAGTCCGGGTAGTGCGACCAGCCGAGGATTCTGGTTGGCGGCAATGCCGAAAACTCCGCCTCGCCGTATCCGTACATCCTCGACAGCACGGGATTGACGTCGACTATTTCAGCGGCGGCATTCCACAGCACCAGCCCGTCGATCGATGCGTTGAACATGGCGTGATACTGTTCTTCGCTCGCCCGCAACGCCGCCTCGGCCGCCTTGCGGCGGTTGATATTGCGCGCGAGGGCCAGTATTCGATCCTGTCCGCCGATGGTCGCGCGCTTCACGAACACCTCGTGCCAGCGCAAGCTGCCGTCCTTGCTTCTGCCGTGCCATTCGATGCGCAGCTTCTCCCCGGCAGCCGCGCGCGCCATCAGCTCCATGGCGTCCTGCTGGCTATAGGGACGCTCCCCGGTGCCGAGCGTGCCGACGTCGATGCGGCGAAACTCCTCGCGGGTATAGCCGAACGTGGCGCAGGCTTTCGGGTTGACGTCCACGATGGCGCCGGTTTCGATGTCGTGCACGAAAATGGCGTCCTCAGCGGCATCGAAAATCGCCCGGTAGTTCGCCTCCGAGACCCGCAGCGCTTCGTCCGAGCGTTTGCGCTCGGTGATGTCGGTGGCAATGCCGCAAACGGCATAAGCCACCCCGTTTGCGTCGTGCAGGGGGAATTTGATCGAGATGTAGGTGTGCGGGCCGTCGTGCAGCGGCACCGTCTCTTCGAACTCGAT
The DNA here is from genome assembly GCA_035259205.1 of Burkholderiales bacterium. Taxonomy (GTDB): domain Bacteria; phylum Pseudomonadota; class Gammaproteobacteria; order Burkholderiales; family SG8-41; genus SG8-41. The sequence goes on along the minus strand of DATFWO010000251.1, from coordinate 35,968 downwards.
GGGCGCATTACGCTCCAGGACGAGCCGGTCGTTGGCACGGAATGCCTGGGCGATCTCTTCGGGGAGAATCTCGCGATCCGTCCTTCCCGCCACTTCCGCCTGGCGCAGGTGGAACAGGCGCTCGAACTGCCGGTTCACGAACACGAACCGGCCTTCCGTGTCCTTGACGAACACCACGGCCGTCGTGTTGTTGAGGATCTGCTGCAGGCATGCTTCGCTTTTTTCCAGCGCCTCCTGCACGCGCGCCCGTTCGGCGATGTCCCGGCGCAGGCGGGTTTGCGTATCGGCGACCTCGAGCGCCATGGAATCGAAAACACGGCTCAACCGGCCGAGCTCGTCGCGCCCGCCGAGCTCGCTGCGGGCGGTAAGATCGCCGGCCGCCAGCTGCTCGGCCGCGAAGACCAGCCGCGCGGTGCGGCGGGTGAGAAGGAAGTGAAAGACGAGCCACATGGCGAGAGCGAGCGCGATCACCCACCCCGCCCAGTAGAACGATTGCCGGAGAACCTGCGCGCGAGCTTCGGCCTTGGAATAGTTGAGATCGTGGACCAGAAACAGGCTGCCGGTTCGCGAGGGACGCAGCTCCGCGCGCTCGCTTCCTATCAGAATGCCGGCGTAGCCCAGCAATGCGGCGCCGTTCGAGCCGACGGTAACCGCTGCCCGGCGTTCGCGTATGGACTCGGCTTCCTGATTGAGGTCGAACTGCGGGTACACGTCCGCTATCTGCCGCCCCAGCCAGGCGCGTCGCGTCGCGGCGATGACGACGTGCCGGTCATCGGTCAGGGCGCCCACGACGTAATCGTGGTTGTGCGCCAGCACGGCAATCTCGTGCTGCGCCGCGGCTTGATCGCCTTTGAGCAGCAGGTACTCCAGGGTGCTTTGCAGGCGCGACATCTCCTGGGCCAGACGCTTGCGGCAGGCTTCCTCCGCCGCGCGCTCGGCCAGGGGCACGTGATAAAGCAGGTTTACCGCGCTCAGCGTCGCGGCGAAGCCCAGCAGTATGAGCGGGACCGTGAGCTTGAGCGACGCCGGAAGGCGGAAGCTCATGGCGGCAGGCTCGCAAGCGGGCCCGGCGCAAGCACACGTTCGATATCGAGCCCGGCGCTCAGCAACTTCGCTTCCAGCATCAAGGCCATGAGGCGGCGCCCGCTCGCTACGAGCTGCGGCGCCTCACCGCCGATCATCCTCAGGTTTTCCTCCCGGGACGGAATGTGCAGGCCGTGCAGGGCCTGCAGGTACTCCTCCCCCGTCGTCTGCTGGCGTACGCCCATGCGCTGCGCCGAGTCCCTGGGCTGGCGCTTCATGTAGTCGATCGCACTGAACCAGCCGGCGAGCAATGCGTGAACCGCGTTGGGCTGCCCGCCGAGAACGGTGTCGCGCACCGCGATGAGATCGACTATCTCGCCCGGTATCCGAGTGCTGTCGAAAAGGGTCGTCGCGCCCGCACGCAGCAGCTGGGCGCGGTAGGGGTCGAACGTGACCGCGCCATCGACCTGGCCTTTCTCGAACGCATCGGGCTGCTCGTTCGACTCCAGGTGCACGACCTCGACATCGCTGGCACGCATCCCGTTGAGGGCCAGGGCTCGGCTCAACACGAACGCTCCCAGTGCGCCGCTTTCAACTGCGACCCTTTTGCCTTTGAGATCGTCCATCGTTCGCATGCCGCGGCGCCCGACTACCGCGTCGGCGCCGTGGGACACGTCCACGACCAGTATGATCCGCGGCTGCAGTCCGTCGACGGCGAGCCCGAACAATTCGTCCAGGCTGATCACCATGCCGTCGATAGCCTGATTGCGGAAAGCGCGAAGGACTTCGCTCGCGGACGGATATTCCACCAGCTGAACCGCCGCGGGATCCAGATAACCCAGCTCGCGAGCAAGGTACAGCGGCTCGCCTCCAATCCAGACGTTGGTACCGATGCGTAGCGCGGACTCCGGCTCACGCACGCAGCCAGCAACCGAGAGCGCGAGGGCAACGCATGCCAGAAGGCGGCCCAGCCGGCCCGCGCGCAGCCAGAGGTTCATAGCGCTCTCAGCCGCCGGGCACGAAGATGTAGCCCTCGTTGCGCACGGTCCTGATGAATTGAGGGTGCTCGGGATCGGGCTCGACTTTCTTGCGCAACCGCATGACGCGAAGATCGACGCTGCGATTGAATGGATCCCAGTCCCGATGCTGGCTGAAACCCAGGATACGCTCGCGCGAAAGGGCCTGGTTGGGATGCTCTGCGAACGCCTTGAGCAGATCGAATTCGAGCGGGGACATCGGCACTTCACCACCCCCTCTGTCGGTGAGACGATGGGCAGCGAGGTCGAGCACGCAGTGCCCGATGCGCACTCGCTCGGCACCCAGATCGGCGCGTCCCGCCGACGAAGTGCGGCGCAGCACGCTCTTGATGCGGGCGAGCAGCTCGCGGGGGTCGAAGGGCTTGGGCACGTAGTCGTCCGCGCCCATCTCGAGGCCGACGATGCGGTCTATCACCGTACCCGCGGAAGTCAGCATGACGATGGCAGTCCGCGTATACGACTCGCGCAGGTGCCGCGCGAGACTGAGGCCGTCCTCGCCCGGCATGTTGATGTCTACCAGCGCCAGGTCGATGAGATGTCGGGCGGCTATCGTCCGGGCGGCACTGGCGCTCTCGGCGCCGAGAGCCGTATAGCCGTGCGTGGTGAAGTATTCCTCCAGCACGTCGCGCACGTCCGGCTCGTCATCGACGATCAAGATTGTGGCGCTCTGGCTCATGGGCTCCCTGTTGCCCTTTTGACGCACGGTCACATGCACTCCCGGCGCTCGGGCGGACGCATCATACGCCTACTGTGTCGCCGTGTGCTGCGTTGCGGGCGTAATGAAACAAACGAAACAAAGCAGCCAGGCGCCGATTCGGGGAGCGCCTGACAATATGAAGGGAGTATTCCCACATCACCCCTACACTGGGCCCATATTCTTCGTTTTGATATAGGCACTAAGGGCTACTGTTCTGGTAGTGGCGGCAGGTACAGGTGCTGATAACCCCGCAATTCCATTTCATGGACAAGCGAGGCTCAGGACAAAACGATCACGCCATTCCGACGAGCTTGGCCCCCTTGCGGAACAGCGCCTCGCCTTCCGCATCGAAGGGGAAAGCGGTGAAGAACTGCGCGAGGTCGTATCCCGGAGCCGTTCTGCGGACCGTGGCAGCGTAGGAGCGCGCCTCGTCCAGGGAGCCGGCCAGCGCGAGCGTGCAGGCCGCAATCGCGTGGATGTGCGGAAAGGCGTTGGGCCGAGCCGCGGCCTTGACGGCCCACCCGGCGGCCTCCTCGAACTGGCCGAGACGCACCAGCGCCATGGCGCGCGTGGCGAGCATGCCGAAGAGCATCGGGTCGAAGGGACTCAGCTGGCGCGAGAAATCCGAGGAGGAAATGGCGACGCGGGCATCGCCGACGATCGAGCGCACGAACGCGAGGTTGTAGTGGCCCAGCGCGAAGTTCGGGCTGAGGTCGATGGACCGTTCCAGCGCGACCACCGATTCGTCAGGCCGGCCGCGCAGCCAGAGTGCCCGGCCCATGGCCCAGTGCACTGCAGGGTCGCGCTCGTCGGCCATGATCCCCTGCGCCGCCGCTTCGTAGGCCCGGTCCATCTGCGGCTCGCGTTTGTCCCAGTTCTGGAAGGCGTCCTGGAAATGAGTAAAGGACAGGCCCGCGTAGGCGCGCGAGAAGGTCGGATCGAGGCGCGTCGCGGCCTGGAAGAAATGGCGCGCCTTGTCGTTGTCGGCCTTGCGATACCGGTGCATGTGCCACAGTCCGCGGTGGTACGCCTCCCACGCGTCAAGCGAGTTTGGCGGCTTCAGAATGGCGCGGTTGCGCTCTATGGTCTCGATCTCGGCCGCAATCGAGGCGACGATCCGGTTGCCGATCTCGTCAAGGACAAGAAATGCGTCGTCGAGCTTGTGGTCGTACCGCTCGGCCCAGACTATCCGGGCGCTGCGCGTCTCGGCCAGCTCGACGGTAACGGTAAGGCGCTCGCCCTGCGCCCGCACCGATCCGCTGACGACGTAATCGACATTGAGAATCCGGCCGGCTTCTTCGGCTCCGATGCGCCGCTCGTGCAATGCGAACACCGTCCCCTGCGCGATGACGAAGAGGCTCCGCAGCTTGGCGAGGCGGGTGATCACGTCGTGGGCGAGCGCGTCTGCGGCCCCGCCACGGACGAGAGCCGCTGGGGAACGATCGATGAACGGCATGACGGCAATAGAGCCGCGGCGCGGTACCGCTGCGGCGGGTTCGCCGCCGCCTTCGATCGCGACTACCGTCGCTGCCCTGGCCGAGTGCCAGGCGTTGCGGATCGGGGCGCTATCGAGGCCATCGGCTTCGAACAGCCGGGCGGTCGCCGCAACATGCTCCTCGGCCTCGCGAATCCGGCCGCGCCGCGCGAGGGCGGCGAGGAGGATCTCGTGGGCATGCCGATCAAACGGCGCGAGCTGGAGCCATTTGTCCAGATATTCGAATGCGTCATCGTCAGAAGCGCTCCGCGCAAGCTGCTCGAGCAGGGCCGCGTGACAGGCCCGGAATCGCCGCCGCTGGGCGGTCAGCCAGCCGTTGAAAGCCGGGCTGCGATCGATTTCCAGGCCTTCAAGGAAGTCGCCGCCGAATAGCGCCGAGAGGCTGCACTGTCGCTCCAGCGGGAGCGTCCCTATGCCCTCTTCGATGGCGCGGGCGATGTCGATCACGTCGACCGAGCACTCCGTCAGGTCCAGCTGAACCGTATCCCCGTGGGTGCGCACGCGCTGGTGGCCGTCCTCGTCGATAAGGCTCCTGATCTTGCTCAGGCACCAACGGAGCTCTCCCCGCGGGTCGTTGGGAATATCCCACAGCAACTCGCAGAGCGCGCTTCTCGCCACGGCGAGCGGCGCAAGGGTCAGATAGGCGAAGAGCGCCCGCACCTTGCGGGATGCCGGCAACGTCAGCCTTTTGCCGTCGCGGACAATGGTAATAGGCCCGAGCATGCGCACCTGGAGCGGCGGGTGCCCGCCCGACCGACCTGGACGATCGGATTCCACGGACTTTTCCACGCGGCCTACCACGTTCGCTCCCACGTCGGGCAAATAGAGTTGCATTCCATCGCCGCGGCCCGCGGATGGAGTGAACCGGACTTCATCGACCTCTCATCCACCGTGCGCGAGGCGAACTCTCAAACTGTCAACGAAAGGAGAAGCTTCATGGATACCGCTGTCATCGGTACACAAAACCACCCGTCCACAGGCAATGCAGACCTCAAGGCGCTCAAGACCCGCCAGCAGGCGGCGTGGTCCTCGGGTGATTATGCCCTCATCGGCACCACCCTGCAGATCGTCGGCGAGGAACTGTGCGAGGCCCTCGACGTGCGTTCGGGACAGAAGGTGCTCGATGTCGCAGCAGGCAACGGCAATGTCTCCCTCGCGGCCGGCCGCCGCTGGTGCGAGGTGGTCGCCACCGACTACGTCCCTACCCTGCTAGAGCGTGGCCGCGAGCGCGCCGCTGCAGAGCGCCTGGACATAAAGTTTCGCGAGGCCGACGCGGAAGCGCTGCCGTTTCCGGATGCCAGTTTCGACGTCGTTGTCTCATCCTTCGGAGTGATGTTCACTCCCGACCAGGAGCGTGCCGCGGCTGAGATGACGCGCGTTTGCAAGCGCGGCGGCAAGATCGGCCTCGCCAACTGGACGCCCGACGGCTTCGTCGGCCAGCTCTTCAAGACCATAGGGAAGTACGTACCTCCGTCCGGCGCGAAATCGCCGGCACTCTGGGGCACCCGGGCGCGGATTGCCGAGCTGTTCGAGTCGCGCGCGAGCGCGATCGACGCGACCCTGCGCAACTTCGTGTTCCGTTATCGAACGCCCGCGCATTGGCTGGAAGTCTTCAGGACCTACTACGGCCCGGTGCTCAAGACCTTCGCCGCTCTCGAATCTGCGGCGCAGGGAGCACTCCAGAACGACCTCCTGGCGCTGATCGACCGATTCAACCGCGCGCGGGACGGTTCGGTGGTCATGCCCAGCGAGTACCTCGAGATCGTAGTCACGCGAAGCTGAGGCCTGTCATGAGCGATCGGAACCGGAAGCACGTGACGATCGCGCTCGCCGCCGGCGCGATACTCGCGGTCGCCCTCGGCCTGCGCCAGGCGCAACCGCTATTTATCGGCTCGCTCAACTCCCATACCGGCATCGGCTATGCCGCCATCAGCCTCGCCTTCGGCATCGCCCAGCTGGTGTGGGGCCTCGCGCAGCCGGTGGCCGGGGCGGTGGCAGATCGGTGGGGGCCGCGATGGGTGATGATTGCCGGCGTGGTGCTGCTTGCGGGCGCGAACGCAGCGATGCCGCTCGCCGGCAGCGCCGTCGCGCTCACGCTGCTGATCGGCGTGTTGTTCGCCGCCGGGGCTGGCGCGGTCGGCCCTGCGATGCTCATCTCGGCGGCTAATCGCTGGATCCCCGAAGCGAAGCGCTCGGTGACGACCGGGATCATCAACGCCGGCGGCTCGTTTGGCCAGTTCACGATCATCCCGCTCGCCCAATTGCTCATCGGCATCGCGGGCTGGCAGCCGGCCATGATCATGCTCGGCGTGGTCGGTCTTGCCGCACTGCCGCTGGTGATGCTGTTGACGCCGTCTGCGGCGGAGTCCTCCCCTGCCGGCGGCTCCGGAGGCGTCACGCTCGGCGTGGCATTGCGCGAAGCGGTCCGCGATCCGAGCTTTCTGTTGCTCAACGCCGGGTTTCTCGTCTGCGGCTTCCACGTCGCCTTCATCGCGACACACCTTCCCGGCGTGGTGGCGCTGTGCGGATTGCCCGCCTCGGTGAGCGCCTGGTCGCTGTCCGTCATCGGGCTGTTCAACATGATGGGCAGCCTGTGGATGGGCAAGGCCATTCAGAAACGCAGCATGAAAAATGCCCTGGCCGCGGTCTACTTCGCCCGCGCGCTGCTGGTATTTGCGTTCCTCTTCGCACCGAAGACGCCGGTCGCTTTCCTGCTGTTTTCCGCCGGAATCGGCTTCACATACTTCTCGACGGTCCCACCGACCGCCGGTCTGGTCGCCAAGCTGCACGGCACGCGCTACCTCGCCACGCTCTTCGGCATCGTGATGCTCTCGCATCAGGTCGGCGGATTCCTCGGGGCCTGGCTCGGCGGCAAGGCTTTCGAAGCGACCCGGAGCTATGACTGGATGTGGCTCGCCGATATCATGCTTTGCCTCTTTGCCGTGATCGTCCACTTGCCGATCCGGGAAGCGCGCTCGGTGCCATCGGCTGCACCAGCCTAGCCGGCCCCCAAGGCGCGGTCACGCGTGCAGCACAGTGGCGGGAATAAAAAACGCTCGGCGCCGCCAGGGCGCCGAGCGTCGAAGGTTGACGAGGAGCTAAGGCCGACTCAGGCCGCGGCCCGCGCCGGGATCTGCTCCGCCTGCGCCGCCAGCACCGCGGCGGCTTCCTTCGCGACGACCGTGCCGTCGAAGAAATTGCGGTTCTGCGTACCCCACAGGCGCACGGAGTTCGCAAACACGAAGTCGCGGAAGTTATCCTCGGTGATATGGCCGTCCTCGACCAGCTCGTAGGCTTCCGGCAGCGGATCGCGGAAATCGATCACGTCGAAATGCCCGATATCGGAGCTGTAGATCGCGTTCAGTTTCGCCCCGAACGGGTTGCCCCGGCCGAACGCGGTCGCGTTCATCCGGTCGTCCGCCTCGCACCCGAAGTAGTACGGCTTGGCGAACAGCTCGACCCAGTCCTCCTTGCGGGTAATCTTGCACGCCGCGAAGTCGTCGAGCTCCGTGCGATTGCCGATCAGAGTCTTGGCGCCGGGTTCGGGCCACCCGTCGTGCGAGCGCAGGACCGCCGCGATGTCGTCATAACCGTGCTTCTCGACGAGGTTCAACAGCAGCTTGCGGTCGAGCTTGTCGGGGTCCATGCGCTTCAAAGCCGGTGCGCCGCGCCGCTCCCAATGCTCGACGAGATCACCGAAGAGCTGGCAGCCCCAGCCGACTCCGCCTTCGAGGAAAGCGAAACGCAACTCAGGGAAGCGCCGGGTGACGCCACCGAGGAAGATGCCCTTGGCGACCGCGTGGCCGGCCGCCGCGAAATGGCCAATATGGTTGTAGACGAAGTTGCTCGGCGAGTTGCGCAGCCCCTGGCCGCTGGAACTGCTGTGGAAGGTCGGAGCGATCTTCAACTCGGCGCACTTCGCCCATACCGGGTCGTAGTTGTACGGACTGTCGATGCCCAGCACGTCGTACCACACGGTGAAGCGGGACGCCTCGGGATCCTTGCTCGCAGCCGCAGCCACCTGGCGCGGCATGCCGCTGCCGAACATGCCGACCTTGGAGCCGAGCTGCTTGGTGACGAACTCGAGCTCGGCGATCGCCTCCTCCGGCGTATGCATCGGAATGATCGCCGCCGGCGTCATGCGGTTCTCGAAACCACGGAAATAATCGGCCGAGACTATGTTGTAGGCGCGAATGACGGCGCGCCGCGTCTCATCGTCCTTGATGCGCGGCAGACGCAATCCGGCCGTCGGGTAGATCACGGCGAAATCCGTGCCGATCTCGTCGAGGCGTTCATACAGCATCTTGGGCATCATCGCGGTCGCGCGGTCGAGCGTGTTCTCGGCCTGGCGGTTCCAGAAATTGGGCAGGGCAACGCGGCGCTCGTCGCGCGCTTCCTGGCTCAGCTTGAGCGCATCGGCAGTCGTTTTGAGCGCTGCGAGAAAGCCGTCCGCCGCCTTGTCGCCGACCGCCTTGCGCATTTTCTCGCTGAATACCGGCGCGAATTCGAGCCAGTGACCGTCGCCGTCAACGACCGGGTGTTTGAGCCGGGAATGGATTTTCTCGGGGCTCAGATGCTTGCTCATGCTGTCCTCCGACAAGTGATGATGGAAGCTGGATTGCCCGGAGAAAGCGTAGGCCTGCGGCGCGAGCGTGTCAAACCGCGCGGGCTCATGCAGCGTCCGGTCCGGGCTCCCGCCGGATTCGCCGCAGTCCAATTGGTGGCACAGCCGGCAGCGAACGACGACAGGATGTCACAGGCCGGTCGTCACCCGATCCACGACGCGCCGAGCAGGATCCCAGTCCCACGTCCCTGGATACGCAGGCACTGAATACCGGTAACCGATTGATTTAGCGGGTCCGTATGTCGCCAACATTGGTAACAGCACCTTGCCAATGTCCTGCAGCACACCAAAGCGCATCCTTACGCGCGCAGCGCGCGATGCTCCCACTGCAGGACGATGGCCGCGCGCATACGGTGCGCCTCGTGCTGGGGCAGGCGCAAGCGGCGGCAAGCGGCGCCGCAGCGGGGGGAATCGACGAGTAACAAGCGCAGTGCTGCGCTCTAGAGAGACAACAGACGCTCAAAAAACGAGCGATAACAGTGCAAGGCGATACGCAGATTCTCGGTGGACGCCTTGTCGGTTTCCCCCAGCTGCCGTTCGAGGTTTGCTCGCTCTTGTGAAAAGCTTTCCGCCAGGCTCTTCATGACTTGGGCGACGAGCTCATGAACGCATCTCCACCGGCTTTCTTGCCATGATTCCTTCCTTGGCTCCCTGCGTCTCGAGCAGGTCGTCGAAGAGCGCGCGGTAGTGCACCACGGCTCTGCGCAGCTGCTCGGTGTTGTGCTCGTCACTTGTCGCGATCGCCTGCGCGGCCCGGTAATGTCCGACCACCCCGGGGTGGTCCACCGAGATGTCGGCCGCGCGATGCTCGAAATCAGACATCGGGTAGCCGCGCTTGAGCATCAGCTCGCGCACCAGCTGGTCCGCCTGGAGGACCACCTCCCTGGGATGGTCGACGAAGCGCGCCTGCAACAGCTTCCAGGCGTGCGTAAACCTGGCCGCTTCAGAAGGCGCCAGCGGGACGATGTGCAGACGCTCGACCCGCCTTTCGCGCGCTTTCAGCGCAGACTCGGCTTTGGCCCGGCTCCCGAGATCAATAACGGCGCGGCCGTATTCCGGCCCGAAGCGGTGCTGCAGCCTCCGAGATTCCCGCCTCTTGTAGATCAGCCATGCCACCAATGCAGCCAACAGGACAACGACGACAATCGCGAGACCGATCAACGTTTGCATATTTGTTACGGTTTCCATTTGCACCCCCCGGCTTGTCACATCGGCGATATTTCGCTTCGTTGGTCAGCACGCGACGGCGTCAGTTCCGCAAGGATCGCGGCGCGCGGAAGGTCCTGAACCTGCCGGTGGGCTGATGCGCGGCCTGATCTGCTCAGTTGCCAAAAGCAACCCACCGTCGCCAAACCCCGACAGATTTTCTCCGACGTACCGGCGGTCGCCGCTGCGAGCCACCTCGAATGTAACCGAATGTAAATCTCGGCTGAATCGCGCAACGCGTGCGCTACGATCCGGTTTTACGAGCACCCAATCCATTTCGAGAGATTGGGTACCGTTTTGCCGCACGATCAAGAAGAACGCGGCCCCTTCAGTGAGCTATGCGTCAGGGGGAAGACGGGGTCAAGATTGGGGCAGGCTATGGCCATCTCGCGCCGGAGGCGTTCGAGTGGCTGTTTACGCTCCTGGCAATCGCCTTTCTCATCTGGCAATCGTCGGCCTTTCGCGATCCGGCAGTCATTCGGGGTGCGGGCGACCGCTACCACGAAGCCGTCGAATTGAAGGCGCCGATCCTGCAACGGGCTGTCGGTACGGGGCGCGTCGTCGAGATCTGCAGCCGATTCGGGGATTGGCTGGCGCAAGCGGACCGCGAGATCTCGGCGCAGCGGTTGGGCGCCTGTTATTCGGATACGCGACACCCCATTCGCGCCACGGCTGCGGATCGAATTGATGGGGCCGCGATCGCGGGCCTGTCCGACGGCTACAAGGTACTGGCACAGAGTCTGGCGGTTCCGGTAAAGGCCAGACTCTCACGCCTGGACGAGCTCGGAAACCGTGCGCGCGAAGCCCTGGAGGAAACCGACGTCCAGGGCGCAATCGAAAGCCTCGCGAGCGAGACCCGGCTTTACCGTGACACATACGGTATCGCGTCGGCGGCAGCGCATTCCATCCCTCTCGAATGCGCCTGGAACTACTTGGAGGCGAAGTTTGACGCGGCTGGCCCAGACGAGGCTGACCGCGTACTGGCGCTGGTGGGCATGGCGGCGCTCCTCGACGGCGACCCGAGCCGCGTCTCGGCTGCAGCTTTTTCAGCCAGGGACGCCAAAGGCGCGGTGTGGTCCCGCGCGGAACGCGACGCCGGTTGCGCCACGCTGGGGCTGCCCCGGCAAGTGGCCACGGCTGCCGCCGAGATCGTCGCGAAGGCGCGCGCCAGCGAGAGCAATGCCGCGAAGTCGGTAGCCGCGCAGGCGCTTCTCTCCAATGCGCACTGGTACTTCGCGCTGTGGGCGGTGGCAGGGCTGCTACTGTTGCAGGCAGGAAGGCGCGCGCGCGCGCGTTTCTTCCTGCCGCTCGCCATCTCGCTCTGGGCGGTGCTCGGCTGGATTACGCATGTCCACGCTGAATGGTTGAGCGACCGCGGCGCGCAGACAGCCTGGTTGTTGCGGTGGGGCGTCAAGTGGCCGGATTTCTTCCAGGTACTGCTCGCCGGCTCCGCCGTTCTGTTCGTGCTCGGAGTAACGCTTGCTGCGGGCCGGGCGCCTTCGGCTCCCGCGCCGCCACAGACGCCGTCTTCGCGCCTCGGATATGCCGGTTTCGTGCTTTTCGTCGGACTGGGATGGTGGTTGCTGCTGGACTTGTCGGCGACGGGACACTACGCGAATCGTTTCCATGCGCTCTACCAGCAAGTCTATGTCTTCGCTGCCTTTGTCCTGCTGACAATGCTGGCGCCTCTGCGGCTGCGGCTCGCGGCCAGCCTGGGACATTGGTTTGGCCTGCTCCTGTTGCTCGCGAAATCCCGTCGCCCCGGTCTGCAGCGTTACCTACCATGGGCCGCATACGGAGTCGCCGTTGCCGTCGTGCTCATTGCGGCCGGCGCCTCGCACAAGCAGCAGGCGCAGCTGACCTCGGAGATTTTCCGGCTGTGGATGATCCTGGGCGTGTCATGGTTCTTCTTCATCCGCGGCGAGTCCGTGCTGTCGTTCGCTGCCGGGGGTCCGAAAAGCGTCCTGCATAGCCTGGCCTTCGTAGGGCCGCTCTTTCTCGTCCTTTGCGTTCCCTTTCTCGGACTGGTCCTGACCGACGATTTCGGTCCGCTCTTTGTCGTGTTGTACGCGGCGTCGATCTACCTCGGCGCCGCGTTCGCTTTCGCATACTTTGACCAGGCAGGCTATCGCCCATGGCTGGGGGGCGCCGTGGGGGTCCTGGTTGCCGGTGCGTGGGTCTACCTCCTCACCTTCGCGCTTTACACGCTGCCTGCGCCCCTCGCCCGGATCGGGGAGCGGCTGGCAAGCGTGCGCAATCCGTTCGCGGCCACGAACGATCAGCTGGCGATCATCACCTGGTTTCAGGAATCGGCGCCGGTAGGGGGCTATGGTTTTGGCGCGGTTCCATGGTGCGGCGAGATCGCCGCTACGAGCTGCCGCGGAGTGCCGCGACAGATCCAGAGCGATTACGTATTTACCGCTTTGGTCGGGGTCTACGGCAAGTGGGTCGCGGCAGGACTGGTCGCTGCGCTGGCGTTCTGGCTGATACGCCTCGTGATACACCACGGCCGCGCAACGCGCGGGGTCGTCAGCCTCGACTCCGCGCCTGCCACGCACCAGGCCTGGCTCAGCTGGATCGCCGTCTGCTGGGTCGGACTGACGCTTGCGCAGCTGGCGATCACGGTCGCGGGCAATCTTGGCTGGCTGCCGCTTACCGGGATCACGTTTCCCTTCGTAAGCTTCGGCGCCTGGTCGCTGCTCGCGAACACGTTCTTCCTGGGCATTGCGATCGGCCTGCCGCGGAGGGCCCGATGATACGATCCGATCATCGCCCATCGCTGCTGCAGCGCACCCTCGGCGTATTCGTCGTTCTCGCCTTCTTCCTCATACTGTTTCTATGGGCCGGCAAGGCCCTGGTGCAGCGCCCCGTCGAAAACGTGTATCTCGACGCGCGTCGCCTCGCCGCGCTGCGCACCTTCGAGCGTGCGATCGTGCCGCTGAAATCCCCGCGCGACTATGCAGCGCCCACGGCGGACCTGCTGCGCCAGCAGTTCAGTTTTTGCGCCGATCCGCTCCAGGAAAGGGGTCAGGGAGCGGCTTCCGCGCGCGCCAGAAAGGTGTATCCCTGCGCAAACGCCGACCCGGCGGAGGAACTGGCCTGCCACCTCGGCACGATCAATTCGAAACTGAGTGAGATGAGCGGCGATCGCCGGGCGAATCGATTCCTGGCCGAGCGTTACGTCGTGAGCGTCGAGCGCTGGATAGAGGCCATCCGGACGACCCGGGAACAGCCCGCCGCGCAATCCGCGATGGAGCGCCGCGACGGGAAGCACCACGGGGTCTCCTGTCGCGACGCATGGGATGCAGCCCGGCAGTGGGCGGCGAGCGACGGCAAGCTCCTCGGCCGCGTTGAATGGCGCGAACTCTCCACGAGGAGCGTCGTAGCCGCCCGGTTTGCGCCGGACCAGGCGGTCAGGGTTTCCAGCCGCATCCTCGAGCAGCGTAACCCCTGGGGCGGCGTGCCCGGGTGCATCTACTACGGGGAGGCGGATCGCCAGGGCAAGGTCATGTTCGTAACCGACAGACGCCAGAGCAATCGTCACGCGTGCCTGGCCATGCGCCCGCACGGGACCGCCGAAAAGGACATGACGCCGATTGTGCAGAGAAGCTTCGGCGACAAACCGACGGACGGCGGTGCGGCGCCCGCGCCGCCCGACTCGCTCGACACGATCCTGGCCGATCTCGATAACATCCGGTTGCCCTGGAACGATCTCTTTCGCGCCTACACGACGGAGGAATCGTCGCGGCGCGTAAATGACGAGGCCAATCCGGTCGCAGCGTCCCACGGCCCCAATCGCCTGGTCCGGCAAAAGCACGAGGTCGACGTAGGCTTCAATGTGCACCTCACCATCGATCCGGATTCGCAACACGTCGTCCAGTGGATGAGCCAGTGCTACGCCGGCGATCCCGGCAGCTGCCGACGGGTCGGCCTCGCGGGCGACGCTAAGTTCGCGGAACTCGTGAAGCAGATGTACGAGCAGGCGGCCGTGCGCATGGCCGCCGTTGCGTTGATCGACGTTTCGACGGGAAGAATCGAGGCGCTGGGCAGCGCCCACACCGCCTGCTACGGCCAGGAATTCGATGGGCCGGGGCGCAATGCGCGCCTGTGCCCGGATCTTCCGACCACGCCGCGCTACGAGCCGGACCGGCTGCGCAATCACGCTCTCTACACCGATGCGTTGCCCGGCTCGATCATCAAGCCCATCATGGCCACGGCCTTTCTGCGTGACCCCAAGTACCGCAGCAGGATCGCCGCCGAACGCGTCTCGGCCGATTTCATTCGTCTACAGGACGAGCTGAAAGGCTCCGATTCGGTGGCTTTTCTTAATCGCATGTTCTGCTCCGACAAGGCGTGGGCGGACTGCAACCGGCCCCGAGAGGTCCAGCAAGCGGCGCTTGCGTTCGGATGGAACCAGGGCTGCCTCAATCCGTCGTTCCGCTGCGGGCGGCTCAACGTGCTATTCGGATACCCCGACGCGCGCCGCATACGCGAGGACACCTCGCGCGTGCCGCTCGGCGCCTCGATTATTTACGGCAGACTCCTCACCGAGCCCGCATCGTTGAAACGGCCCGCGGATTTTCATCTGACGCACGATTTCTCGTTCGATCCCAGGCTCGCCGCAGCATGCAGCCGGGGCGACTACTTCTCGGGTGCCGGTCCGAATCGCGGCTGGCGCAAGTGTCGGCACGGTCATCTGGTCTACCTCGAGTCGGAAGGATGGGGTCAGGGAAACGCGCGCACTACGGCGGTGGGCGCGGCCGGCATGATGGCGCGGCTAGCGGCGGCGGCCATCGGCCAGCCGAGCCAGCGGCTGCCCTACCTGGTCGATCGCATCAGCGACGCGCAGGGACGGTCATTTGACCTTGCCGCACAGCAGTTCCGTCTTGCCGATCCGGTGACAATCGAGATCCCCCGTGAGGATGCCGCGCTCATCGTCCGGGGCATGATAAGCCACAAGGCGCGAGGCACGCCCGTCGGGTCGCGTTCGGGCACCGCGCACGCCGCCTGCAGCAGGGTCTTCGACGTCGCGACCTGCAATCGCATCGACTGGATCGCAGGCAAGACCGGCACCCCGCCCTACGGCAACGATCGCCTGACCCTGAAGGAAATCAGTCAGAAGTGCGGGTCCGCGCCCTCGCGGGAGCTCGACGCGAGCGAACGGGACGAGCGGTGGGTGTCGTGCAATCGCGAGCGCCCGTACAAATGGTACGTGGCTGCGTTCAGGACCGACGACAGGCAGAGCGGCTTCAACAAGGCGATCGCCGTGCTCACCGAACGCAATTGGTACCGGTCCGGCCCGCTGGCCGGCAAGGTGCAATCTCCGGGAGATCACGACGAGGTTAACGTCAGTGCCGAGCTGGCATTCCGGATCATGGCGCATATGAAGGCGGCTTCTGCCCGGGCCCAGAACGGGGGATAGGTATGGGAACCGGCGCAGAGCAAGAACCTACCAGGGGTACCGAGGGATTGCCCGCGTCGAAAGCGAACCCGCTGACGGACACCGAAACGTTTCTGGCAGCATGGCCCGGGGTTCTGGTGGAGATGAAAGACTTCGTCGACCTGTGGTTCGTCGCCAGGGGGAGCGAGCGTCACGCGGCGACGGTGCGGGTATACATCTCCAAGGCCTTGGTGTCTCGGGCGCAGTTGCAGCCGCACGCCCGGGCTTTCAAGGCGTCGATTTCGAGCATTCCGAATTGCCGGATCGAGCTCAGGGCCACCGAGCAGGCTGCGCACAGGATTGAAATCGATTACGGGAGATGAAATATGTCCATGTTGACCAGTATCGGCGGACTGTGGAACCGGATCAGCGCCGCTTTCGACCGTAGCGACATCGGAATCGCCACCACGGCGCATGGCGACACGCGCCACGATGAGGACCTGGTCAGGCCGACCGCGACACGCTACGCGGCTATCCGGGAAGCCGTCGAGCGGCGGGTCAACGCCTTCCTTCGCCAGGAGCTGCTCTCGCACCTGGAAATCGGGTTCAACGAGTTATTCCTGCTGCATTACATCGAGATCGCAGCGGACAGCCAGGGCACGGCGGTGCTGGACCAGTTCCTCCATGAGTTCTCGCCGGAATCCCGCGTTCATTGGGTAAAGAAGCTCCTGGGGCCGACAGTGGGCCGGCACGTGAGCCTCGAGCAGTTCGCAGGGCTGGACAGGGAGTTCACCGCCGCGGATCTCGCAGAGACCGACCCGTTCGAGGAAGAGTTGAATCAGGCCGCGGCGCCCCCCTACCGTGTCGTCTTGCACGGCCGCTGGGAAAGCGGGCCGGCGCCGCAGCAGCTTGCCTCGTCCTCCGGCGTGGATCCTCTCGCCCCGCTGCAGGCCGCGCGCATGCCCGGTCCCGGCTTGCGTCTTTCGATACAGGACGCCAAATCACCGGACCCGCGCAAGGGAGGAGAAGCGCGCGCCGTGCAGATCGAGCATTTCCCGGCAGTGCTGGGCTCTTCGGTCCACGCCGATGTCGAGGTTGCGGGCTATTACGTTTCGGCCCGGCACTGCACCCTGCATTGCGAGGAAGAGCGGATCTGGCTCGTGGACCATTCCACGAACGGCACCTGGGTCGATGGTGAGCGTGTCCGGGCGGGGGGCCGCGTCGCTCTGGCGAACGGCGCCATACTTGGTTTCGGGCGGGAGGGAGGCCGCAGAGAGCACGACCGCTATCCGACGGTGGACGTACAGCTCATGCGCAAGTCGCTCGCAACGGGGGTGATTTCTACGCCTGTAGCACCACCCCGCGCGACGCCTGTGGCGCCCGGTTTCACCGCGCCGGGTTCGACGCGAGCGCCGGAGGAGAAGACTTCCCTCGCCGTCCTCAGCATCGTTGACGCGACCGGTAATCCCAGGCGAGATGTCCTCAAGCTGCCGTACACGATCGGCCGCGGATCGGCGCAGGACTACGTCGTTCCCGAAGGCAATCACGGCGTCTCGCGCGAGCATCTGGTAATCGAGGAAATCAACCGCTCCGGCGCAGTGACGATCAACCGGGCAGTGGGAAGAAACGGAACCTTCGCGGGCAACCGGGCGCTGCCGGAGCGGTTCCTATGGCGCTTTGGCGAGGAAATTGCGCTCGGCGAGCGATGGACGGGTGCGCCGGTCGTGCGAATACGGTTGCGCCAGGTGGAGCAGACGCCTTGAGCAACGAAACGCCTGTAGAGCGCCCACGGGCGGCCGCCGTCCCGCCCTTTTATCGACGCTGGCGATGGCAGGGCGGACTGACCGCAGCCTACGCCTCGGCAGCCGGCAGCGGACGGGGACGCAACGAGGACTGCTGCAGTCACGTTCCATCGGCGGAACGGCCCGGATTTTGCGGCGTGTCGGACGGTGTTGGCGGGGGCGCCCATGGGGAAATCGCCAGCAGCATCCTGCTGATGCACTGCGCGCAGGCGCCGGAGCAGACTTATCGCGACCCCGCGCGGCTCCAGGAATGGCTGACGCGAGCCGATGCGCGGGTACGCGCCGCCATCGCGAGCCGCACCGCCCAAGCTGGAGCGGCGACCCTGGCTGCCGCCTGGTTCCCGTCGCAGAGCACCGCGTATCTGCTCAGCGTCGGCGACTGTCGCGTATACCACTTGACACCGCGCGGGCAACACTACGCGATCCAGCAACTCACGGTTGATCAAACGTACGCGAGCTTCGCGCAGCAGCCTCCGCCCAATGGCAGCCCGGATGATCCCGCGCGCATGGTCGGGTCGGGCGCGGTCGGCATTCCCTTCACCGTGAAAGCACGGATCCGCGAGCGCGACCTGCTCTTGCTGTGCTCGGACGGGCTCCACAAATTCGTGCCCGACGAGCAGCTTGCCGAAATCGTCGCGAACGGGATCGGCGACGGACACTCGCTGGACACGATCTGCGGCACTCTGCTGGGCGCCGCCAGGCGGAATGGCAGCCATGATGATGCCAGCGCGCTTCTGGTGCTGCGCCGTCCATGGTTCACACCGCGCTGGGCCTATGGCTGCGCCGTGGCGGCGGCGCTGCTGCTGGGTTTCATCCTGGAATGGACGAGGACAGGGCAATGACACATCAACGATATCGGGGAGCATGCGGCACCGGACGCGCGGCAATCTGCGCCATCGAGCTTACGGCCTTGCTATGGCTGGCAATAGGCCCGACGCACGCTTGCGCGGAGACCCAATCGGTCATCGATCCGGTCGAAGCGTTCGAGCCCTCGACGCCCCCCGCGCCCGCAGTGCGAAAGCCATCGCCGGACGTCAACATCCAGCGCGAGCGCCGGCGCGCACAGGAGGAGCAGCGCAAGCGGGTCGAGGCCGAGGCCCGCGCCGCGGCGGCGGAAAGCGAAGCCGCGAAGTTGCGCGAGACGGAACAGGCGCGGCAGGCGAGCGCGGCAGCCAGAGAGGCGGCGGCAAGAGCGGCGGCACGAAAGACCGCGGCAGCCAGAGCTGCAAAAGCAAGGATCGCAGCAGAAAGAGAGGCCGCCAGGAAAGCAGCTGAGAAAGAGGCAGCAGCGAGACAAGCGGCCGCGAGGGTGGCCGCTGCGAAGAAAGCCGCGAGGATAGCGGCCGCGAAGGACGCCGCAGCGAGAGAGGCGGCTGCGAAAGAAGCTGCAGCACGCGAGGCGGCCGCGAGGGAAATCGCGGCGCGGGAAGCCGCCGCACGAGAAGCTGCGGCTAAAGAAGCGGCAGCGCGCGAAGCCGCTGCGAGAGAGGCCGCGGCACGGGAGGCGGCTGCGCGCGAAGCCGCCGCACGTGAGGCCGCAGCGAAAGAAGCCGCGGCGCGGGAAGCCGCCGCGAGAGAGGCAGCCGCCCGGGAAGCCGCTGCGAAGGAAGCTGCAGCGCGAGAGGCGGCCGCAAGAGAGGCTGCGGCGAGGGAGGTGGCCGCGAAGGAGGCCGCGGCGCGCGAAGCCGCCGCGAGAGAGGCGCGCGCATCGATGAACCCCCTGCGGGTGCCGTCGATCTTCCGCGATTGCCCCGACTGTCCCGAAGTCGTGTGGCTGCCGCGGGGAGAATGGGTCGTGGATCAACCCTCCGCCGCCAGCGTTCCGCGCTACGTCGTGAAAATAGGCTACATGCTGGCCGTCAGCCGTTTCAAGGTCACGTTCTCCGAATGGTACGCCTGTGTTGCCGCGCGGGGCTGCCGCCGCCGCCCCGAGGATGTCGGCTGGACGCGCGGGCGCCAACCCGTGACCAGCATCAGCTGGGCGGACGCGCAGGAGTACGTCGCGTGGCTGTCGCGCAGGACCAGCAAAAACTACCGGTTGCTGACCGCAGACGAATGGGAGTATGCGGCGCGAGCCGCGTCGGAACTGCTCGACATGCGCGGCAGCGTTTCGGAATGGGTGGATAACTGCTACCAGTACCGGGTGCCGCGGAGCGATGGCCGGATGTGGAAGCTGGAGTGCACCAATCAATTGGTGCGAGGGGGAGCGTCGCCCGGTCCCGCCGGCGCAATGCGGGCGGTTGTCCGCCCCTTCGCCCCATTCGACTACGACTACTACGACGACCGGATCGGCTTTCGGATCGCCCGCACGGAGTAGCGTATGGCTCTCATTCCGCTCAGGCGCAGGAACGACGACGGAACGACGGAGCGTCGGGCCGAGCCGCGGCTCGGCCCCGAATTGGCGCGCGTGAGAAGCGAGGTTTTCGACACCGGAAGGAAGACGATCGTCGATTGCGCCCACGTCAAGGTCGAGCGTCTCGATACCCGTCCGGTCCTGTTCTCAAAAGTATTCAAAGAATTTCAGGATCGAACAGGACAAACCTACGACTACCGTTACTGGGCAGAACGGGAGAATTTCTTCCTGCGGGAATTCCTGAAGAAGCAGAGTGAGTTCACCCACGTCGTTCAGGCGCGGCACCTGATCTCGGAGAACGAGGCCGCCAAGCAGGTGCTCACGTGCGATGCAGGGATCACGATCGCGAACTGGCTACGGGTGAAGCCCCGCTACGCCGACACCGCCACGCTGAGCAACCCGTTCCAGCGCTCGGACGCATTCCTGCGGCTGATTCGGGCCTGCCTGGTGGCGCTGAAGGAGATCCATACACACCGTATCGTTCACTGCGACATCAAGGAAGACAATATCTGCATTCCATACGCCCCGCATCCTTTTCCTGGAGGCGGTGGGAAGATCCGCCTGGAATTCGATAGACTGAAGCTCATCGATTTTGCGTTCTCTGTCGCGCACTCGATCCCGCTTTCCCAGATACTCGTCATCGATCCCGGCGAGCGCCTGCCGTATCAATCGGAGCTTCTCGTCTCCGCGCTGCGCGCGGATCGGCGCAGCGGCTCTCCGAACGCCGTTCAGCAGCTCGACCACCGCGTCGATCTGTTCAGCCTCGGTTACATGGCGGGAAAGATCGCTGCCGCGGGGCTGGATGTACCGGCCGGACTGCGCGAGGGCGCGGTCCTGGACGACGTGCATCGCCTCGTGCAGAGCCTGAAAGGAGCCGAGTCCGCGCCGAGCTTCGGCCCCCTGCCCCACGACCACCTGATCGCTGAAGTCGACCGGCTGCTTGCGCAAACGGCGGGCGGCTCCGAATTCCTGGAATTCGAAGTGACCGGGGAATGGACCGAGGAAGAGATGGCGCAGGCGCAAAGACATGATCGCAGCACTCCCCTGACGCCGGTGGCCCTTCCCCCGCCCACGCCCGTCTCGCCCCCTCTCGCGAGTGTTCCGCGGCGATCCCACGGTCTATCCAGAGTGACGGCGGCGTTGCTGCTCGGTCTGGCACTGGTACCGCCGGACAACATCATGCCTCTGCGACAGGGCGCGGGCGATGCCCGTTTGCAGCTGCCACCTAGCGGGGCAGACGACCGAAACGAACCGCCGGCGCAAGCGGAGGCACCGCCGCGGCCGGACCACCAGCCCCCGGGAAGCGGCGCTGCCCAACCTCCCCGGGTCGCGCCAGGCGCGCCACCGGACGCCGGCGCGCGGATCGCGTCGCTCCTGCATAGCGATGCGGATCCGGTCTTCCGGGCAGCGTTCGCGGACCTGACCGAGCTCCACGCGATCGACAAGCCGGCTGCGCTCGCGATAGCCGAGTCCGTGGCCGCGGAATACGCGGCCGCATTGGCCGCGGTCGGTCCGCGGGCGGAGCGATCGCGCGCACTCAACCGTCTTGCCTGGATGGCGAAGGGCGGCAACACGTTCGCGGCGGAGCGCGTCGCCGCGTTCGAAAAAAGCTATGACGAGATCAAGCGTAGCGTGGCGACGTCGGCCTGGTGGGTGCGGGGACAGGGCGCGCGGCCTGGGGAAGCGGCGCGCTGGATGGAGAATGGCGAGCTGCTGGCGGAAACCGGCGACCGGCCGGCCATGCTCGACCTCGCCTTCGCGCTGGGATACGGGCGGACATCCAGACAGGATCGGGCTGCTGCCGTTGAAACCTACCTGAAGGTGATTGCCCGCGCCGACGGCGGCGACGCGGCGTCGGCCGGGATCAGGCAGGCCGGCGTCCGCGGACTCTCGGCCATGCTCAACATCATCGTCGAGCAGAAAGATCAGGTTGCGGCGCAGCGCCTGCTGCCCGCGCTGGAATCGAAGGCGGCCTCGGGGGCGGCCGACATGCAATACTACGCGGGGCTGTTGAACGAATGCGTCACGCAGCCTCCCAATCTCGAGGCGGCGCGGAAATGGTATCGCAAGGCCGCGACCGACCGGCAATGGAAGCGGACCGCCGACGACAAGGCGCGCATGCTCGGCAGATGGTGCCCGGCCGCCCGACTGCGTGACTCCTAAACCAGGAGAGCTGGGGCCTGAAGGCATTCAGTGCGGATGCCTGTGGTGCGCGTCGGGATAATGCCGGTGCGAATGCGTCATCGCCTCATGCCGATGGCGATGGCTGTGGCGCGTGCCCGCC
Source organism: Burkholderiales bacterium (assembly GCA_035259205.1). GTDB lineage: Bacteria > Pseudomonadota > Gammaproteobacteria > Burkholderiales > SG8-41 > SG8-41. The sequence goes on along the minus strand of DATFWO010000251.1, from coordinate 14,067 downwards.
GTGGCTGAAAAGTCGTGCTCGTGCTGATGATGTTCGTCGTGTTCGTGCTCGTGGTCGTGTTCCATTCCCTCGTGCGTGTGGGTGTGCTCGTGGCGCTCGGTTACGTGGAGCCAGACCCCGGTTCCCATCAGCAAAACCGCAAGCCCGAGCCGGAAACTCACGGGTTCGCCAAGAACAGCCACGGCTAGCAATGCGCCCACGAACGGGGCGGTCGAAAAATAGGCGCCGGTGCGGGCGGCGCCCAGATGACGCAGCGCTACGACGAAGAGAACGAGGCTCAGCCCGTAGCTCACGAACCCGAACGCGGCGCCCGCAAGGACTGACCAGATCGACGGCATGGCTGCACCGATCGCAAACGCAATAGCGGTATTGGTCGCACCGGCCGCGAGTCCCTTGACCATCGCCACGTAGGTCGCATCGGCGAGCGACACCTTGCGGGTGAAATTGTTGTCGATCGCCCACGCGAGGCAAGCCCCGACGACGGCGAGCGCCGAAAGAACGGTGCCGCCTCCGACCCCTGCGGCATCCCCTTCCGGCCACGCAAGAACCAGGGCGCCCGCGACGATACACGCCATGCCAAGCGCGATACGCCGATCGAAGTTCTCGCGGAATGCGAACCAGGCGATCAGCGCGGTGAGCACTCCCTCGGCGTTAAGCAACAGCGAAGCGGTCGAAGCCGGAGTCCCTGACAGTCCCCACATCAGCAAGACGGGCGCGGCGATCCCGCCGAATACGGTGGCAGCCGCCAGCCAACCGATATCGCCTGCGGCAAGCGCGACCGGGGCCGCCCTCCGGATGCCGCGAAAGATCGCGAGCCCGATTCCGGACCCCAGATAGAGCACGCCGGCGAGCAACCAGGGACTGATGCCTTCGAGCAGCAACTTGGCTGCGGGCGTCCCCGCTCCGAACAGCAAGGCCGCGCCTAGCGCCGCTACTATCCCGGGATGCCGAGGGCTGTCCATACCGTGCCGAGCTCCCAACCGACAATAGTATTCTCTCAGTACGCTACGGACAGCGTCGCCCGCAGTGCCCGGCTCTCGACCGGATGGAAGTGCACGTCGTTGACGCCCCCCGCAGGCTCGCCCGGCAGGCGCGATGCATAGAAATAGTCGATGTCGTGGTCCTTGCGATCGAACAGGTTGAAGACATCGAATTGTACCTTTACCTTCTTGCTGAACGCGTAGCCGACGCGCGCGTTCACGAGCGAGGTGGACTTCGAGCGCACGCTGTTGTCCTCGATCAGCGGCCGCGGTCCGAAATAGCGCCAGCGCAGCGCGCCAAACCAGCCGTAACCGCTTTCGATCGTTACGCCGGCGGAAGCCACGCGATCGGGGGCCCCGGGTATGTAGTTGCCCGCCGGATCGTCGTCGCGAAAACGCGCATGGGTGAGCGCGAGCGACAGGTCGAGTGCGAGTCCCAGCCTCGGCAGATACTGCGCGAGCAATTCCAGTCCGTGACGCCGCGACGGCCGGCTCGGCTCGGTCGTCCCAGCGTCGCCCACGAAGAGGAGCTCGGAGTCCTGCGTGAGGCGCCACAGCGCGGCGGACGCCGTGAGCCCTTTCGCCAATTCGCTTCGCACGCCGCCTTCGTAGCCGAACGTCCGCACGAGCGGGTCTACGCGCTGTGCCGGATCGCCCGTTTTCGGATCGACGGTGATCGTCGCGCCGCGCGCGTCGTTGCTGTGGAATCCGCGCCCGATGTTCGCGAAATACTCGGTCTTCGCCCACGGCCCGAAGATGAGCGAGAGCTTCGGCGACCAGAGGAAGTCGTGCGCGCGGCCGGAATTCGCGGGGTTGTCGCTCGAGACGTCGAAGTCCGCATAGTCCGCGCGGATGCCTGCGATCGTGCGCAACCAGCTGGTCCATACGATGGTGTTGGAGAAGTACGGCGCGACGCTCGTCACGATCACATCGTCCTGGCGCGTCGTCGCAAGGCGCTCCCTGGCCACCGTGCTGTACAGGCCGACCGGCTCAATGCGGTCGCGGCGCACTTGCGCGCCAAGGGTGTTCCAGATCTGCCGCTCGGCGCTTTTCATGAACCAGGTCTGGCTGGCGGAGCCGCCCGCGATAAATCGCTTCTCCGCCTGCTCGAACTGATCGCCCCTGGCCGGGTTGTCGAGAAAGTACGTGAAGTTCGAGAAAAGGTTGAGGCGCGAGCGTATCAGGTAAAAGTTCGCGGCGCGGTTTATACCGCCTTCGGACTGCCGCCACTCGCCCGAGAGGCTGTAGCGCTCCGAGCGGCCGCCATCGGTGGGATCGATGGCGCCGAACAGCCCGATGAGACCCGAATCGACGGCGCGCTGCGGAATCTGGTCGGTCGAGTTCCACGAGGCGCGGTAGGCCATGCCGGTCACATTGAACCCGTTGGGCTCCGAGCCCTGCGCGTAGCGCAGCACGCCGTTCACTTTGTGGAAGCGATTGGGATTGTCCCAGGGACCGTCGGAATGCTGGTACTCGAGGCCGTAGACCAGCCGTCCGGCTCCAAGCTCGGGCGAGCCGGCCAGCACCCCGCGCCCATAGCCGAAGGAGCCGCCCGTCAACGAGGCGACGCTGGATGGCAGCCGTTCTGCGTAAAGGATGCGCGCGCTCCCCGCCGAGGAAAAGTCGCCGTCCTCGGCGAAGTACGGCCCCTTGGAGTAGACGATGCGCGAGATCAGTTCCGGGATCAGGAAGTTGAGGTCGGTATAGCCCTGCCCGTGGGCATGCGTGGGCATGTTGACCGGCATGCCCGCCACCCAGGTCGCGAAGTCGGTTCCATGGTCGAGGTTATAGCCGCGCAGAAAGTACTGGTTGGCCTTGCCGTCTCCCGAGTGCTGGGTGACCGTCACGCCGGGCACGTTTTCGAGCACTTCGGCTGGGCGCAGGATCGGCCGCTTCTCGATCACCTCCCTCGTCGCCGCACCCTGGCTCGCTGCGTCCCAGGCGCCGATCGATTCCTGGTAGCTTCCATTGACCTCGACTGGTGGCAGCACCGGCAGCGCCGCCAGGTCCTGTCCACGGCAGGAAAGTGTCGAGGCGAACAGCGTCGCGGCAAGCACGGCAAGGCACACGGTACGAGTGGCGCCTGGCGTTGCTTGTCGCTGCCTGTACACGACCGAACGCAAACCCGTTCCTTTCGGATCGTCGAGAGCTGTGCAATGGGCTGTATACGGTCGACGCACCGCTTCGGACGGTGGTCACGCGGCGAGCGTGCGGCGGCAAATGCGCAGGTGTTAACGCGACCTGCGGCGGCCGCACTACGCACGTCAACGCACTTCAACGGAACGTGCGCGCGCCGTCAGGGGTTGCCCGACTGGATACAGGTAGACGCGGTACGCATGCCCTGTCAGCAGGGCGGCGGGCCGCGAAATCAGACCGGGATGGTGCGGGGCGGGCGCTCCAACGGCGCCGGGAAGCGGGTTTGCAGAAGAGGCTCGGGTCCCGGCGTCAGACCGCCAGGGCTTTTCTGCTGCAGCAAAGCGCAATCCGCCACCAGCGCGACGAGCATGATGCCGGACCATCCCGACGTCTCTTCCTTCAATGCATAGAGCTCGAGCAGGCCGTCGTCGTCCCGCACCGTTACGACAGTGGGGTCGGCAGCATCGTGGTGGTGGCGCTGGATGTGGTGCTCGCCGTGCGAATGTCCATGGTCGCGGACGTGGTGATGATCGTCAGCATCATGATGCTGATGACCGTGCTTATGTACCGGTCCACCGTCGTGACTGTGCGCCGGGATACGGGCACCGCCACGATCGTGGCCGCTATCGTCGATTTCGACGTGGAAATGCGCCGGTCCGCGCACATCCAGATACACCGCAGTGAGCACCTGAAACGGCATGAGGGACGCCAGAAGCCAGGTAACCGCCGGGCGTAGCAGCGGCGCCTTGCCAAATCTGAAGATCTTGCTTGAGTCTGGCGTCATCTGCTTACGCACCGCATTTAGTGGCGGGACTAGCCAAGGATACCGACGATGCGAGCTATCGACCAGTAGGCGGCGACGCTGCCGATGGCGTAGAGCGCGGGCGAACGCGCAATCGCAAACTTCGGCGCGACAGCCAGAGCGCGATAGATCCCGTACGCGACGCCCACAACCAGAAGCTGCCCGACTTCCACACCGACGTTGAAGGTCAGTAGTGCAATCGACAGGTGATTCTGCGGAAGGCCGATCTCCTTCAAGGCGCCGGCGAAGCCCAGGCCGTGCACGAGCCCGAAGAGAAACGCAACCAGCGCCGGCCAGCGGCGCGAAAGCGTCGGCTGCTTGTGCAGCGCCTCGCCGGCGACGAGCACGATGGAGAGCGCGATCGTGGCCTCAACGGGCGGCGAGCGCAGCGTCAGCCAGCCGAGCGCCGAGAGCGCCAGCGTGAGGCTGTGCGCCGCGGTAAATGCCGTGATGGTCCACACCAGCGGGCGATTGAAGCCCACCAGAAAGAGCAGCGCGAGCACGAACATGAGGTGATCGACCCCGCTCAGGATGTGCTCGACGCCCAGGACTGTATACGCCGCAGCGATCTCGCCCATGCCGCGCTTGTCGTCGGCCGAGCCATACAGGCGTACTCTGGGCTGGGCCGAGGTGATGGTGTAGACCCGCGTCTGGCCGTCGAGCCAGAACACTTTCACCATGGCCGCCGAGTAGCGCTTGCCGACCCCGTCGACCGCCATCGTGCCGCGCAGTCCCGCCTCGCCGCAGCGCAAGTAAGTGCTTTCGCTCTCGGTGCTGCACCCCTCGGGCCACACGGGTGTCAACTCCTGGCTTGCCGGCCGGCTACCGCTCGCCGTCCATTGCCACAGGAATTCGCTGCGCGAGAGCTGGCGCACCTCCATCTCGGCCATGGTCATTTCATGGGCCGCTGCCGGCGCGGCCGCCGACACCAGGATGGCGAGCAACAGCCTGTGCAACAAAATCTTCATTTGTTTACGGGCTCGACCTTCACCGTGTACTTCCTGGTCAGGGCACGCACGGCGGCGCTGCGCTGTTCCGCCATGATGGCGTCGGTCCAGTCCTGAAGCACTACCCCTCGCAGCGTTTCGTAGACCGCCGGCTTCGGTGGCGTGATCGATTCGAGCCGCGTCGCGCGCCAGCCGTCACGGGTTCGCTGGGCGTGCCATTCGCCCGGCGGCGATTCTTCGAGCGCTTTGGCGAACTCTTCGCCGTAGCCCTGGACGATATTGGAGTGGGGCCGCCCCTTGAATACGCGCAACCCGGCATTGAGCTCGCCCGGCGTGCCTTTGTGCAGTGTCTCCACGAAGGCGCGCGTGGCCGCCTCGGACCTGTCTCCCGAGAGCACCGCTTCCTGGAAGTCGTAACGGGCCGGCTCGTCGTACTTGACGCGATTCTTCTCGAACCACTCGCGCAGCTGCTTGTCGTCGATCGGCGGCAACTTGAGGCCTGCATCGACGATGCTCAGCATCTTGAAGATCACGCGCTCGCGGATGGCCGTATCGCCCTTGTCGACTCCAAGCGCAAGGCCCTCGCGATAGAGCACCTCGTTGTCGAGCCAGACTCGACGCAACGCGTACAGCTCTGCTTCGTTGGGTTCCCGGCCGCGCGATGCCTTGAACACCTCTCTTGCCTCGCCATCCACCTTGGCGTCCACCAGGATCGTGCGTGGATTGTCGGTCCGGCCGACGAGCGTATGGTCGAGCGCAAAGAGCAGCCCGCCCAACACGAGGAAATGCACGAGTGGCTCGCGCAGCCAGCTCGGAACATTCGCATGGCGAGGGGAAAATTTGGCCTCATCAGGAAACGGGGGCGGCGGCGACACGGGCATGGGGCGTTCCAAGCACAAACAAAAGTTGCAAAAAGAGAGCGCCGCACACCCTCTAAGAACCGAGCGTGCGGCGCTTGCGGTGCGCAGCTTCTTTACTTGACTCCCGCAACCGTGCTCGAACCGGTCACCTCGATGTAGATCGGGTTGCTGTAGAACCACAGGTCTGCCCACGCAGCGACGTCGAAGGCGACCATCTTCACGCCGTTGACGACCGGCAGGTGATTCGGGCAGCCGTCGATCCCCGTACCGCTGAACGTGACGCCGTTGGCGGGCACGTTCGTGCCGGTCACGGTGCACGGGATCCGCAGGAAGTTGTTGGCGGGGAAGCCGTCGTTCGCTCCGGCCTTGGTCTGGCTCACTGCCGCGGGGTTCGTGAACAAATCAGGCAGTGGATTGCCGTCCGCATCGGTCTCGAACGGCACGTTGGGCGGCAGATTCGTGCCGCGCAGGCGGAGGTATTGCGACGCCCTCACCCCTTCGATCCGGAAGGTCATCGCCTTGAACTCGGGCTCGCGGCTGAGCGTCGCCCAGGTAGCGTCATTGAATGTCTTGATGACTGCCGCCGTCGTGTTTTTTGCTCCGGCCGGTACGGTCGCTAAGGTGGGAGTCTTGCCGCTCAGGTAGGGGGTGATCCAATCGTTAGGCCATTGACCCGAGTAGTCGTTAGTACCGGGCGTCTTGTAACCCGTGACCATGCCGCGGATGACGTCGACGTGATCGAGCACCGGCATGTTGAGCGGCTGCTTGATCCCGACTTGTGCCAGAGATGGATTGTTGAACGAATAGGGCGAATAGTTCGTGCCCGACGGGTCGCGCACGACGATCGCCACGACGATATCCGATCCTGGAGACACCACGAGCTTTTCGCCCATCGTGACGCACCCCTTGTGGTCGATATCGGTATTGTCGAGCGCGGCGTTCACGGCCATCGATTCCACGGCCGAGTTGCTGCGGCCATGTGGAGCGGGGTTACCGATGCAGGCCACGAAGGCCAGCCGATCGATCAACTGGCCGCTGGCAGCGAAGTTGTTCCCGCTGCGCAGGCCGTCCACGATCTCCTGCGGGCGCAGTTTCGTCTCGCTTCGGTTGCCCTTCCCCTCATTGTCGCCGTTACGAACCATCGTGTAGTTGCGCTGGTACTCGCCCGGGAAGAAGTCCTGGCTCGAGCGGCGGTCATCGGGGCCGAAGCTGCCGCGGTTGTGCCAGTCGGAACTGGCGAAGAACCAAAAGTTGCGACCCTCGCCCAGCAAGGCGTCCCAGACACCCCCGATCTGCGCACCATAAACCCCGGTGCCGCCGTAGGTCGTGCCACCCACAGAATCGGTGTTGATCCCTCCGATGTTGTTCCGCCGGATGGTGTATTCGCCGCGCGTGTCGGAGGCGCCGTGACCTGGCTGGGTCTCCATGCCGAAGGCCACGTTCGGCGCCGTGTTGTTGAAGTCGCGCAGATGCTCGATGTTGTAGCCGTTGTTGCCGGTGGGATTGAACGGGCCGGCGCGCTCCAGGTGTGCGGGAACGTAATAACTGCCGGTCGGATGAAACTGGACCATCCACTTCATCGCCTCGACGGTCTTCAGGTGACCGTTCGTGCCGACCGGGGCTACCGGTATGATTTTCTGGGCCGCAGCGTTAAAGCCCAGGGCCGCGCTCGTGGAGTTCGCGCTGCCCGGCACGGAGCATTCCCAGTGTTGGCCGCCCCCGCGGCTCGTGTCGGTCACGCCGGCGTCGAAGCAGTATGCCCACTGTGCCAGCCCGTCGGCGTTGCCGAGCGGCGTGTAGCGCGCGGTCAGCGGCCCAGGAGAGGTGGGCAAGTTTGCGGGATCCAGCGCCAGCGGGATCTGACCCGTGATGACCGACATCGACGCGTGCTCGTGGCCCGCGACGATCGATTCCAGGCCTATGAAGAGTGGGAGGTTCTTGAGGGTGGATAGGTACTCGATCAGGGGGTACTGGTACTCCTGTATGGATTGCCAGCGCCACATGTAGCCATTGACGCCTCCCGTACCGGGCTGATCACCTTTCACGTTGGCGATGCCGATACTGTTGGACCAGGTCGTCTGCGGTCCGGTCCCGGGAATAAAGGGATACGCCGGCGTGCTCAGGGTGGCGTCCTCCACCAGCGTGCAGTTGCGCGTGCCGCCGCTGTTACCGTGTCCGGCTTGCACGAACCAGTCCAGGCCGAACGGCGTGTCGACCTTGTCGGTCGCCTTCTTCACCAGCTTCTGCATCGAGATCGAGCCATCGGAGCAGGTCGTGTGGTTGTGGAAGTCGCCCGCGACGTATTTTCCTTCAGCCTTGTCGGCGCTCGCCGTATCGGCAACGATACCCACTGTCGCCGCACCGAGTGCCGCAAGCACGGCGAGAGCGATCTGGCTCTTACTTACTCCGAGACTCATATAGATGAACTCCCTTACGTTTGGATGAATTGTTGATGGGTTGTTGTGCGACGGCAGGTTTTTTTCTATTCCATGCGAATCGTAACGGCCACACATGACACATCGGTGACGATGAGCGCGGTCCGATCGGCTGCGCGTGCCACGCTCGCCGAGTAGCGACGCTCCGCTTCGTGATGGACCGCTGTCACGAATCTGTCGCGTCCTCGTAACATACTGGTTTCATGCAGGAGGTCATTCCACTCTTCCCCACGCCATTCATGCGCGTTGCGGGCGTGCTCGCGCCCGGGCTCGTGACCGGCTTGGTGAAGTACTTCAGTGCGATCGCCGATCAGGCGAACAACTCGTCGCCCAATCTTTCCCACACGGCGGTGCTGCGCCCGAGCGAGAGCCCGCTGTTCGTCGAAGCCGCGGCGCTCATCACCCCTCTGCTCACGGACTTCGGGGCGCTGTTGTTCGGCGAGCGCCTGGGATGGTCGTTGAAGGAGATGTGGGTGAACGTGCTGGGCACCGGCGGCCGCCAGGCGATGCACAACCACGCGAACAGCTTCATCTCGGGCGTCGTCTACCTCACGCCCACCCACCCGGACGCACGCACGGTGTTCATGAAATCACCGGGAGGTGTTGATTTTGCATTCAAGAACGACCACGCCGGGATAAGCTCGGGACCGTACAACGCCGACAAGTGGATCAGCCCTTTGCCCCAGCCGGGCGACCTCGTTCTGTTTCCGAGCTACCTCATGCACGCGGTGCCGCCGAACCCCGGCGAGCGCCGTATCACGATGTCCTTCAACGCGATTCCGACGGGCCTGGACTCCTGGGGTTACAAGATCTCTTTCAGTGGCTAGGACCGGGAGCCCTCGCAATATCGACATATTGCTTCGGGCTCTCCTCCTCGAGCTGCATCCCACATCGCCTCCGTCGCACACGTGCCGATACATGAAATAGTTCTAAGCCTGGCGCCGTCGAGAGGTCGGTCGTCGCTGTGAAGGTCGCGTCGTGGCCGGACGATGGCCGCCGACGCCTCGCGCTCGGCCTGATGATGGCCTCGGGCTTCGCGTCCCTCGGCTACCAGATCGTATGGACGCAGCAAAGCGCGCTGTGGCTGGGCCACGAAGCGGCGGCCGTGTTTGCGGTGGTTGCGGCCTTCTTCGGCGGTCTGGCGGTGGGCGCCCTGCTTCTCGGCCCCCGCATCGATCGCAGCCCGCAGCCTGAACGCTGGTACGCGGGGTGCGAGGGCATGATCGGATTGTGGAGCCTGGCGCTCGCATTCCTCATGGCCCCGATCACGGGCCTGCTCCTCCAAATCACCGGCGCGCAGCCTTCGCCGGCATGGCAGTGGGCCGTCGCCTTCTGTGGCACTTTTCTCCTGCTGCTGCCGGCGACGGCGGCTATGGGTGCGACGCTGCCCGCGATGGAGCGGGTGCTGGCGCGGATGCAGAGTCAAGGGACAAGCATCGCCGCGCTGTACGCAGGCAATACCTTCGGCGCCGTCCTGGGAGTGCTGCTCGCCGCGTTCTGGCTGGTGCCGGAATTCGGCCTGGCGCGCACCGCAGCCGTGTGCGTGGCGCTCAATCTCTTGTGCGCGGCGGCGGCGTTGCGGCTCTTTACTGCGCCTGAAAACGCCGCGCTGACGACGAAATCGGCCGTGCCCGGCACTTTGACGATACTCGCTGTGACTGGATTGCTTGGAATCGGCTACGAGGTGCTCGTCGTCCGGGTGCTGAGCCAGGTGGCCGAGAACACGGTCTACACCTTCGCAATGTTGCTCGCCGTGTACCTCGTCGGCACCGCGCTCGGTGCGGCCGCATATCACAGTCGGCTGTGCGGGCGTTGGCTGTCGTATCGGGAAGATGAGGCGGGCGGACCCGAGCGCCTGCGCGACCGATTGCTGCACGTTCTCGCGGCCGCTTGCCTGCTCGGCACCGTGAGCCTGGGTTACGCCGAAACCGTCAAGGCGGCGGTGCTGCGTGCGCTCGGCCCCAGCCTGGCGGCGGCGCTGGCCGCGGAAGCTGCGCTCGCGATGGCGGCATTCCTGTTGCCCACCATCGTCATGGGCGCGCTCTTCAGCCACCTCGCGACGACCGCACGCGCGGGCGGCACCAGTTTCGGGCGTGCTCTCGGCGCCAATACGCTGGGCGCGGCGGTCGCTCCCATGTTGTTCGGCGTAATGCTCGTGCCCGCGTTCGGACCCAAATTCGCGCTGTTGCTCGTCGCGGCCGGCTATCTGGCCCTGTCGTTGTCCTCAGGATTGCCGCGCATTGGGTCCGCGCCGAGCTTTTGGGCTACGGCGGCTATGGTCGCAATGCTGACCCTATGGACGCCGTCGCTGACCTTCGTCGCTGTTCCCGAAGGCGGTCGTATCGTGAGCTATGAGGACGGTGCGATGGGGGCGGTAAGCGTCGTGGAAGACGCTGACGGTGTGGCGCGCTTGCGGATCAATAACCGGCAGCAGGAAGGCAGCAGCGCCACCTTGCTTGCCGACGCCCGCCAGGCGCTCCTCCCGCTCCTGCTTCATCCGTCGCCGCGGCGTGCGCTGTTCCTCGGGCTGGGCACCGGCGTTACCGCGTATTCGGCGGCCGAAGATCCGAAACTGGACGTCGATGCGGTCGAGCTGTTGCCGGAGGTCATAGCCGCATCGGACTACTTCAGGCGCAGATTAGAGCTTGGGTTCCAGGATAGCGGGACCGTCCCCCGACTGCACCTGGTGGCTGCCGACGCGAGACGCTTCGTGCGCATCACCCGGGAGCGCTATGACCTGATCGTTTCCGACAACTTCCACCCCGCACGCAGCGGCTCGGGTGCCCTCTACACGGTGGAGCATTTCGCAGCCGTGCGGGACCGGCTTGCTGCGGACGGCCTCTTCTGTCAATGGCTGCCCTTGCACCAGCTCGATCTCGAAACCCTCCGCAGCATTGTGCGTGCTTTCCTCACTGTCTATCCGCGCGGCTGGGCGATGCTCGCCACCAACAGCCTGGACACGCCCGTCGTTGGGCTGGTCGCCCGGCGCGATGAGAAGCCGTTCGATATCGCGCAGGTGAGGGCGCGCCTGGTCGGCGTGAAAATGCGGCGCGGCCCCTCCGAGTTCGGGATTGCCGACGAACTCGCGCTGCTCGGCAGCTTCATCGCGGGACCGCGCACCCTCGCGCGTTTCGCCGGCAGCGCGCCCGTCAACACTGACGACCATCCGGTCGTCGCTCATCGCTCGCCGCGCGTCACCTATGCTCCCGATTCCCTGCCGCGCGATCGGCTGATCGCCTTGCTGCGCGAAGTCGAGATCGGCCCCGACGAGCTCGTCGCAGCGCCGCACGACGTTGCCTTGACGTCCCGCCTGACGGCATACTGGGCAGCTCGAAATCGCTTCATCGAGGCGGGCCGCGACGTGCGGCCGACGCCCGACGTCCGGCGCATGTTGACGCAGGTTCGCGAGCCGCTTTTGTCAGTGCTGCATATGAGTCCCGATTTCCGCCCAGCGTACGACCCGCTGCTGCGGTTGGCGGTATCCCTTGGCCGCCTCGATGCTGTCGCGGCCCGCGCGCTGCTGACCGAACTGGAGCATACGCAACCCTCGCGGCCGGAAGCCGCCCAGGCATTGCGCGAGCTGTCCGGCGCGGTGCCATGAAGGAGAAATGAGAATGTTGCATACCCCGCTCTGCGAGCGGCTGGGCATACGCCTGCCGATCATCCAGGCCCCGATGCCGAGCGCTTCCACGCCCGCGCTGGTCGTTGCGGTCAGCAAGGCCGGAGCGCTCGGTTCCCTGGGCTCCACTCTTAGCCAACCCGAGGCCATGCTGCGCGATGCGGCCGAAATACGGACGCAGACGCAGTTACCTTTCAACATGAACTTGTTCGTCTCGGCGGAGCCCGATGCGGTCGATGCGCCGGCGCAGCGCGGAGCGCTCGACGCCGTCGCAGGCTACTACCGGGAATTGGGTGTGCCGCTCCCCGAACCCGCGCGTGCCCCGTACGGGCTGGACCTCAACGCGCAATTGCGCGCCATCGAGGAGATCCGGCCCGCGGTATTCACATTCCACCTTGGCGACCTGCCCCAGGAGCGTGTGCGCCGCATCCAGACCCTGGGCGTGAAGGTCGGCGGCAGCGCGAACTGCATCGCTGAAGCGCGGCGCCTGGAAGCGTTGGGACTGGATTTCGTCGTCGCGCAGGGAGCCGAAGCCGGAGGACACCGCGGAAGCTACCTGCGCGATCCGTACGAATCGATGACTGGCACCCTCGCATTGGTGCGCATGATCGTGCGCAACGTCAAGGTTCCAGTCGTAGCCGCCGGCGGCATCATGGATGGCGCAGGCATCGCCGCGGTGCTTGCCCTGGGAGCACAGGCGGTATGGCTCGGCACCGCGTTCGTGCCCTGTCCCGAAAGCGGCGCCTCGCAAGTGCACAAGCAGGGTATCCTCGACTCGAAGGAGGACGCGACTCTCGTTACGGAGAAGTTTTCAGGCAAGCCCGCGCGGGCGATCTCGAACCGCTTCATACGCGAAATGCACCAGCGCGAGGCACCGCACCTCGTCTTTCCCGCACAGAATGCCATCACCGGCAAGCTGCGGGCTGCAGCGGCAAAGGCCGGGAGTCCCGACTTCGTGGCAATGTACGCGGGGCAAGCCGCATCGCTGTCCCGTGCGCTGCCCGCGGCCGAGCTGGTGAGCGTGCTGGAAGCAGAAACGCTCGAGTGTCTGGACCGGCTTGCTGCGCTGCGCGAATAGCGCGTTCCCGTCAGACCACCGCCCGACTCACCGCCACCACATTCAGCGTCTGTCCTATCACCCGCTCCAGCGCGTCCACGATGTCCTTCCTTGCAGATGCTCCGCGCTGCACGCCCACGTGCAACCGCCCCGGATCAGGGTATTCCCGGCCGCGATTCAAGACCTGCATTCCCGGCAGGAGCGACGACCGCGGCACGATGGAAACGCCCAACCCGGCAACTACTGCAAGCTGAACGCTCGCCATGCTGGATCCGGTGAAGCTGAGTTTCCAGCGCCGCTTCAGGCGTTTCATGCAGTCGAGGGCATGCTCGCGCAGCACGCAAGGCGCTGGCAACAAAGCGAGTGGAACGACCTCCCCGCCCTTCGGCTCGCATCCCTCCCGCGCCACCCAGACCTGCGCTTCGCTCCAGATAGCCTTGGCACGCTCATGCGGCGCAAGGCGCACGATCGCGGCGTCGAGTGTCCCGGCGGCAATTTCGTTGCGCAGGTCACGCGATAATCCCATGCGAACCTCGAGGTGCACACCGGGGTAGGCTGCGATGAAGCGCGCCAGGATTTGCGGCAGCTCGGTGGGCACGAAATACTCGGTGATGCCGAGCCGGATCACGCCGGTGACGGGAGGTTCGACGATGCGCCGCACCGACTCGTCGTTCAACTCGAGGATGCGACGCGCGTAGCCGAGCAGGGTCTCGCCCGCCGGCGTAAGCGTCAGGGAGCGGCTCGAACGCTCGAACACCGTTTTCCCGAGGATTTCCTCCAGGCGCTTGATCTGCACGCTTACGGCCGATTGTGTGCGCGCCACGAGCTCGCCCGCGGCGGTGAAACTGCCACAGTCCACCACGGCGGCGAAGCTGCGCAGGAGGTCGATGTCGAGGTTGGCGGCTATCATGAATTCCTTTCATGCTTGGCATTTAAAACATTCGTTTCTCAAATTCATTGTCCGGGCCTAGAGTGACGCTGTCAATCACCGCAAACGGAGGTCACTGTGAGCCACAAACTGGAATTGCAGCTTCTAAACTACGAGGCGCGCCGCCTGCGCGCCGAATATGCCAATGACGCGCTGATACGCGGAGCGCTCGCGCTCGATCTTGCCATCCGCCGCGCCGCCTGGGGCATGCTGTCTCTCGTGCCCGTGGACTTCCCGCATCTGTCCAGGGAGCCGTGATGGGGCGCCCCGGCCGGCCGTCCGCGCTCTAGCCTGCGAGTCTCG
>DATFWO010000250.1:0-13201 GCA_035259205.1 Burkholderiales bacterium | reverse complement strand
CACGACGAAACGCGTCGTGCGCAACACAGCAAGGAGGTGCTCGCTCGGGAGATACAGTTCCGGGGGCAGCGGGTTCTCGTCGGTGTAGACGAGCGGCACGCCCTCGCGGTAGGCCTTGCCGAGCGCGCCCGCGGCCGCGATCGGCAGCTCGCACCCCTCGAACAACTCCAGGTCCTCGGACGACATCCCGGCGCCGACGAGATTCACGAGCTTGTCGCCCTGCGGAGTGACGAGCCACGCGTAGAAGCGATCGATGCCCACGACGTCGCATGCGCTGTCGAGCACGCGGTGCAGCTGCTCCTTGAGCGAGAGCGGTTGCTGCATCGCGGTGGACAGCCGGTAGAGCCGCTCGATCCGGTGCGACAGGGTTTCGAGCTCGCGGCTCTTGTTCTGCAAGTCGCCGAAAAGGCGCGCGTTCTGGATCGCGAGCGTCGACTGGGACGCGAACGTTTCGAGCCGGCTCACCCGATCGGCGCTGAACTCCCCGGGCGTGCGGCGGCGCACGACCAGGCCGCCGATGAGGTTCCCTTCGCGGATGAGCGGCACGGCGAGCAGCGCCCGGTACCCCGCCCGGATGTTGCGCTCCGATATCGGCCCGGCGTAATCGTCGGCGGCGAGTATGTCGGCTACCTGATACGGCGCCTGCGCGGCCGCTGCGCGGCCCAGCGTGCCTCTCCCCAGGCGGGGCGACTCGGCGCGCACGCCGGCGATGTGCTCCGCGCTCATCCCGTGCGTGGCGCGCAGCACGAAGCGGCCACCCTCTCCTTCGTCGAACTCGTAGATCGCCCCCGCGTCCGCGCCCGCGAGCTCGACGGCGTGCGCGACGATTGTCGTCAGCACCCGCTCCAGATCGAGCGTGGCGTTCACCGTCTCGCTCACGGCGCCGAGGGCGTGCAGCTCCTGCACCGTGCGCGCAAGCTCGTTCGTCCGGCCCTCGAGCTCGCGCAGCAGTTCCACCTTGTGGATGGCGATCGTCGCCTGTTCGGCAAAGCCCGTCACAACATCGATCTCCCGGGTCGCGAACGGTCGCGCCTCGGTGCGCAGCAGGGTAATGACGCCCAGGAGGCTTTCGCCGAGCAACAGCGGGATCGACAGCGCCGCCCGGTAGCCCGCGAGCTGCTGCGATTGGGTGTGCGTGTACTCGGGATCGGCCAGCACGTCCCGGATGTGGACCGGGCGACGCTCGAGCGCGCAGCGCGCCGCGCTCGAGCCCCGCCCCGGGAGAATCTCGACGTCCCTCCGCACGCGCTCGAACGCGGCGGTGAAGCCGTGATAGAAGGCCGGGCGCAACGCCCTGCCGTCGAAGCGGTAGATGATCCCGAAATCGGCGGCGCACAGCCGCGCGGCGCTCTCGATGATGTTCTGCAGCACCGGCTCGAGATCCTTCACCGGCGAACGGTTCATGAGCTTGAGCGCTTCGGTCGTCGCGGTCTGCTGCTGCAGCGCCTCGTCGAGCGCGATGTTCTGCCGGCTGATCTGCTCGGCCTGCTCCTTCATGTAGTGCCGGCCTTGCACCAGGCGCCGCGCCTGGTGGTGAGTCTCGAACGCGAGGAGGAGTTGATAGAGGAAGAGGGCGGCGATCGACAACGCAACCGTCAGCGCCGACTCGTCGGCAGCGAAGCGAAAGCCCGTGGCAAGCCAGCCCGTGGCGCCTGCGCCCGCGGCCAGCACCAGGCCGCCCTTCACGAAAAGCCGCCACCCACCCACGCTCGCAGCGCTGCAGAGGATGCCGGTCACGAATACGCCCGTCTGCAACGGCCGGAACGACACGAGCGCGGCCCAGACGCCGAAGAGCGCGCAGTCCACCATCAGGTTGATGAGCTCGACGCGCTTCGGGTCCCGGTTTTGCGAAGCGACGAGGAACGCGAAGGTCGGCCAGACGAGCGCGTACAAGGCGAGCGCCGCCCAGATCGCCGGACCGGTAGGCTCGTGCCAGCGGGTCGATACGATGATCAGGGCCGCAAGCGGGCAGCCAAGCAGCCGGACGAAGTAGTCGAGCCGGACGATCGGGTGGTAGGAGCGGCTCGCGACGCCGGTTTGTGCGGGGAGTGCGTGCCCGCTCCGATCCGAATCGGGAGCGGCACGAAGGTCCTCGGGCCCAGCGCCAGGCATGGCCCGACTCTAGAGCCGGCGCGTGCGCGCCGTCAATGGCTGTTATTCTGTCATCATGACGACTCCCGACCCGTACGCTTCGACCGACGCCGCCGAACCCGCGGTGCTCGTGGTCGACGACGTCGAAGACAACCGCGCGGTGCTGATTGCGCGCCTCGCCCGGCTCGGCTATCGCGCAGTGACTGCCGCCGCGTCGGGTCGCGAAGCGCTCGCGCTGATCGCGCGCGAGCGCTTCGATCTCGTGCTCCTCGACGTGATGATGCCCGGCATGAGCGGGCCGCAGGTGCTGGAGGCGCTGCGCAGCGAGGGACGGCTCGCCGATCTGCCGGTAATCATGGTTTCGGCGCTCTCCGAATTGGCGAGCGTCGTCGAGTGCATCGAGCTCGGCGCCGAGGACTACCTCACCAAGCCGATCAACGCTACCCTGCTCCGGGCGCGCGTCAACGCCACCCTGGAGAAGAAACGGCTGCGCGATACGATCCGCGAGGCGACGCGCAGACGGCTCGAGCAGCTCGAACGCGAGCTGATGGCGGCGCGCGCGCTCCAGCTCGGCATGGTGCCCGACGATCTGGACCGTCCCGATGTGCCGGCGACAGTGCACACGGCGCTCGAGCCGGCGCGTCAGGTCGGTGGCGACCTCTGCGATTGGTTTCCCGGCGAAGGCGACACCCTGTGGTTCGCGGTGGGCGACGTCTCGGACAAGGGTGTGGCGGCGGCGCTCTTCATGGCGCGCACCTGGAGCAGCCTGCGATCGGTAGCGACGAGGCAAGGCACCGCCGGTGAGCCGGGCGCTGTGCTTTCGGCCGTGAACACCGAACTGCGTGAGGCGAACGAAGCACTGATGTTCACTACCCTTCTCGCCGGCAGGCTGCGCCTCGCCGATGGGCTGGTCGAGCTCGCCAACGCAGGGCATCCGCCGCCATTTCACGTGGGCGCCAACGGCACCGTCGTCCCCCTCGCGTGCGAAGCGCATTTGCCGCTCGGCGCATGGCCGGGGCAAGCCTATCCGACGATGCGATTGCAGCTTGCGCCCGGTGACGGGCTCTTCGTGTATACCGACGGGATCACCGAGGCCACGGCGGTCGACGGCACGCAGTATTCCCAGGCCCGCCTGCGCGCCGCGCTCGGCGAGCTCGGCCGGCTGCCCGGACGCGAGTTGCTGTCCGCGCTGGTGGCCAACGTGCGCACCTTTGCCGGGGAAGCGCCGCAGGCCGACGACATCGCGGCACTGGTCCTGCGCTGGCGGCCGATGAGCACGGGGACATCCGCGCCTTGTCCCACAGCACCTATCACGCCGCCCGGGGTATAGAAACGATAGGATCTCTAGTCGACGCGTATATTGGCATCCCTCGCCACCTTCGCCCACTTCGCGAGGTCACCCTTGATGTAGGTTGCGAACTGCGCTGCGCCCGCCGTGTTGATCTCGGCGCCCTGGCGAGCCAGGCTCTCCTTCACGTCGGGCAAGGTCAGAATGTGCGCAATCTCGCGCTCCAGCACGGCGATGATCTCGCGGGGCGTGCCGGCAGGCGCGAGCACGCCGGTCCACAAAATGACCTCGAACCCGGGCACCCCGGACTCGGCGACCGTTGGATACTCGGGAACGCTCGGCCAGCGCCGGGCGCTCGATACCGCGAGGGCGCGCAGCCGCTCGCTCCTCGCGAACGGCAGCGCCGCCGGCAACGTCCCCATCATGGCCTGCAAATGCCCCGCGACGAGGTCAGCGGTGGCCGGCGCGCTGCCCTTGTACGGAATGTGAACCAGCCTGGTCCCGGTGAGCGACCCGAACATCGCCATCGTGAGATGGGAAGTCGAACCGTTGCCGGCCGACCCGTAGTTGATCTCACCGGGCCGGGCCCTGGCGAGCGCGATAAGTCCTTTGGTATCGCGCACCGGCAACGAGGGGTGCGTGACGAGCAGGAAGGGGATGTCGCCAGCCAGCGCGACGGGCGCAAAGTCGCGCACGGGGTCGTACGCGACCTTCGTGGCCACCGCCGGGTACAGCGCGATCTCGGAGGCCGATCCCAGCAGCAGCGTGTAGCCGTCGGGTGGGGCTTTCGCCGCGATCTCCGCGCCGATCGCGCCGCCCGCCCCGGTGCGGTTATCCACGACCACCCGCTGCTGGAGCCGTTCAGACAGCTTCGCGCTGAGTATGCGCGCGGTCACGTCGGACCCGCCGCCCGGTGCAAACGGCACGATCATGCGGATCGGCCGTGCCGGATAGCCGGGCGCCTGCGCAGCGGCAGCGCCCGCTACACCGCACAAGACGAAAAACAGCAACCTCGGAGGACCCCGCATGCCCAAGCTCCGAACGCGACCGCGGCCCCTTGACGGAGCGGCGTGATCTCCAGCGCCGAGTATAGTCCACGAAGCACGGTCTATCTTTTTTGAGGGCACCACCGGCACTAGGACCTGTTTCACAACTAGGCACGTGTGCGACGGAGGCAAGGTGGGATGCAGTTCGAGGAGGAGAGTCCGAAGCAATATGTCGATATTGCGAGGGCTCCCGACAAAGAAATGCGCCCAGATTGCCCCGTCCTTCCGGGTTGCGGCCAGGACGGTCGGCTGCTGCGTTGCCCTCCTCGACCATATCGACATATGGCCTTCGTCGGGCGCCTTGCATCCGGTCCGTCCTGGCCACAACGCATCACGCGCCTAGTTATGAAACAGGTTCTAACCGATCAGCGCCGATAGCGCGCGATCAGACCACGCAGGAATTTCGCGGCAGCCGCTCCCTTGAGCGCGCGAGCCCACATCTCCCCGGCCGCCTTCTGGTGCAGGGCCAGCGCCTCGGGCGCCGACGTGATCATGGCTACGCCCACGCGCACGTTGGGCTGCTCGCCCAGCCGGAACGGGCTGATCGAGAGCACCTGGCGGTCGGGCTGCCGGAAGATCTGAAACCCCGTGTGCGGCAGCGTATCGGGCACGATGCCGATCTGCACTCCGATCGGCTGCTCCTCCACCGCCCTGGCGAAATGCGCGACCTCGGCCCGCGCCTGCCTGCGACGCTCGCGGCGGATTTTCTCGGACAGCTGATGCCTGCCGGCGAGGCCGTCGCGCAGGAAGCGCTCGATTTCCGACGAAGAAATCAGGTTGACGATGCCGGGCTGGCGCTTGCGATACGCCTCCTTGCGCGCCTTGAGTATGACCATGATTTCGCGGATCTCCCTGAGCGGCCGCTCGCGGTCTTTCAGGCCCTCCGGAATGCTCTCGCTCAGCACTTCCACGAGCTTGTCGTCGAAGGCGTCCGAAGACAGTAGGTACGAGATCGGCCCGGCGAGCACCACGATGTGCTCGGCGGTCTCCTCGATCTGGCGCAGCCGCTCGAAGTACGCCACCGCCGACGCGATGTATTCCACCCCCACTCCGAGCAAGGTGGGCACCGAGACGCCGAGCAGGTCCGCCAGCTTTTCGAGCGTGTCGATCTTGGCGAGCTCGCCCTTCTCGAACCGGTAGAGCGCCGCGCGGGAGATGCCGAGGCGCTTGGCGATCGCGTCCGCGCTCAGCCCCGAGCCGAGCCGAAAGGCCTTCAGCCGGTTGCCGATATCGTCAAAGCGCAGGGCCATATCCGTGCAATTCCGCCACTTCACCCGCGAGCTGCCGCCACTTCACGGATTACAGAAAGATGGAAAATGCTTGGTATTCTAGAACCTATTTCTTATAGGCTCCCCCGAGCCCGACAGGGAGTGCTTTGCTTGAGTTGGTCAGGCCGTTGGATCGCGCGCGCAATTCTGGCGTCGCTGGTGCTTGCACAGTTGGCGGCGGTGCTGCCGTCCGCTGCCGCCGATTATCCGTCGCGGCCGCTCCGCCTGCTCGTCCCGTTTCCGCCCGGAGGCGGTAACGATCTCCTCGCCCGCATCCTCGCCGGACGCCTGACCGACCGCCTCGGACAGCAGGTCGTCGTGGACAATCGCGCCGGCGGCGGGGGCGTCATCGCAACCGATACCGCCGCGAAGGCTCCGCCCGACGGCTACACGATGGCGCTGGGCTTCATCGGGCCTCTCGCCATCTCGCCGAACGTCGGCAAGGTTCCCTACGATCCGCTCGGCGATCTCGCCGCCCTCGACATACTCGCGTCTTCCTATCACATCGTCGTAAGCTATCCTGGGATACCCGTCCGCTCGATGAAGGAGCTGATCGCGCTCGCCCGCAGCCAGCCCGGAAAGCTCAACTACGCGTCGAGCGGCTCCGGGACCAACCTTCATCTCGCGACCGAGCTGTTCAAGCTGGTCGCCGGCGTGGACATCGTGCACGTCCCCTACAAAGGCGCCGGGCCGGCCGCAAGCGCCGTGCTGGCCGGCGAATCCCAGTTGTTCTTCGGCTCCATCGCCTCCAGCCTTCCGTTCGTGCGCTCAGGCCGGCTGATCGCCCTGGCCGTCACGAGCCCGGCCCGTTCCCCGTTCGCGCCGGAGGTGCCCACGCTCGCCGAGAGCGGCGTGAGCGGCGTCAATGTCCCGTCCTGGTATACGCTCGTCGTGCCCGCGCGATCTCCGCGCGACGCGATCGGCAAGCTCCGGGCCGGCCTAAAGGAGATCGTCTCGGAGGCCGATTTCCGCGAGCAGCTCGCCCGCCAGGCGATCGATGTCCGCTCTCTAGCTCCGGGCGAGTTTTCCGCTTTCCTCAGGACCGAGATCGAAAAATGGGGTAAGGTGGTAAGGACCGTGGGCATCAAACCCGATTGAGCCGGCGGCGGTAACCCAGAGGAGATGGCCATGAGCGAGCCAGTGTGGAACCGGTTTCTGACCGAGCGCGACAAGCAGGTCTTTGCGGCGGCGGGTTACGGCGCCCGCCAGGGCTACGGCAGACGCCCGGCGCTCCTCGTGGTCGACGTCAACTACAATTTCTGCGGCGACCGGCCCGAGCCGATACAGGAATCGGTCAAGCGCTGGCGCAATTCCTGCGGCGCCGAGGCCTGGGAAGGAATCAAGGCGATCAAGAAGCTCAACGCAGCAGCGCGGGCGCGCGGTCTGCCCGTCATCTACACGACCGGGGTGCAGCGGGACGATGCCTGGGACCGCGGCTCCTGGACGTGGAAGAACACCCGCTCGTTCGAGCGGCAGCGAACGGCGGAAACCAACCTGGACGGCAATACCATAGTCGCCGAGATCGCGCCGCAGCCCCAGGACATCGTGATCTGCAAGCAGAAGCCGAGCGCGTTTTTTGGCTCCAACCTGGCGAGCTACCTGGTGCTGCTCGGCGCCGACAGCCTCATCGTGACCGGCACCACCACGAGCGGCTGCGTGCGCGCGAGCGTGGTCGATGCATTCTCGAACAATTACCGCGTTGCAATCGTCGAGGAAGGCTGCTTCGACCGATCGCAGGCGAGCCACGCGATCACCCTCTGCGACATGCACGCCAAGTACGCCGACGTGGTGAAGCTCGACGACGCACTCGCCTTCATCCAGTCGTTGCCGAAGGGGCTGTTCGCTCTGCCGGGGCCCGCCCTCCCGGCCGCACCGAGAGCGGCGAGCGGGTAGCTGCTTTGCCGGAATCGGTGGACTCGGCCTGAGTCAGCTCACGGCGGGCGTCAACGTCCGGTTGACGGAGAGAGTTTTGGTAAGGATTTATCGGACGAAAGTCCGAGAAATCCTAGGGGAACTTGATCTGCCCGAATTTCGCCCGGATCTTCGCCCGCAGCTCCGGGCTCACGTCCACCACCGGCGGAAATTTGCCCTTCAGCTTCATGTCGTACGGGATGCAGGCATCGATCAGGATGCGATTGTTGAAGTTGCCGGGCAGATACAGCGGATCGCGCTTCGATGCCCACGCCTTCTGAATGAGGTCGATGTCCGTGGCCGGATCGAAGCGCGTGCTCATCGCCCACAGCACCTGGTCCAGGTCGCCGGCGTCGACATCCTCGTCCACTACCACCGTCCACTTTCCAGCGTAGGCGCCGCCCTGGCAGTTCGAGGCGACGTGCAGCACGTTGCGCGCGTGTCCTGGGTAGCGTTGCCTGATCTGGATCGCAGTGAAGCGCGTCGCGGGCGCGCCTTCGTGGTTCCATACCCCCAGGATGTCCGGCAGGCCGCTCGCTTCGAGCGCGCGCCAGATCTGCGCCGATCCGGCGATGCCCTTTAGCAGCCCGGTTTCGTCCACCGGCTTGTGCTGCGGTGCGCAAGTCAGGATGGGATTGTTCCGGTGCAAAATGGTCTTCACGTTCAGGTACGGCCGGGCGACGGTGTCGTCCGAGTAGTAGCCCATCCACTCGCCGAAGGGGCCCTCCTCCTTCACCTGTCCGGGAACGGCCTCGGCTTCGATCGCAATTTCGGCGTGAGCCGGGATCGGAAAGCCGCTGTACGGACCGCGTATGACTTCAACCGGCTCGCCGCGCAGCCCGCCCGCAAAATCGAGCTCGCTGGTGCCATCGGGCAGCGGGCTCGCCGCCAGCATGAAGAGCAGCGGGTCCTGCCCGACCAGCACGACGACCTTCATCGACTGTCCGCGCTCGAAATACTTGTCGCGGTGGATGCGGCCGTGCTTGCCCTCGGTGATCTGGCAGCCGATCGTCCTGCCGTCGTAGACCTGGTTGCGGTAGCAGCCGAGGTTGAACCAGCCAGCATCGGGGTCTTGAGTGATGACGCAGTTCGCCGTGCCTATGTAGCGCGCCTTGTCCTGCTCGTGATGGCGCGGCACAGGAAATTTCAGCACGTCGACCTTGTCGCCCTCGATGACGTTCTCCAGTATCGGACCGTCCTTCACGTAGCGCGGAGGCAGCGGCGTCATGCTTTGCACGCGCTCGTGGTACTTCTTCACGATATCCACCTTGCGTTCGTATTCCAGGGGAAGGCCCAGGGTCAGCGCAACCCGCCGCACCGACGAGAAGTGACCGTAGAGCGTGCGAAAACCCCTCGGATACCCCGGGATGTCGTCGAACAGCAGCGCGGGTGCATTCCCGCGGCTCTTCTCCGTGAGCATGTGCGTGATCGCGCCCATTTCCGCGTCCCAATGCGCGCCGGTGACGCGCAGCAGCTCGCCCATCCGCTCCACGCGATCGAGCCAACCCCTCAAATCGCCGTAGCTCTCCGTTACCTTGCGTGCAAGAACACCGCTGTCGCCGGACATATCTTTACCCCTGATCCATGCCATCGGAAGGAAACCTGCCTATCCATCTGATACCATTCCCGGAAATTTTACAAGTGAAACCCGGAAGCGTTTTCGATCACCGCCGGCCTCATCATGCGCTTTGCCCGTTTCCGGTCTGGTCCGCTCGCAATGGTTTTGTGGGTGTGCAGCGGTGCAATCCTTGCACAGCCCGGACTCGAGCCCGGTTTTCCCAGCAAGCCCGTCCGCATCGTCGTCCCTTACGCTCCGGGCGGTGGCCTCGACATACTGGCGCGCATGGCTTCGGGGCCGCTCAACGAACGCTGGGGCGTGCCCATCATCGTGGACAACCGCCCCGGAGCGAGCGGCATTGTAGGCACCCAGATCGTGGCGAAGGCGGCGCCCGACGGCTATACCCTGGGCATGGTTTCGGTCGAGTTCATCACGGCGCCGTTCGTCTACCGGCAATCTCCCTACGACACGATCAAGGACTTCACCGGGGTGATCCACACCGCGTCTCAGTCTTACCTCCTGGTCGTGCACCCGTCGGTAGCGGCGCAATCCGTGCGGGAGCTCATCGCATTGTGCAAGCTGCGCTCGCTCAACTACACCTCGTCCGGGCTCGGCGGTATGGGGCACTTGTCTGGCGCGCTCTTTCAGCGCATGACGGGAACGCAGATGGTCTTCGTAAACTACAAGGGCACCGGACCGGCGCTGACCGACACTATCGCCGGCCAGGTCCAGGTGATATTCGTGAACCCGCTGCCCGCCATGCCGCACATCAAGTCGGGGAGACTCCGCCTGCTCGCGAGCACTGACGCGAAACGCATAGCGTCCATGCCCGACGTGCCGACCATCGCCGAATCGGGAGTCCCGGGATTTTCCACGAATGGGTGGAACGCGCTGATCGCGCCCGCGGGCACGCCGAAGCCCGTAGTCCGCAGCATCAACGAAGCCGTGGCGGCCATCATCAAGTCTTCGTATGGATCCGAGCGCATACTGTCCGGGGGAGCGGAGCCCGCCGGCGGCACGCCCGAGGAAATCAACGCGCTCATGCGCGCGGATTACAAGCGGTGGTCCGACATCATCCGCACGATGAAGATCCGGGCGGAATATTGAAACCGCGCATCAAGGCGACAAGAAGCCAGGACCAATCCACGAGGCAAGGAGCACGCAATGGCGAATCCGGATTTGAGAGACTGGCTTGCGCAACTGGAAGCCGCGGGCGTGCTGCAGAAGATCAGCGGCGCCGAGCGCATGGAGGAAATCGGCGGCATCGTCGACATCTACCAGCGGCAGACGGGACGACCCACCCTGCTCTTCGACGACATCCCCGGCTATCCCCGCGGCTACCGGGTCGCCGCGAACATCATGATGGGGGTCAAGCAGATCGCGCTCGCGCTCGGCATGCCCGCCGACTCCACGGAGATGGATCTCGTCAACTACTGGCGCACATACCTGGACGGTTCGAAAGGGATTCCGCCCGTCACGGTCGAAACCGGTCCGGTATTCGAGAACGTCGCGACCGGCAAGGACATCAACCTCGCGAAGATACCCGCGCCCAAATGGCACGAGGACGACGGCGGACCGTACATCGGCACCGGCTGCATGGTGATCATGAAGGATCCCGATTCGGGCTGGATCAACTACGGCGCCTACCGGGTGCAAGTGTACGACGATCCACGCATCGCGTCCGTGATGATTTCCAAGGGCAAGCACGGGGACATCCTGATGCGGCGCTATCACGAGCGCGGCGAGCGCTGCCCCATCGCAGTCGTCGCCGGCGTGCACCCGCTGCTGTTCTCCATAGCAGGCATCGAGGTTCCCTACGGCAAGAATGAATACGACGCCGTGGGCGGCATGCTGGGACGGCCGGTCGAAGTGATCCTCGGCCCGCAAACCGGCCTGCCGATACCGGCCAACGCGGAGATCGCATTCGAAGGCTACATTTCGCCCGACGACCGGATCGAGGAAGGCCCGTTCGGCGAATGGACCGGATATTACGCCGGCGGCAAGGAGCTGCAGCCGGTGATCCGGATCGAGACCTTCATGCACCGCAACGATCCGATCGTGCTCGGCGCGGTTCCCGCCGTTCCGCCCTGCGACGATACGTTCTATCGGGGGACATACCGCTGCGCCGCCGTCTGGCGCCAGCTCGAAGGCGCGGGAATACCGGGCGTGCAGGGCGTATGGGCGCACGAAGCGGGGGGCAGCCGGATGTGGCTGACGATCTCCATCAAGCAGATGTATCCGGGGCACGCCAAGCAGGCGGGCCTGGTCGCCTCTCAATGCCACGCCGGCGCCTACGCCAACAAGTGGACGATCGTGGTGGATGACGACATCGATCCGTCCAACATGAACGACGTGATCTGGTCTTTGTGCACGCGCGTCGATGCGCGCGAGGATCTCGAAATCCTGCGCGGTTGCTGGAGCACCACGCTGGATCCGACGAGCTACCCGGAAGAAGAGCGCAGGTTGAACTCGCGCGTGGTGATCGACGCGTGCAAGCCCTGGACGAAGCGCAACACGTTCCCCAGGGTTGCGCGGTCCAGCCGCGAGCTCGACGACCGCATCCGCACGAAGTTCGCCGCGATGCTCCGCGGCTTCTAGCCTTGGTAGTTAGCAGTTAGCGGTGAGCGGTATTGTGAAGCTCTGTCTTTGCTGCTTGCCGTTCGCCACTCGCGGCTCGCCGCTCACCTGTCATCGCGGTTGCTATCTGCGTTCATCTGCGTTTATCTGCGGCTTGATCGTCGTCCTTGTTGCCTGCGGCGCGAGCGCGCAACAGGTCTATCCCGTGAAACCGATACGGGTGATCGTGCCGTTCGCACCGGGGGGTTTCGTCGACTTCAGCGCGCGCAGCATCTCGCCGCGAATGGCGGAGGCGCTCGGTGTGCCGCTCGTGATTGAAAACCGGGGAGGAGCCGGCGGCGTTACGGGCAGCGACGTGGTCGCCAAGGCCGCCGCCGACGGCTACACGGTGCTCGTCACGAGCATCTCCCATAGCATCAACCTCAGCGTCAACAGAAGCATGCCCTACGATACGCGGCGGGACTTCACTCCCGTGCTCCAGATCGCGGATGCGCCCAATATCCTCGTCGTCCATCCGTCGCTGCCGGCGTATTCGGTGAAGGAGCTGATCGCGCTGGCGCGCGCCCGGCCGGGGGCGATCACGTTCGCCTCGTCCGGTGGCGGCACATCGACTCACATTTCCGCCGAGCTGTTCCGGGCGATGACCAAGACCAACCTCGTCCACGTTCCTTACAAGGGCGGCGGGCCGGCCGTCGTGGACCTGCTGGGCGGCCACGTGCAGATGATGTTCTCGACGCTGCCGACGGCTGTTCAGCACGTCAGGACAGGCCGATTGCGAGCCCTGGCGGTCACCGGCGGCGCGCGCTTCCCGACGACGCCGGATATCGCGACGGTGGCCGAGGCCGGAGTGCCGGGCTACGAAGTGAGCGGCTGGACCGGCATCTTCGTGCCCACCGGCACGCCGAAAAACGCGATTGCCCGGTTGGCCGATGAAGCGGCGAAGGTCCTCAATGCCCCTGGAACGGCGGAGCGTTTCCTCGTGCAGGGGGCAATACCGGGCAAGCGAATGCACGATGCCTTTGCGGCATTCGTCGAATCCGAGATCGTGAAGTGGAAGAAGGTCGTGGAGGTCAGCGGAATTCGTGCCGAGTAAGAGTGATAGGGGATAGGTTTTCCTTCCTCGAGGTCACTCGCCACCCGGTTACTCGTCAGTCGTCACTCGTCACCTGTCCCTCGCGGCGTCAGCGCTCGCAGCTCGCGCACTCGCTCCTCGCCCGCTGCCATCATGAGACTCCATTCGTTGGCGGCGCTGAAGAAGCGGGCGCCCAGCTTGATCGCCTGCTCGTATGGCCTGGTGCCACCGCCCGAAAGGCCGCCCATGCCCGGCACTTTGCCGTGCTTGCGGCACGCGGCGACGACGCGCTCGATCGCGCCCAGGATCCTGGGATGCGAGTTTTGTCCGGGAAAACCGAGGTCGGCCGACAGGTCGCTGCTGCCGATGTGCACGATATCGACGCCCGGC
>DATFWO010000249.1:0-2463 GCA_035259205.1 Burkholderiales bacterium | reverse complement strand
AGTCCTTAAGCGGACCTGAATCGTTCTGAGGGGCGGTGGGGTGGGGCAGCGGTGCCGGCCGAAGCTGCCGAAAATGCAAGGACCTAAAGCGCATCTGCACAAGTGGAAACAGCGCAGGCGGCGAACTTGCTTTGTGCCCTCTCCCCGCCGTTGCGGGGAGAGGGCCACGCCAAGCGCTAATACCCGCGCGCGCGATCGACCACGTGCTCGAGCGGCAGCCCCGCCTCGAAGCACTCGATCTGGCGCAGCACGTTGGCGGCGAGCGCGCGCGGGTCGGAGGCAGCGGCGTTGTGCGGCGTGATGGTGACCTTGGGGTGGCGCCAGAGCGGGCTCGCCGGAGGAAGCGGCTCGCTCGCAAAGACGTCGAGCGTTGCGCCCGCGAGCGAACCCTCCTCGAGCGCCGCCAGGATATCGGCGTCGACCTGCAGCGCGCCGCGCGCGGCATTGATGAGATAGGCGCCGCCGGCGGCGCCATCGCGCTTGAGCTTGCGGATGAGCTCGAGCTCGAGCATGCCCTGCGTCGCCGGCGTCGCCGGCAGCAGGCAGACGAGGATCTCCGTGCGCCGGAGAAAGCCGTTGAGCCCGGTATCGCCGTGAAAGGTCTCGACGTCGGGGAGCGTCTTCGGCGTCCGGCTCCAACCGGCGACGCGAAAGCCGAGCCGGACGAGCGCCAACGCGGCGGCGCAGCCGAGCACGCCCAGCCCCATCACGCCCACCGCGACCGCGCTCGCGGGAGGCTGCGCATGCTCATGCCACACGCGCCCGCGCTGTTGGGTATCGTAGAGGCGATGGCGGCGGTGATGCATCAACACGTGCAGCACCACGTACTCCGTCATGCGCATGGTGAGATCGGCATCGACGATGCGCACGACCGGCACGTCGGGCAGATCCGGATCCGCGAAGACGTGATCGACGCCGGCGCCGAGCGAAAAGATCGCCCGCAGACGCGGCAAGCGGGCAAACAGCCCGCGTGGCGCGTGCCAGGCGCAGGCATAGGCGATGTCGGCGGGGTCGCCCAAGCCCTGCGGCCACAGCCGAATGTCGCGCTGCGGCGCCAGCGCGCGCATGCGTTCTTCCCACGGCTGCGGATCGAGTCCGGTGACGGCGAGCAGGATCGCGGGCATGCGGACGGCATATCGCGTTCGGGCCGTTCCTCCTGTGCGCGCTACTGCTTTAGAAACTTGAGCACTTCCTCGAAGAACTGAAAGCGATTCTTCTCGAACAAGACGAAATGCGTCGCGTCGGGAATCAACACGCTGCGTTTCGCCGGTGCATGCACCAGATCGCGCATCAGTCCTTCACGGTCCTCCGGAAACGACCATGTGTCATAAGCGCCAGCGATGACCAGCGTCGGAGCGTAAATGCTCGAGGCGTTCCACAGCGGCCGGCCTGTGGCCTGATAGAACGAGTCCTCCAGCACGCCATTCGGAGCCCGCAAGCTCGGTGGATTACGAGTGTTGCTGCTCGGATCGGTCGCCATGCACTCGGCCCAGAACGCGGCGGGGACCGCAGCGTCCCGATATTCGTTCTTGTTCTCGAGCGGAATCTCACCGTTCCATCGTCCCGTGTTCGCCGCTTCTGAAGCAAGCCGATACGCTCCTAACGCAAAGTTGAATTCGTACGGCTTGCGCTTGTTCTGCAAGGCGCTGCCGGGGCCGAGGTTGGTGTGGTCGTTGAAGTTGTAGAGCGGCGCATAGAGCACCAGCTTGTGCACATTCTCGCTCTGCAGCGAAGCATAGTAGCCGGCCATCATGGCGCCCCAGGACCAGCCGATCAGCGTCACCTTCTGCACGCCACGGGTACGCTTGATGTGATTCACCATCGCTTCGATGTCGCGCAACGCCTGATACGAACGGGTCACCGGCTGGTTTTTCGCAGCCGGTTCGTCCATCGCCTTCTCGCGGGTCGAATAGCCGTAATTGCGGTAGTCGCCCATCCATACGACATAGCCGCGCTTGACCATCCAATCGGCCCACGAATAATCCTTGTAGCCGAGATCGAAATCGCAGGTCGACGGGGCGGTCGCGCCATGCAGAAAGAGCACGACGTTTTCGTTCGTGAACTGCGTGTTCCCCTCCTGCATTTTTTCCCGCACGAATAGCCGGATGCCCGGATCGAGCGCGTCGATGTGCGCCTCCGTTCTGACGATTTTCATCTCCTGCGCGCTGGCTGTTTGAGCTGCTAACCCGATCACAAAGGAGGCCGCAGCCATAACCCTCGACGTTCTGATCGTAAGGCGCGCCAGTCTCTCGCTCATGTTTATTCCTCCCCTCCTGTCAGCCAGAATGACGCTGTTGCT
The DNA here is from genome assembly GCA_035259205.1 of Burkholderiales bacterium. Lineage (GTDB taxonomy): Bacteria > Pseudomonadota > Gammaproteobacteria > Burkholderiales > SG8-41 > SG8-41. The sequence continues at coordinate 164 of DATFWO010000249.1, read as the reverse complement.
CGCGGGCCCCGGCTCCGCATCCTGCTGTCACGAAGCCTCGCGTATGGCCTTCTGCACAGTCCTTGAACGAAAACCGTCAACGATCGCCACTGCGCGTCGCATGGAAAACTCGCGCGCCCGCGCGTCGTAGGCCTTGGGCATTCCCTGCATCATGTAGCCGTGCT